>NZ_JAJPWR010000007.1:0-451675 GCF_046548995.1 Amycolatopsis sp. lyj-109
GTGCGCCGCGACTTCACCGCCACGGCGCCGAACACCAAGTGGCTGACCGACATCACCGAGCACCCGACCGGTGAGGGCAAGCTGTATCTGTGTGCGGTCAAGGACTGCTACTCCAACAAGATCGTCGGATACTCCATCGCCTCGCACATGAAAGCCTCACTCGCCGTCAGCGCGCTGCGCAACGCGATCGCACTGCGCGACCCGAGCGATGTCGTGGTCCACTCCGACCGCGGCGCCCAATTCCGCTCGGCGGCCTACCGGTCCCTGTTGCGCGGCCATGGGCTGACCGGGTCGATGGGCCGGGTCGGTGCCTGCGGCGACAACGCCGCCATGGAATCATTCTTCTCGTTGCTGCAGAAGAACGTTCTCGATACCCGACGGTGGCGTACTCGCGAGGAACTCCGGTTGGCGATCGTGTCCTGGATCGAGACGAAGTACCACCGCAAACGCCGCCAACGCACCCTGGGCAAGCTCACCCCGGTCGAGTTTGAGACCATCTACACGACCGCAGCTGCGGCCTGAAAACAGTCAGCTCCGGTGTCAACCAAACTCTGGGCAGACCCCGATGCCGCTGCTGTTCTCCTGAGGATGCATCCAGAGGTGCAGTGCCATTCCAGGACGCGAATCGGTCCCGGCTGGCGAACCGGTGGATGTCGCCGACGTCGGCCAACAATCGCGCGGCACCGGACGGGCCGATACCGTGCAGGTCCAGCAGCGTCGATCCGCGGGCGATCACCAGCTCGCGAAGATCCTTGTCCGCAGCCTTCATCTTCCTGTCGATGGTCTCGAGTTCGGCGATCAGCTCCACGACCAGACGGCGGCGGGTCTTGCCCACGATGTCCCGCGGTTTGATCGTCGCCACGAGCGCACGGGCCTGTGCCGCGGACAGGAACTTCTTCACACCTCCGGGAAACAGTTCCAGCAGCAACCGGTGGAGACGGTTGACGGTCTGCGTCCTGGCGCGGCCAAGTTCGTCACGGCGATCGACGAGCATGCCCATCACGACCAGCTCAGGGTCAGCCTGGACTCGGACCAGGTTCGGAGCGCGCAACGCGGCCAAGGCGACGGAGTGCGCGTCGACCGGGTCGGTTTTGCGGCCGTTGCCGGTGGCGAACACCCGCACCTGCGCCGACAACTTCGCCGGCACATCCAGCACCGTCTCACCGTCATGGACCAGCCGGTGGGCAATATGCCGGCCGACGCCGTTACAACCTTCCACCGCCCATACTCGCCCGGCGAACCGACGTCCAGCCGACAACATTTCTGCATACCCGAACTTGTCAGTGCCGAACTTGCCGACCGTGACCAGGTCACCGCGTTCGTTGATCACCTCGATCGTAGCCGAACGCTTATGTGGATCCATCCCAATAATGAACGTCATGGATATTCTCCTTGCTCGATGCTGATTGTTCCAGCAAGGAGGGCACCGCTACTTTGAGCAGAACAAACCCCTTTTGAGCCACTCCTCGCACGGTGCTCGGCGAGACGCATGCCATGAGAGAGCCACACCAATGACACGGGCAGGCAGCCGCAATGTGGGAGCAACTCACCGAGCACCTGGACCGCAGTCTGGCCGGACCCGGTCCTGCCCACCAGTGTCAAGTAGCCGATGAGCGAATGTCACTACGACTCGAGCCATGAGGGCGATGAGAGTTGGCAGGGCGAGTAGGTGCACGCCGGCCGATCAAGTCCTTGATCCGCGGCTGACGGGGTGAAGGCGATCAGAGCCACGCTCGCCGCGAACATAGACGCGCCTGCGGTCAGGGCAATGGCTTGGCCTGCGGCGACGGCGCCACAGCGCACTGCGGTCAACCTCGGCGAGCACCTGCGAAGTCACCATGCCCCACGACGTCCGTCACGACGTCTGCCTGCCCAAAAGGACTGAACGTCTTTCGCCGAGCGAGGTGTCACAAAGTGGTGCGCGAGACGTTGTCCAAGCTTGTCATGAAAGCCGTGATCCATGCCCGAGCGTCGTGGGCCCGCAGCCAGCTCCGCATGGCTTTCATCTTTCGGACCTGCTCGGCCGGACTCATCTCGATCGCCCGTAAGATCGCGTCTTTCAAATCGTCCGCGTCATACGGGTTGACCAGAATGGCTTCGTCCAGCTCTGCGGCTGACCCGGCGAATTCGCTCAGGACAATGGCACCGCGATTGTCTACACGACTCGCGACATACTCTTTCGCAACGAGGTTCATGCCGTCTCGAAAGGGGGTCACGACCATGACATCGGCCGCTCGGTAGATTGCCATGACCTCGTCGTAGTCGAGCGGCTGGTTCGTGTAGCGGACCACCGGGTTCCCCATTCGGCCGTAGCTGCCGTTGAGGTGGCCCGCGAGGCGGTCCACCCGCTCTCGCAAGCTCGTGTACCTCGCCACTCGCTCCCTGCTCAGGGTGGCAACCTGGATGAACGCGAGCGGGTTCGAGGCCGTCTGCACGTCGGCGAGGATCGCGCCGTAGGCCAGGAGACGTTGTTCGATTCCCTTTGTGTAGTCGAGACGGTCGAGCCCGGCTATCACGATCTCGGGATTCCCCAGTTCGGCTCGGATCCGCTGGGCCCGTCGCATGATCTGCGGTCGCCCGACGTCTCGTTCGATCGCCTCGACGTCGACCGAGACCGGATAGGCGTCAACCATGACCGTGCGCCCGCCGACGTGGACGGAGCTGTCGCCGTTGCGCAGACCGAGGAGGTCGGCGCACAACCGGAGGAAGTTCTGCGCACTGGCGGGACGTTGGAAGCCGACGACGTCGGCACCGAGCAGCCCCCGCAACGTCTCGTCACGATCGGGCAGCTGGGTGAACAGTTCCGGTGGCGGGAATGGGATGTGCAGGAAGAACCCCGTGCGCAGGTCGGGTCGCTGGTCCCGGAGCAACGCGGGCACGTGCTGCAGCTGGTAGTCGTGGATCCATACCGTCGCCCCGCGCGCCGCGACGTGCGCGACTGCGTCGGCGTAGCGTTGATTGATCATGCGATAGGTGTCGCGCCAGTCCCGGTGGAATTCGGGGCGCTCGATCGCGTCGTGGTACAGCGGCCACAGCGTCGAATGGCACTGCCCCTCCAGGTGCCATTCGACTTCACGGCCGGACATCGGGATCGCCATGGCGTCCATCCCACTCGCTGACTCGAGGCCGGCGGCCGCGTCGGCGAGGCCGGACCACCCGACCCACACCCCACGCCGCTCCACGACCAACCTGCGCAACGTGTGACTGATCCCGGTATTATGTTTCGACCGCCCGTCACCGGCACCGAACGGCGGGATTCTGCTCATCACCACGACGAACTCGAACTGCCGATCGCTGTCGCGGCCGACCACCGGTGCCCGCGTGGTCGCAGCGGGCACGTCCGGCCGATACGCGCTGTGCGGCACGAGCTGCCGGGCGTCTTCGACCTCGGATGGCGCGGGTAGGGCGAGCTCCGCCAGGCGCGCGGCACGCCAGAGCGCCCGGAAGGTCCCGACATCGCCGCCGAGCTGGTCGACGATCAGCTCAAGGTGTCCCCACTTGGGGACCCTCGGGCCTCGGAATACGTTGTGCACCGTGGTGTAGCTCAAAACTCCGCGGCCGATACCCGTGGCGATCTGCCGTACACCCGGCTCACCAGCATCGAGGTGCAACTCGTGCAGCCGATCGAACAGGTCGGTGACTGCCCCGGCTGGTGTCGGCTCCCGTTTCAGCGCCACGGCTCTCCCATGCTCCTGGTGTTCAACTCTGTCAGAAGCTGTCAGGTGACCACCAGTCCCCGTAGCGGATCGGAGTACGCGGTGCGTTCAGACCTGTCCGCGTCCGTGCTAGGTCGTCACATTCCTGCCGGCGCCCGTAAACCGGACGACCCATCACCGGACGATCGATCCGACCGGCATCACATCGGCAGGAGGCAGGCCATGACTTTGCGACACGAGATCACCAGATTCGCGCTCTCCTTGTCGGCGTTCCACATCGGCACGAAGACCTTCAAAACCCTGGACCCGCAGCACCGGTCGATCGTGGTCATCGACATGGCGGACTCCGGACGGCGGAACGATCGCGCGCAGCTGCACATCCGGGCGAGCCTCGATCGGGTCGTCCGCACGGCTTTCCACGCGTCCAAGATCCCGTGGCACCGGCTCGAAACCGCCGATCGAGGCGACGGCATGATCGTGTTCGTACCGGCTGCGGTGTCCAAGGCGGTTCTGCTCAACCCGTTCATTCCTCAGCTGAACGCCCGCCTGCACGATCACAACCTGCGTGCCACGCCGGGCCACCAGATCCGGGTGCGGGTCGCCGTCCACGCCGGCGAAGTTCTCCCCGGCCCGCACGGCTGGGTCGGGACCGATCTCAACCTGGCCTGCCGCCTGGTCGATTCCGCACCGCTGTACGAAGCACTCACGCGCCACCCACATACAGGCCTCGCGCTTGCCGTCTCCGACGTGATCCACCAGGGAGTAGTCCGGCACGGTCACAGAGGAATCGACCCCACCTCCTATCAGCCTGTTCACGTGGCAGTAAAAGAAGTCGATGCATGCGCTTGGATCCACACACTCGCACGGCACGCCCCCATCACCGAGACGGGGTGAAGGTCAATTGCCCCAACGCTCGCTCATGCCGCTGATCGGTCGTTGACCCGGACGTCCGCTCCTGCCGACGACCGCCCGAGTGGATCAAGCTGAACAGCGCGCCGTGGATTCCGGGCAGGGCGCTCCGCATGAAGGACAGGCCGGCCTCCCCGCTCCGTGCATCAGGAGCCGAAGGACACCAACGGGACAAGGGGTGCGGCCTGTGACGCCTTGGCGAGCGCACGCGCTGGTGTCGCACCCCGATGCAGCAGGTCGTGGTAGCAGCTCATGACGTCCACGGCAGTGTCGTCTGCCACTCTCGCGACCGCGGCCACCACGGTTTTCGTTCCGCTGTAGAGGAAGGCCGCGGCGTAGCCGAGCATTTCGTCACCGGTTCTCATCACCGAGCGGCCGGTGTCGCAGGAGGACAGCACGACGTGTTCGGGTGCCGCAGGCAGCGCTTCGATGTCATACGCCATCAGTGGGCCGTCTGCGAGGTCCAGCCGTGAGAACAGGATATTGCCCGGCTCGTGGTGGCCGTGCGCGGCGAAGTGCACGATCCGGCGGTTGTCCATGTGCGCGAGAGTCGCCGCGACTGTCGCGTCGTCGCCGGTGAGCATCGTACTGGCGGGCAGGATGCCCGCGATCTTGCCGATCTCGGCGGTGGCGAACTCGAGGCCCGGCCCGGCGACCAGCAGCGGGCCCGCGCCGGACGGCTCGGTGCGTGGTGCGTGTGTGCCGCGCAGCCACGACGACGCCGAAGGTGTCACGGTGACCGGACGTCCGCGCAGCGCGTCGAGGAGCCCCCACGGGATTCCGGCGAGCGGGCCTGTCGGGACGACGACCAGGTCCCGGTCGGCGAGGATCTTCTCGAACGGCCGCACGAGACGCTCGCCCAGTACGGTCAGCTGGTGGTCGACCGACCCGGTCATGACCTCCCGCAACGCGGGCGGATGCCGCCTGCCGCACAGGGCGTCGAGGTCGGCGCGCAGCCGGGTGATCGCCTCGACGACCGTCGGCCTGTCCCCAAGACGCACGAGGTCGGCCCGCCCGTCGGCGATCGCCAGAGCGAGCAGTTCGTCGTCGACGGTCATGAAGCTCACCATCACCGCGTTCTGCGCGGACAGCTCGTCCGAGACGTGGTGCAACGTTGCCAGGTGGTGGTACCCACCGTCCCCGCCGACGCGCCACCCGCGTTCCCGGATGAGGTGCTCCAAACGGGTGCAGCGGCGCCTGGCTTCGACGTCCGGGCGTCCCGCGAGCTCGGCGTCCCGGATCACGACTGCCAGCCGGCGCAGCTCGGCCGCCGCATCGGAGGTCTCGGCGTCGAACGGCGGGCGCACCGGTCGCATGAGGAACGCCTGTGCTCGCGAGCGTTCCGCCCAGCCGAAGATCCGTGCGGGGCTGCTGTGCCGCACGGTGGTGGCCAGCCCGACAGCCGCCAGCTCCGACGCCAGCGCGGCCGCGCCGGTGCGCAGGTCGAGGCTGCCGAGCCTGCCGCGGTGTTCGTGCAGCAGCGAGAGTCCCGATCGCGCCTGCCGTAGCGCGTCACCAGTGCGTCCCGCGGCGAGGTGCAGCTCGGCAGTCGTCATCCTGCGCAACAGCACGGTCTCCAGCACGGGCTGGGCGCTGCGTCCGGTCGCGAGGTGACGCCGTGCGTCTTCGAGCCGTCCGCGCCGCGTCGCGGCCCGCGAAGCCAGCAGACCGGCAGTCTCGGCGTCGTTCTGCAGGCCGAGGCCGCGCAACCGGATGGCGAGTTCGGCGGCTTCGGCCTCGACGCTGTTGAGTCGTTTACCTGTGCAGAAGTCCGCGCGCAGGCGGGTGAGCACGGCCACCGCGGCCCGGCTCGAGTCGCCGCGCCGGAGGAAGTACCGTTCGGAGCGACGCGCCCATGACCTGGCCGTACCGAACTGCTGCTGGGCGACGGCCGCCTGCGCTCGGGTGAGCGCGGCCTCGGCGCGTTCGTACGTCGGCCGCCGGCCGAGCAACCGGATCGCCTCATCCAGCTCTGACGCGGCTTCGTCGGCGAGACCGGCCTGCATGAGCGCTCTCGCCTTGTCGATGCCGACGACCGCGAGCAGCTTCGGCGCATGGACCGCAAATCCTTGTCCGGCCAGGGTGAACGCGCGCAACGCCGCCGGGATGTCGCCCCTGAGCGTTTCGCAGTAACCGAGGTTGAGGCGTGCCTTGGCCACGATCAGCGGCAGGTCCGCGGCGTGGGCGACCGTTTCGCAGCGTTCGAGGTCGATCTTCGCGAGCCGCGCCCGCCCGGCGAGCCCGTGCAGCATGCCGCGGTTCATCAGATCGGTGGCGAGGCCGTACTGGTCGGTGGGATCGCTGTTCAGGGAGATGCCCTCGTTCAGGTGGTGGAGGGCGTCGTCCATCCTGCCGACGAGAATGCAGAGAAGGCCGCGCTGCGAGAGCAGCGCACTGCGATCCTCCGGCGCCACGACGCGTTCGGCCTCGTCAAGCAGCCGGAAACCCTCCTCGCTGCGGCCGAGGTGCACCTCGGCCGCAGCCATGCTGATGAGGATGCGAGCCGCGATCACCTGATGCTCGCGCTCGCGGGCGTCCGGCCATCCGATCAGCCGCAACGCCCGCCGGAACAGCCGGATGCCCTCGCCGGAACGGCTGCTCTCGATCGCGGCGCGGCCCCGGCCGTGGAGGTCCCGGGCCTGAGCTCCGACGCGCGCCATCACGTCGAGGCGCGCCTGATCGCGAGAGCCAGCCAAATCCAGAAGCTCGTCCGGTTCCTCTGGGGTGAGTGGTCCTTCCGGAAGCTCTTGATCGCCTGCATCGCCCGTTCCCTCATGAGATCCTTGCCCACCTCCGTGATCGGCACGCTCTGCTTCACCAGGTACCGCGCGAGCTGGGCGGCGACTTCCGGAGCCGCATAGGAGGTTCCGGACCCGATGGCGAACCCGGTCGCGTACAGGTCGGCGTCGGCGGACTGCCGCTTGCCCGACCGGGTGATGCGTCCGGGACCGACCGGGCCGCGCACGCTGGGCGGGAAGGTACTGAGAACGTTCGCCCCCGTCGCCTCGACGGTCACGTTCGGCCCGGCATTGCTGAACCACGCCTGGGTGTCGTCCGGGTTGAGCGCTCCCACCGCGACCACCGGGGGGCCGGGCCACGGATCGCTCGAGTCGGCGGCCTCGGTGGCGAAGGCGGCCGGGTAGAACCGGCGGGTGGTGGAGTCGTTGCCCGCGGCGGCGACCACGATCACGCCGAGCTCGGCCAGCGCCCGGAGAACCGTGCGGAGGTGGCTCGCCTTCGACGACTCGGTCTCGACGTAGCCGCCGAGCGAGATCGACACGATGTCGACGATGTCCTTGTCGCTCTGTGCGTTGGTGATGCGGTCGACGAGCAACCACATGGCGAGCAGGAGGTCGGCCTCATAGCAGATGTTGTCGCTGTGCAGCACCCGCATGGCGAGCACGTCGGCGTCCGGCGCGTTCTGCAGGATGCGGCCCGCGATGAACGTGAAATGCCCGGTCGCCCTGGAGACGTTCTCGGTCACGGTGTCGTCGTAGGTCGCGCTCTCCCAGGCTTCGGTGAGGATATCGGTGGGCGTCAGCGTGTCCAGGCGCTGCTGCTGCGCCATGATCGCGGCCTCCGATGCTTCGAAGCGATGAAGGAAACCGCCGGCGGGCAAGGGATCCCCGAGCTTCTTGAGGCCGAACCACGGGTGCGCGTTGAGGCCGGTGTCCGGCACCGCGATCACGACCCGGCGGCCACCCGGCGGCTTCTTGCCGCGCAGCGGCGGTGCGCCGGTGTAGGCGACCGGCAGCATCCGGTAGGACGCGTTGGGGCCGCCGTCATCGGCGGAGTCGCGGATGTCACGCGGGCCCCAGGTCGGGACACCACCGTAGTTGGCGCCGACCATGAGGTGTTCCAGCGAGATGAGGTCGAGGCCGGGGTGCGCGTCCAGCCGGCCCTGGCTGCTTGCAGTGCGGATCTGCTGGAGTGCCTTCCAGGCGTCGATCTCTACGGCGTTCTTGCCGTACGCGACGAGCACAACGGGGATCGGGAACAGCGCCGTGTACCGGTCGTCCAGTCGCCGCAGCTGGTCGGGGAGAGCGGGAGACGGCGGTGTTTTACCGTCCGTGAGCAGACTGACGCCCGTCACGTTGATCTCTTTTTCGATCTTCTCGAGCAGATTGGCGTCGAGGAGCACACTTCGGGGAAACAGCAGAACGGCGGAGCGGTACACGGTCGACAGCGATTGCGGAGTCGGCCGGCCCCCGGGCACGCGTGCTGCCTCGACGGGGCGCAACATACGGCTGCCGTGCCTGTCCAGCAACGACTGTGGCCAGTCAGGCAGGTCGGGGTGGTCGGCATAGACGTCCGATCGTTCGCTGACACGGATCGTCATCGGAATCTTCCTCTCAAACAGGTCATTCGGTAAGTCGCCGCGGGAACCAGGCGCGTTGCACCATTCGCAGGATCAGCAGTGCAGCGGGACGGTTTGGCGTGAGGTGGACTTGGCCGGAAGCGTCACACGGAACTTGAGCGCGTTGTTCGACTCGCTGCGTTCCGCGATCTTGTGATCGGGATCAATGGTGATCGTGACCGTGTGCGCGCGGCCGTAATCGAACGCGCTCAACGGCAGGGCCGCGACCGTGGAGCCGGCCGAATCCGGGCTCACGGCCGTGTTCAGCGTGACCATCGCGCCGGGGACGCTGCTCACTTTGACCGGAACGAGCCCCGGCAGCTGTTCGGGGGTCGCGCCGGTCAGCGCGACGTGGAAGAACACCTCGAGCGCGTCCTGGCCGTCGGCAGCCCCGCCGGGCTGCAGGACGCAGCGCAACCCGCGCGCCGGTACGGCGAGGTCGAGGGCCGGACTCGGCGGCCGTTCACCACTCAGCTCGACGACCATCGCTTCGTCGTTCAGGTCGTGTTTGACGACCAATTGCGCGGTCTGCGCACCGGTCGCACCACCGGGCTTGAACTTCACGTCGACGGTGCAGCCGTCACCGGGTTCAAGCGTCTTCCCGACGCATTCCCCGGTGTGGGTGAACTTCGCCTTCGCCGGGCCGTCGAGCTCGACGGTGTCGACGTGCACCGGCGCCTCCCCGGTGCTCTTGATCGAGACTTTGCTGTCGCAGACCGGTCTGCAGGTCAGTCTCGCGGGCGTGGCCTCGAGCTTGCGGTCGTTCTTGCGAGTCGGCGTGGTCGACGGCGGCGTGGTCGACCCGGTTCCCACTATCTTGGTCCGGATCTGCAGAACAGGCACGATCTTCTCGCCGGTCGCGACGGTCACGCCGGCCGCGCCCGAGTAGGTGACAAGAGCCGCGACCACCGTGATCAGCAGGCCCAGGGTGGCCCGGACCGGACGCCACCGACCCACGGTGCTGATGAACGGCGGGATGGCCGCACCGAGACAGAGCGCGACCAGCCTGCCGGGGCCGGACTCGGTGACCAGGGTGGACAAGGCCGTCCCGCACACCGCCCCGACGATCGACAGCCCGAGGCCGATCGACGCGTTCGTCGCTTCCGTTGTCGCCATCGCACTCCACGTCCCCTCAAAATCGATTACCGCACCAGGGGTGGCGCGAGGGCCTCGCAGATACGACGAAATCCGTGATTGTTTTTGTGGCCGTCCGGGTGAATCTCGCGGCACGTGTAGCGCTCTCGGTGATCGACACGACTTCTCTGCTGGAGGAGGTGAGCGTTGCCGCTCGCCGTTGGCTTCGCGGCACCGAGATGAACGGACTTCCGACGTCGGCCACCAACGCACACATCGGCGAACTGCTCGAGGCCGCCAGGACCGGCGACCGCCAGTGCCTCGCCGAGATCGTCCGCGAGCTGACCCCGATGCTCTGGCACATCGCGCGGGCGCAGGGACTCGACCCTGATTCGAGTTCGGACGTCGTGCAGCACACCTGGCTCACCCTCGTGCGCTCGCTGGCGGACATCCGCACCCCCGATGCGCTCACCGGCTGGCTCGTCGTGGTCACCAAGCGAGAGGCGTGGCGGGTCGCGCGAGCCCTGCGCGCCGAGCGGCTCGTCGATCCCGCGGACCTGCGCGACAGCCCGGACCAGGACCTCGGTCCCGAACAGCTCGCGGTGGCCGCGGAGACCAACCACCGGCTTTGGACCCTGCTGCGCCGGCTTCCCGACCGTTGCCAACGGCTTCTGCGCATCGTCGCGTTCGTGCCGCGACCGGACTACCGCGCCGTCGGCGCGAGCCTCGGTCTTCCGCACGGGTCGATCGGCCCGACCCGCGGCCGATGCCTGGCCCAGCTGCGGCGGCTGCTGGAGGCCGGTGGCCGCGACGACGAAGTGTGGGTGCCATGACCAACCCCGACGAGGTCGTCCTGCAGCAGGTCCGCGAGCTGTGGACGGCTGTCGACCCACCCCCGCCGCTGTTGGCGGACTGGGTCCTGTTCGCGTTGGAACCGACCACCGCGGACGTCGAGATCTTCCGGGCGGGCGGGCGCCGCGAACTGGCGGGTGCCCGGGGCGAGGAATGCACGCGGTCGATCACCTTCAGCGGCACGCGCCGGACCGTTGTGCTGACCCTGACGCCCTCGACCGAGGACACGGTCCGGGTGGACGGCTGGATCGCCCCTCCAGGTGCGCTGCCGGTCGAGCTGCGCACCGGGAAAAGACTGCTGTCGACGACATCCGATGAGCGAGGGAGGTTCGCGTTCGACCAGGTCGAGCACGGCCAGGTGCAGTTGGTGGTGCGGGACGACGGCACCACGCTGACACCGGCCATCGTGCTGTGACGGTGGTCGGCCGCGCTGTCCTGAGCGCCGATGCCGCAGGGACGCCCGCGTTGCGAGGTGTCTCGCTCTGATGCGCCTCCCGGGCCTGTTCGCCACGCAGCCACCGAGCAGCGGTACCGCACGGTCGGCAGCAGGTGATGCGCGGGGTTGCGCCACCGGCCCGTACGGCTGGGTGATTGACCTGCGGGGCAGCACAGCGGCGACGCTTGGCCGATGCCGACGTGCTCGATGGGGACAGAGTGAGTCCCGGTGCCGGGTCACCGGGACTCACTCGGCCGCTGGTGTCAGCGGTCCATCAGAGCGAAGACACCCCAGCCGAGGTACTCGCGTTGGTACCGGACGTGGCGTACCGGAGCGGCGGTGAGCTCCGCGCGCATCTGCCCGGCCAGCTCGTCGTCGGGATGTGCGTCCAGCCAACGGCGGATGTTGAGCCATTGAGCCGCGACGTACCGGTCCCAGCTGTCCTGATCGGCCAGGACCATCTCCACGACGTCACAACCCAGCTCCCCGAACTGTTCCAGCAGTTCCGGAAGGCCACGGAAGTCGTCTTCACCGGTGGCGTGACAGCCTTCGACGGTGGCCTGATCCGGAGGTTGCCTGCGCCAGTACGGCTCGCCGATCAGCATCATGCCGCCGGGACGCAGGCTGCGTCGCAACAGGTCCACCGTGCCGGCAACGCCACCTCCGATCCAGCTCGCACCGACGCACGACCCGATATCGACCGGGTCGTCGGCAACGTGGTTCGACGCGTCACCACGGGTGAAGCTGACCTGTCCGGCGACCTCCAGTTCGCTCGCCCGTGCCCGGGCCTTGGCCAGGAACACGGTGCTGATGTCGACGCCGGTTCCGGTGATGCCGTGATCGCGGGCCCAGGTAGACAGCAGCTCGCCCGAGCCGCAGGCCAGGTCGAGCATCCGGGTGCCGGGTGGAGGGTTCAGCGCCTCGCCCAAGTCGGCCAGTTTCCGGCTGGTGAGCGGGTTGTGGATGCGGTGGCCGCTCTCGCGGATGGTGAAGCTACGGGGTAGATCCACTTCGGGGATTCCTCACGTCCAAGGGGTAGTTCACAGTGGTCAGCACTGGGTCGGCCGTTGACGGCCGGGCTACCCGGACATTCATGAAATGCACCTCTTCGGACGGAAGGCCATACGTTCGACGGGAAGGCTAGGTGGGTCGCACGTGCCCGTCCACCGGTTATCGCGTCGACTCCGACGCGCTCTCGCTCTGCAGGCAGCCCGTCAGCCGCAGATCGGGCTGTACGTACGCTGTGCGTTTCCGGGCCGCCGGGCAACCACCGAGGCCTTCCTGGCGTGCTGGAGGCATGACGTCGTCGAAGTCCTGGCTGCCCGAGGCGGCGTTGTTGTGGCTTCCCCTGCTGGTGCTGGTCGGCGGGCTCGCGGTGGTGTGGACCGGCGTCTCCATGGCCGTGGATGTGCACCGGTCGGCGGGACTTTTCCCGGGGCGGGAGATCGTCCCGGGCCGCCGGGTGCAGATCCGGGTGTGGCCGGACGAGCGACGCGCGGAATTGGACGACGGTGACAAGCACACCCCGGTCATCGTGGCCGGCAGCCTGCTGACCCTGCTCGGCGCGGGCGGCACCGTCCTGCTGTTCCGGTGGCATCACGGCGTGCGGCTGGGCGTGAAGGCGGACAGGTGGCAGACGCGGTTCGATGCGTGCTTGTGGTGGCTGTCTCGCTGGCGGTGACGTCTCTTCTCTTCACGAGTTTGTCCGTACGGGCAGGGTCAGCCCGATGTGCCGCGCTCGGGCAGGGACCGCACCGGGTCGTCGGCGCGCGGCCCGAGGTGGATGACGCCGTCCATACCGATCTGCGGGGGCGACGCGCCGGCGTCGCCCCCGCAGACCGGCGCGGTGCTACTGGATCGCGAACGGCGCCGACACGTCCACCGCGTACGGCGTCGTGCCGTTCTTGTCCAGCTGCAGCACGTAGCTGCCCGGCAGCACGACGGGCGGGCCGGACGCGTTGATGTCCCCCGCGCTTTCGGCCAGCGCCGCCGCCGGGAAGGACACCCGCACGACCTGGGACCGGCCCGGGTCGAGCGTCACCCGCGCGAAGCCGACCAGCCGTTGCGGCGGGACGACCACCGGGCTCACCGGCTGTGCCACGTACACCGGCACGATGTCGGTGCCCGCGCGGGTTCCGGTGTTCGTGACGGTGAACGTCGCGGTGGCCGTGCCGCCCCGCGCCACCTTCGGCGGCACCGACAGGTTCGTGTGGGTGAACGTCGTGTACGACAGGCCGTAACCGAACGGGAATTGCGGGTTGTACGCGTTGCCCTGACCCGAGGCGGTGCTGGGCAGCTGGTCGAAGAACTTCGGCTGGTCCCCCAGCGGGGACGGCGCCGTGCCGGCGAAGTCACCGCCGACGGCCGGCGCGTCGGACGGCCAGCTGATCGGCAGCTTGCCCGCGGGGTTCGTCTTGCCGAACAGCACATCCGCCACCGCCGTGCCGGCTTCCGTGCTGCCCTGGTAGGCCATCAGCACCGCGTTCGCCTTCCCGGCCGGGCCCAGCCCGACCGGCCGGCCGGCGACGACCACGACGATCACCGGCTTGCCGGTCGCCTCGAGCGCCGAGATGAGAGCCTGCTGGTCGGGCGCCAGGGCCGGCGCCGGGTTGTCGCCCAGTCCTTCCGCATAGGCCTTCTCCCCCACCACCGCCACGTAGGCGCTGGTGTCCGCCGCGGCCGCGACGGCGCTCGCCTGGTCCGGTGCGTAGACCGCGGCCGGGTTCGCGGCCCGGATGCCGCCCAGCACGGTGGTACCCGGCGGGATCTGGTTCTCGGGGCCCATGCAGCACACGTGCCCGGCACCCGCCACGCCCTGCCAGCTCACGCTCCAGCCGCCGAGCTGGTTGGTCATCGAGTCCGCACTCGGGCCGGTCACCACCACCTTCGCGCCCGCCGGCAACGGCAGCGCGTTGTTCTCGTTGCGCAGCAGGGTGATCGACTCCCGCGCGGCCTTCAGCGTCTGATCACGGCCCGCGGTGACGGCGGCATCGGCGGCATTCGCGTCCACGCACGGTTTCGCCGGATCGGCCACGCACGGCTGGTCGAACAGGCCGAGCCGGAACTTCAGCGTGAGAATGCGGCGCACGGCCTGGTCGATCCGGGCGCGCGAGATCTTGCCCGTGTCGACGGCCTGCAGGATCGCGGCCTGCCACCCGGCCGCGTCGGAGACCTGCATGCTCATGTCGACGCCCGCGTTCACGGCGGCGGCGATGGCACCCGGGAGATCCGCCGCGACGTGATAGGCGGTCTGCAACGCGGTGACGTCCTGGTAGTCGCTGATCACGACACCCTGGAAGTGCATCTGGTCGCGCAGGACGTCGGTCAGCAGGTAGCGCGACGCGGTGGCGGGAACGCCGTTGATCGAACCGGAGTTGACCATCACCGTCTCGGCTCCCGCGTCGATCCCGGCCGCGTACGGTGGCAGGATCGTCGTCTGGAGGTAGTTCATGGGGAGTAGCGCCTCGGCCCGGTCGTGGCCGTTGACCGACTGCGAGTAGCCGGCGAAGTGCTTGACCGTCGCGCCGACGTTCAGCTCACCGCGCTTGCCGGGCGTCTGCATCCCCTTGATGTTCGCGGCGCCCATCGCGGCCGACAGGACCGGTTGCTCGGCCCACGTCTCGTAGGTGCGGCCCCACCGGTTGTCGCGCGCGATGTCCTGGACCGGGGCGAAGTTCCAGGTCCAGCCGGTGGCGCGCAGGGCGTCCGCGGTCGCCTTGCCACCGGCCTGGGCGAGCGCGGGGTTCCAGGTGGCGCCCATGCCGATGGACTGCGGGAACAGCGGCGCCTGCCACGGGTGGCCGAAGCCGTGCACCGCGTCGACGCCGAACACCACGGGGAGGTGCAGGCGCGAGTTCTTGATCGCGAACTGCTGGATGGTGTTGTACTCGGTGGCCCAGTCGTAACCGGTGTTGCCCACGCCGCCCTTGCCCGTGGTGTCGACCGGATTCTCGGTGCCGCCCGCGAGAACCGAGCCGACGTTGGCGTCGACCAGTATTTTCCGCATGCATTCGGGGTTGGGGAGGTTGAATCCGTTGTTCCCGCACGTGGTGCCGTTCGGATCGGTCAGCGTGGTGACCAGCTGCTGGTCCATCTGGCCGACTTTCTCGGGCAGCGTCATGGCGTGCAGCAGCGCCTCCACCCGCGCCGGCACCGGCCGGCGGGCGTCCAGCCAGAGCACGCTGCCCGGCTCGACGGCGGCACTGCTACTGGCGGCGAACGCGGGAACCGCGAGCAGGATCGCCGCCGCGAACCCCGTGACGGTGGCGCGGGTACTGCGTCTGTGATTGCGGAACACCTGACCTCCTTCAGCCATGGTCGGCACGGACCGGCCGCATGGTGCGAGCGCACCGTAGGCACCATCCCCCAGGCTGTAAAGCGCCGAACGGCGGCCGTGCACCGGAGGCGGCAATTCCTGCGCGTCCGCGACCTTCCCGGGAAGAAACTTTCACCGTGACTCGCTTCGGGGCATGCCCTGGCGGTTTCTCCACCGCAGCTTGCTCAGTTCCAGAGACCGGTGGCGGCGGTTTCGGTGACGTAGTCCTCGAACGCCCTGGCGGCCCGGCCGAGAGCCCGTTCCACACCGTCGGTGGGCTCGGGGGCCGAGCCGTCCCGGATGGCGACGAGGATGCCGGTGAGCAGCCGCGCGATGTCGGGCGGGATGCCGTCGGCGACCTGGCGCTCGGTATGGGCCTCGGGAGCGACGTCGGTGTAACGGATCGTGCGTCCGGTGGCCTTGCCGATGAGATCTGCCGCCTCACCGAAGCTGATGGCCCGTGGCCCGGTCAGCTGATAGGTCCGGCCTCCGTGGTGGTCTTCGGTGAGCGCCGCGGCGGCGACTTCGGCGATGTCCTCGGCGTCGATGAACGGCGTGCGCCCTTCACCGGCAGGCAGGGACAGCGACCCGGCGAGAACTCCCGGCAGCCAGGGTCCTTCGCTGAAGTTCTGCGAGAACCAGTCCGGTCGCAGGATGGTCCAGTCGAGTCCGCAGGCGCGCACGGCCTGTTCGGCGGCCTTGAGCGGATGGCGGTCGTCAGCCTGGCCGACGCCGCCGGCCGACAGGAGCACCAACCGCCGCACACCTGCGGCGACCGCTCCGGCCACGAACCTCGGGATGCGGTCCCCGCTCGCCCGCAGGTGGGGTTCCACGACGTAGGCGGCGGTGACGCCCTCCAGCGCGGGTGCCCAGGTCGCCGGATCCGCGAGGTCGAACGCGATGTCTCCGCCGGTGCGGGAAGCCGTTCGCACTGCCTGGCCGGCGGCCCTGAGACGCCGGGTGATGCGGCGACCGGTCTTCCCGGTGCCGCCGACGATGAGGATGTTCTGCATGCCAGACAGCCAACTCCCCGACTCGAGGACGATCCATGGGAGAACGTCGAGAATGCCTTTGTGATCGTCTACGGTGGACGGGTGGACGTGCTGAGCGACCTGCTGGTCCGGGCCCGCGCCGGCAACACGCGAGTCCGGCAGCTGATCCGGCGGCCGCCGTGGTCGGTGACCTATGCCGATCCGCCACCGCTGACCGTCGTGGCCGCGCTCGGCGGGTGCGCTTCGGTCAGGTTCGACGACGCCGGTGCGGCGGCGGCGCGGCTTGCCCCGGGGGATATCGCCCTGATCAAGGGACCCGGCCGGCACACGATCGCCGACGACCCGTCCACCCCACCCGGGTTCGTGATCCACCGGGGGAGGAAACACTTCCCCGACGGCGGTGAGGTGGCAGCGCAGGCCCAACGGCACTCGGCACCCCGTACCTACGGCGACAGCCTGCCCGGGGCAACCACCATGCTGCGCGGCGCCTACGACCTCCACGGTGACGCCGGTGCCCGGCTGCTGGACATGCTTCCGCCGCTGGCGGTCGTGCCCGCCGGGCCGCGGACGCGGCCGGCGCTGGATCTGCTCGCCACCGAGATCGCGCGCGACGAACCCGGCCAGGACGCCGTCCTCGCCCGATTGCTGGATCTGGTGCTCGTGCTGGCCTTGCGCGCCTGGTGCGCCGGGCCGCAGGCAGTACTCCCGGCCTGGTACCGGGCGTTGGAAGATCCCGCCATCGGCGACGCGCTGCGCCTGATGCACGACGATCCCGCCCGCCGGTGGACAGTCGCCGCGCTGGCCACCGAGGTCGGCATGTCCCGCGCCGCCTTCGCCGCACGCTTCACCACCTTGGCCGGCCAGCCACCGCTCACCTATCTCACCGGCTGGCGGATGACCTTGGGGGCGGACCTGCTCCGGGACACCGAGGCCGCCATCGCCACCGTGGCCCGCACGGTCGGCTACGAGGACGCCTTCGCCTTCAGCGTCGCGTTCAAACGCGCCCGCGGCGTCAGCCCCTCGGTCTGGCGCCGCAAATGCGCTGACACCTCGGCAACGACCGGCGGATGAGGGGCCACCCCCCAGCCGGAGTGACCGCCGCCGCGTCGCTCCGGACGTGCCCGGTGGTGCCGTAGCGACAGCGGGCCGCCGGGTCCGGCGACACAACGTTTCCGCCCGGTTCACGGAGCCGCGGTGCGGTCGCCCAGCCACGCCCGTGCGGTGGCCAGGTAGTCCCGCGTCACGGCGGTGTCGGGCGCCCACGCCTCGAAGCCGTGGGGCGCGCCGGGCACCACGTGCAGCGTGGCGTCGACGCCCGCCTCGCGGAGCCGGCGGGCGTACGCGGCGGACTCGTCGTGGAGCAGGTCGATGTCGCCCACGCCGATCCACGCCGGGGGCAACCCGGCGAGGTCTTCGCGGCGGGCGGGCACGGCGTACGACGGCATGTCCGGGGCACCGGGTTCGGTGCCGAGGTAGGAACGCCAGCCGAAGCGGTTGAGGCGGTTGTCCCACCCTCGGTGGTTGCGGTCGTCGAGCTCGCGGCGGGCGGCGGTGCGGTCGTCGAGCATCGGGCACAACAGCCACTGCGCTCGCGGCCGCTCGCCGCCGTCACAGAGGCGCTGGACCAGCGCGGCCGCGAGCGCGCCACCGGCGCTCTGCCCGCCGACGATGACGCCGTCCGGGCCACCGGCCTGGTCGCGGGCCCATGTCCAGGCCGCGTGGCAGTCGTCGAGCGCGGCCGGGTACCGGGCGTCCGGAGCGAGCCGGTACTCCACGGACACCACCGTGATGCCCAGCTCGCGAGCCGTTTCGCCGCAGAGCCGGTCGTCCTGGGCCGCGCGGCCGACGACGAAACCGCCGCCGTGGATCCACAGGAGGGTGCGACCGGGCCGCGTGACACGCGGGCGGTGGATCCGCCACCCCGGCGTGCTCTCGATGTCCACACCAGGTACCTCGACGGGCCGGATCTGCGCGGTCGCCGCGCGGATCTGCTGCAGCACCCCGGCTTCCTCCAGCGGCACGCGCGGGAGCCGGTCGGCCCGAGAACGGAGTTCGGGAGCGATCTCGGCAAGTTTCACCGCACTGCACCGATCGTGGCCTGCTTCGTCGTGCTCATCGCCTCAGTTTACCGTGCGAACCACTCGCTTGATGGCGTTTTCCCAACCCAGTTGCCCAGTAGTTGGCTTTCCACAAAGGAAAAAGACCTTCCCGTCCCTGTTGTCACATCTGTCCGAATCGGAGTGACTCCTCGGTACACTGTCCACGAAGGACCGCGGAGGCGACGGGAATCCGGTCTCGGTCGAGGCACATTGACACGTTCTTGTATCGCAGTGCAGGCCGCGGACAAACGCGCTAACGGTTCGAAAGCCCCGAGTCGGGAGGCGCGGAATCCAGCTCCATCTCGGGCCACGACTGTGGCGCGGGGCCGAACGCGCGGCGGGCGGCCCGGACTGCCAGGGCGGCGACGGTGGCGTTGGCGCCGCCGCCGATCACCGCGCCGATGCCGAACGGAGCCACCCGGCCGAGCACGATGATGCCCTGTTTGGTGCCGTACTTCGTGACGAAGTTCTTGCCCAGCACGCTGTTGATCTGGTTCAACGTCGCTGCGGGCACCTTGCTGACGAGCTGGCGGGCCCAGTGCTGCCCGGTGCGCTCGGCGGCCTTGCCGACGATGGTCGAGGAACCGGACTGGCCGAGCAGGATTCCCATGACCAGCGTCCGTCGGCGTTCGATCTCGTCCAGCTGAACGCCGTGGACCTCGGCGACCGAGAGCACGAACAGGGCGCTCAATTCGAGCGAGGAGAAGGTCTCGCCCGCCGACAGTGCCAGCGCGACCCCGGTGCCGACCGCGGGCGCGGCCGCGGTCGCCCCGACCGCGGCTCCGGTACCTGCCAGGGCACTGACGTACATCCGCTCCAGGGTGCGCACGACCTCCGCCGGCGTCGCCTCCGGGTTGCGCTGACGGGCCCGCGCGATGTTCTTGCGCACCAACGGTGCCTGCAAGCCGATGGCCTTGTCCAGCAGCTTGAGGGCCGGCTGTCCCGGCCCGCTCGGGGCCGGGGCCGGTCGGTCAAGGGCGTCAGATGCCACAGCAAGCTCCCTCGGGGTCGTCAGGTTGTCGCCCAGCCTGGAACCCTATACGGAATCAGTTCGGGCACCGGCCCGTGGCGATCGAGCAACGCACGCTCATGCCGCTGGGCAAGTCACGCCCGGACCGCACCGCCGGCGGACACCACTAGCGTGATCGGCCAGCGAACATCCTCGGTCTCGCCCAGCGTTCGCCGGCCGATCACGATGTCCCACTGCTCGTCCGTCAACCGCCCGCCGGTGGCGACGCAGCATCGCACGATGGACCGCACCTCTTGGTTCGCCGAGTCCACCTGCAGGCCCCGCTCCCACAGTTTGAGCGCGTGCAGCGCAGCGCGGCGCGACACCTCCGGGGTTGAGGCGTACCAGTGCCCACCCATCCTGCTCGGTGGCGGATCGCCGGGTGAGGGCACCCGCCGGCCGAGTCGCTTCTGCCGCACGCGTGCGTTGATGTACGAAGCGACCTCCTCGCGCCACACCGCGCGACTGGCCTCCAACGCCTCGAGCGCCCGCAGCAGAGCCGATTCGTGGTGCTGATACGGCCCGGCCAGCTCACTGAGGAAGCTCAACGTCGCCCGGTGACCGATCGGGTGATACAGGCCCACACAGGAACACAACGCCGCGACCCGCCGGCCATGCGCCAGCCGCCCATCACGCACCCTGCGCGCCCGCTCGGTGAACCCCATCGGCAGACAGTACCGGTCACCGGGTCCCTCCGGTCTCCCTTGGCCAACGAGCGGGCTTCGCCGAATCCGCTCAGTAGCCGATGGGCGGACGTTCAGCGGTGCTGCTCCGGACAAAGCGTGGTGCACCGTGATCCGGCGAAGCCCTGGCCACGGCATCGCCGATTACCATGCCTCGGGAGCAGACCCGCTCGTCCGGAGGACGATCCATGCACCGGTGCCTCCGGCGAACCGTTCTTCGTTATGGTGCCGCCGTTTCTGCCGCTGCCCCGCGGCGGCACGGCCGCACCGGCTACCCCGCTCGGCGCAATTTCGCTTCCGGGTCTCGAAAAGCGCCTACACTCCGGCCTGTTTCAGGTAGGCGCTCGATGTTTCTCAAGAGGGGGATCAGATGACCCGCACGCGCCTCTTCCGGACCCTGGCCGCGCTGTGCGCCGCGCTGGCTGTGACCGGTGCCGGTACACCGGCCGCCGCCGCTCCGCGCACCGTGCTGCTCAACCCGCCGACCGTCAGCTCGACCAGCTGGAACTGGCTCCGGCACTTCTCCGATCCGCCACGATACGACCCTCCGGTCGTCGTGACCGCCACCGGTGGCGTGGGGTCGTACCAGTACTTGTGGCAACAGATTTCCAGCAGCACCATTTCCGCGAGCAACCCCACCAGCGCGTCGACGAGCTTTTCCACGTTCATCCCCGCCGGAAAGACGACGTACCGCACCGCGGTGTTCCGCTGCCAGGTGATCGACTCGGCCGGGATCACGGCCTACACCCCCAACGTCACGGTCACGTTCGAGCAGGAGTGGGGCGACTGACCGGAGCCGGGTTCCTCAGCAGAACGTGACAGGAGCTCTCCGGGTGCCGCCAAGTTGCCGCGTCCGGGCCCTGGCAGCCCGGTCTCGTGGACGACCTGCTCCGCGCCGTGGCCGACGACGTGACGTTTTCTCAATGGGAGAATCACGCAGCAGGCCGGACATCGCACCGGCCGCGCCGCCACCGCGGCCAGGGTGAGTCAGCGTTCCGATGATCTCAGAACAGGGTCGCGGGTTCGACCGGCTCCGGCTCGGGCAGCGCGGCGAGACCGGGCACGGACGCTCGGACGTCGTCGTGGAAGCGGCGGGCCAGCGCCGGTGCGTCGTCGTTGTCGGGCGTGTGCACGAACACCGTCGGCGAGCGGCCCTCTCTCAGCCAGCCCGCGACCACCTCCGTCCACGGCTGCCAGCCCTCGACCGTCTGCTCCACCGAATCCCGGCCCAGGTAGCGGACGATCGGGTGGTCCGTCAGGGCCCGCGTCCGCCGGGGCAGGCGCGGCTTCTTGGCCCAGGCGTCCTGCTCGGCCTCGCTGGCCGGCGGGCTGCCGAAGAACACCGTCGTGTCGAACGGGACCCACTCCGCCTCCGCGGCGGCGAGCGTGCGCTCCAGCCGCGACGTCGCTCCGGTGTCGGTGAAAAAGTCCGGGTGCCGGACCTCCACCGCACGTCGGCGGTCGGGCGGGAGACGGCGCAGGAAGCGCAGCAGCGCATCGACGTCGGATGGGCCGAACGAGCCCGGCAGCTGGGTCCACAGGACCGCCCGGTCGCCGAGGGGCTCGATCGCGTCCAGGAACGCCCGCATCTCCGTCTCGACCCCGGCGAACCGGCGCTCGTGCGTGACCACCTTGGGCAGCTTGACCACGAACCGGAACCCGGGGCCGGTCTGCTGCGCCCACGTCGCGACCGTGTCGCGAGCCGGCGTCGCGTAGAACGTCGTGTTGCCCTCGACCGCGTTGCACCAGCCGGCGTACGCGCGCAGGCGTTCCCTGGCCGGCAGCGATGGCGGCAGGAAGCGTCCGGGCCACGCCTTGTGGGTCCACATCGCGCACCCGACGTGCAGGCTCATACCCGAAAACTACTGGGGGGCGTAGCGCACGAAGGCGTCGCCCCACGGGTCGCTCGTGCGGCCCTTCGGACAGCGGGGACACCACCGTCGCGCCTGCCTCCTGCGCATCCGCGACGGCACGGCTCCCACATCACCAGGGCGGCGGCCCGGTGCTCGCCCGCACGACGAACGTCACCGGCACGCTCTCCGGCGTCGCGATCCGCACCCCGGACCGGATCTCGCCCAGCAGCGTCCGCACCACCCGGCGCCCCAGTTCGGCGAACGGCTGCCGGACCGTGGTCAGCGGCGGCCAGAAGCTCGCCGCCTCCGCCATGTCGTCGAAGCCGACCACGCTGACCTCACCCGGCACCGAACGGCCGGCCTCGTGCACCGCCCGCAGCAAGCCCAGCGCCATCTGGTCGTTGGCCGCGAACACCGCCGTCACCGCCGGGTCGTGGGCCAGCACCCGCCCCAGCGTGTAGCCCGACTCCGCCGTCCAGTCCCCCACCACCGGCACCGGCACCGTCCGGTCGAACCGCGTCAACGTCCGCCGCCACGCCCGTTCCCGGTACTCCGCCGCGAACGAATCCGACGGGCCCGCGATGTGCCACACCGTCTCGTGCCCCAGCTTGAGCAGGTGCTCCGTCGCCAGCACCGCACCCTGCGCCTGATCGGTGTCCACCGTCGGATACCCGGCGCGGGCGTTCGAATCGACGACCACCACCGGGATGTCCTCCGGAAAAACGATGCCCGGCCAATCCAGGTCGTATTCCTCGACCAGGACGACCAAACCGTCGACATCGTGGTTCCGCAACTCCCGGAAGGCGTCGGTCACCGCCGGCCGGGACAGCCGGCCCATCGGCATGAGCTTGACCGCGTACCCCTCGGCCGCGGCCGCCTGGGCGACCGCGTCGAAGGTCCGGCTGTTGCCCAGCGTCGCCAGCGTCGAGGTCACCACCCCGATCGACCGCGCCGGGTCCGGCAGCACGACCGCCGTCCCGGTGGCTTGCCTGCTCGGCCGCACGCGGTCAGCGCCCGGCGACGGTCGCCGAAGCGGGCGATGGCCACTGGGGCGGCAGCCCGGGCACGCTCGCCGTGCGGCGCACCAGCTCGTCGGCCGATACCCGTTCCCGCCGCACCCGCGTCACGTACGCCACGCCGCCACCTCCCCGAACACCCCCACGCGAAGGATTCGCGCATCCCGATCCGCGTGGAGACTAGGACGAGCGGGGCCGATTTGTAAATCTCATGATCGCCACGCGGTCGTGACCTTTCCGAAACAACCGGATAGGCCGTTCAGCCGTATCGGCCCCCGCCGTCGAAATACTCGAATTCCGGGCGCCGGACAATGAACCGGACAATCGCGCGCGGCCGGTGATTCGCCCAGCTGCACGCTTTGCCGAGATGGCCATGTCACGGGGAGCGCGCGTGACCGACGCTTCGGCGGCACTTCAGGAATTCCCGGCCGGGTCGGCGAGATCGAGGATCCACGCGCTCCACGCCGTGTCGGCCCGCTGGTCGGGCAGCTCCAGCGCCGTCGACACCGTCTGGACGAGGCCGGTGGCGAAGAACGTCCGCACCTGCCACGCGTCCGCACCCGTCAGCCGGGCGATCGCGTCCCGCCAGCCCGTTCACGGCGAACTGGTTGTCGTAAAGGCAGCGGTACGCGTGGATCAGCCCGTCCTCGCCCAGTTCCAGCCGGTCGTCACCGTGGAACTCGACCCGGTTGCCGGTCTTGGCGAACGTGCCCGTGAAGCGCCAGGCGACGAGCACCGCGCGGCGGGTCACCTCGGTGTAGAGCCCCATGCGCGTGAACGAGTAGTCCGGGTAGGCACGCGCCATCCGGGTCACGAACTCGCGGATGGCATCCGGTCCGTGGACGGTGTGCCCCAGGGCGGGTTCGTCGTAGACGAGGTCGGCCGCGCACGGCGACAAGCGCGATTCAGACATCACATGTCTTGACTTCGTTCTGTGAGCGAAACTGGTGAATCAGCCACTCTCACGCGATACCGATGCCTCCTTCGTACACATACATCATACGAATGCTAGAATGGTTCTCCAGGTGAGGCGTCCGAGGAGGGCCATGGCGAGGTCGTTGACCGACGAAGCGATCGACCGGATCCGGGAGTTCGTCCGGTCCGGCCGGTTCCCGGCGGGCGCCAAGCTGCCCCCCGAACACGAACTGGCCACCGAACTGGGCATTTCCCGCAGCCCCACCCGGGAAGCCGTGAAGGCGCTCGCGCTGGCCAGGGTGCTCGAAGTCCGCCGCGGCGACGGCACGTACGTCACCAGCCTCGCGCCGAGCCTGCTGCTGGAAGGCCTCGGCAACGCGGTGTCGCTCATGCAGGGCGGCAGCATTCTCGAACTGACCGAGGTGCGCCGCCTGCTCGAGCCCGCGGCGACCGGCCTGGCCGCCACCCGGATCACCGACGCGCAGCTGCGCACCGTCGGCGAGCTGCTCGACGCGATGCACGACGCGGTCGAGGACGTCGAACGCCTCACCGTGCTCGACGCCGCCTTCCACCGGGCGGTCGTCGCCGCGACGGGCAACGAGACGCTCACCGCACTGCTGGATGGGATCTCCTCGCGCACCCTGCGCGCGCGGGTCTGGCGCGGCACCGTCGAACGCGGCGCGACGCACGTGACGCTGTCGCAGCACAAGGCCATCTACGACGCGCTCGCCGACCGTGACCCCGCGATGGCCACCGCGGCCGCGCTGATGCACGTCGACACGTCCGAACGCTGGCTGCGCGCGCACCTGGCCGAGGTCCGGGAGCTCGACGGCAAGGCGCCGTGACCGGAGACCGGTCACGGCGCTCGTGAACCCGTCAGGCAACGGAGAAGACCCAGCGCAGGTTGGGGCTGCCGTCGTCGGACCACACCTTGAGCGGGGAACCCGAGGGCACGTTCCCGCCGCTGTCGAGGACCAGCCCGCTGGCCCGGTTCTTGATCGCGCAGACCCCGCCGCCGGTGTCGGTGATCGACCACTGCTGGCTCGCCGCGCCGGTGTAGGCCGACTGCACCGGGTTGCCGCCGGCGGTGGTGGCACCGGCTCCGTCGATCACCAGGCCGTTGGTGCGGTTGGTCAGCTTGACGAACCCGTCGCCGGTGTCCTCGATGCCGAACTGGAGGTTGGTGCTGTCGTCCGGGGTCCAGATCTTCAGCTTGCTGCCCGCCGCGACCGCTCCCCCGCCGTCGACGGCCAGGCCGTTGGTGACGTTGACGATCCGGAACCACCGGGCGGGGTCGAACGCCACGCGCAGCGAGACGATGGCGGCCGCCCGCACGTCCGGCGTGGCCACGAGGAACCGGCTCGGCGTCCCGGTGAAGTCGTCGGCCGGGTAGCCGATGGCCTGGTAGCCGTCCCCGGGCCAGATCGCGGAAACGGGCTTCGCCAGCGCGGCCTTCAGCTGGGCCGCGGTGTAACTGCCGATCCCCAGCGTCGCACTCGCTCCGCGAAAGCCGCGGTCGGCGAACACCTTCGCGCCGGACGCGGGACCCACCACCGGGATCTTGCCCGCGAACGTCAGCTTCAGCACGTAGGCAGGCGAGTCGTACGGCTTGGCAGGAAGGGTGACGTGCAAAGCACTTGCGTCCTGCGTGTACTTCAGCGCGCCGGGGGCGCCGAGCAGTTCGACGCGGCGCAGGCTGCTCAGGTCGATCCGCTTGCCGGACAGCGTGGTGAGGTCCGCCGTGGTCCCGGGCCAGCCCAGCACGGTCGCGTAGAGCACGCGGCCCGCCTTGTCCCGGGTGAACCGGAAGTCCTTCGGCGTACCCACCTTCGGCGAGACGAACGAGCCGCCGCCCATCTTGGTCGGCCCCTCGCCGTAGACGTCCCAGGCCCGCGTCGAATAGATCGACTCGCCGACGCGCCCGAGGTAGGTGCCGAAGTCGGCGAGCACCGCGCGCTGCTCGGCCGGGATGGTGCCTTCGAGCGTCGGGGAGATGTTGAGCAGCATGTTGCCGCCCTTGCTGACCCGGTCGATCAGCGCGTGGATCATCTGCGTGCTCGAGTAGTAGCCGATGCCCTGGGTGTAGCTCCAGCTGCTGCTGCTGATCGCGTCGTCGGTGAGCCAGTACGGCGTGACGATGTCTGCCGGGCCGCCGCGCTCGTAGTCCGCGACCTCGCCGTTGGTGTTGAACCCCTGGTCGAAGTGCTTGTACGTCGAGACGACGTCCTTGCCCCACTTCTGCGCCTGGTTGTAGTAGTAGGCCAGGAATTCGAGGCGCTGCTGCTCCCCCACCGCGCACGGGCCACTGTTGATGCAGTAGCCGGGCGAGTTCAGCGAGAAGTCCTGCCAGAGGATGTCGGGCTTCGCGCGGTCGATCACCTCCTTGAGCTTGGCCAGCCAGAGCTTGTCTTCCTCGCTGCGCGGCAGCTGGCCGTACAGCTTGCGCAGGGTCGGGGTGCTCTGTGGCGGGGCGAAGTCGTAGAAGCCGTTGTAGTTGAACGCGTGGTGCATCGCGACCAGCAGTTTCAGGCCCTGCCCGCGGATCGCGTCGGAGAACAGCTTCAGCAGGTTCAGGTGCGGCCCGCGCGCCACCGAGTTCCACTCGTTGACCTTGCTGTCCCACATCGAGTACCCGTCGTGGTGCTCGGCGACCGGGCCGGCGAACTTCGCCCCGGACGCCTTGACCACCCGGGCCCACTCCTCCGGGTCGAACTGCCCGCCCCGGGAGGCCGGCTTCGGCGCGAACTGGACGTGGTTGCCGGCCACGTCGGTGCCGCCGTCGATGAACCGGTCGTAGCCCCACACCGTGGGGTCGCCGTAGGTCGCCTTGTGGTGCTTGTTCTCGCCGCTGTCCGGGATGTACATGTTCCGGCCGTACCACTCGCTGCCGAACTCCGGGGTGGTGAAGGCGCCCCAGTGCCAGTAGATGCCGAACTTGGCGTCCTGGAACCACTCCGGCGCCGGCGGGTGCCGGTCGACCGACGGCCAGGTGGGTTCGTACCGCTCGCACGCGGCGGCCGCCGCCGCCGGGCCGGCCAGCGCGGGCGGCACGGCCGCCGCGGCGAGCCCGGCGGCCGCGAGGGCACCGAACTGGCGGCGGGACAACGGGTTCTGGTGCGTCATTGCACTCCTCGGAGGTGATGGGGAGCTAACCGGAAATCAATCGGGACAGCAGGTCCGGCGACACCTCGCGGCGAAAGGCACCGACGTTGGCCTGCACCTGGGCGGCGCTCGTGACACCGACCAGGACTGAGATGACGGCGGGATGCGCGGCGGCGAACGCGAGCGCGGCCTCGGCCAGGTCGTACCCCGCCGAAGCGGCGACCTCCCGCATGCGCTGCGCCCGGGCCAGCAGGTCAACCGACGCCGGGGCGTAGTCGAACCAGGCGCCCGGCCGGGGGTCGATGAGCAGGCCGGAGTTGAACACCCCGCCCAGCACCACGTCCACCCCGCGCTCGCCGCAGAGGTCGAGCAGCCGCCCACCGCTGCGGTCGAGCAGCGTGTACCGGCCGGCGAGCAGCACCACGTCGACGTCGAGCCGCTCGACGAACCGGGCGGGCATCTCCCACTGGTTCATCCCGACGCCGATCGCGGAGACCACACCTTCGTCGCGCAGCCGGCACAGCTCCGGCCACGCCTCGGTGGCGGCTTGCTCCTCGTGCTCGTCGGGGTCGTGCAGGTAGCCGACGTCGACGCGGTCGAGGCCCAGGCGGTCGAGGCTGCCTTCGATCCCCCGGCGGACGGCGTCCGCGGAGAAGTCGAAGAAGCAGCCGCCGTCGGTGAGCGTCCGCCCCACCTTGGTCGATACCGTGAACGAGCCTGCGGGCAGCCCGGCCAGCGCCCGGCCGAGCCGGCGCTCGGCCAGCCCGAAGCCGTAGTAGGGCGCGGTGTCGAAGTACCGCACCCCGGCGCCGGCCGCCGCCGCGATGACCTCCGCGGCGGCCTCGTCGTCGACGTCCCCGAAGACGTTGCCCAGGCCCGCGGTGCCCAGGCCGAGGTCCGCCATCAGGTCTGCCGCTTGCCGCTGGTGATGCGGGACATCACCAGCGCGATGAGGATGATCGCGCCGTTGAGCGCGCCGATCCACTGGGCAGGCACGCCCGCCAGGGTCAGCACGTTCTGGATCATGTACAGCAGCAGGATGCCGGTGAAGGCACCGAAGAGCGTGCCGCGGCCGCCGTTCAGGCTCACGCCGCCGATCACGGCGGCGGCGAACACGGTGAAGATGTAGCCGTTGCCCTGCGCCGCGGCCACCGAGGCGAGCCGCCCCGAAAGCAGCAGCCCGCCGAGTGCGGCCAGCACGCTGGCCCCGATCAGCACGAGCCAGACGATGCGGTCGGTCCGGATGCCCGCGGCCTTCGCCGCGTCCTCGTTCCCGCCGATCGCGTAGAGGCTGCGGCCGAACCGGGTGTAGCCGAGCAGGACGATCCCGCCGGCGAACAGCAGCACGCAGACCCAGATCGAAGCCGGGATCCCGGCCCACAACGTCGTACCGAGGTAGAGCAGCGAATCGGGCAGGCCGAAGAAGGTCTGGCCGCCGGAGATCCCGGTCAGCAGGCCGCGCAGCACGATCAGCATGCCGAGGGTGACGACGAACCCGCTCAGCCCGAACCGGACGATCAGCAGGGAGTTGAGCGCCCCCACCACCACGCCGACCAGGAGCACCACGGGCACGGCGGTCCACGACGGCAGCAGCCCGAGCGAATGGCCACCGCCGATCGTCAGCCAGGCCGCCACGCCGGGCGCCAGGCCGAAGGTCGATTCCAGCGAGAGGTCCATCTTGCCGACGACCAGGACCATCGTCTGGGCGAGCACCAGCAGCGCGATCTCCGACATCGTCTGCAGGATGTTGATCACGTTGTCGTACTGGAGGAACACCGGGTTCACCAGCTGGCCGACGACGGCGATCGCGATGATCCCGGGCACCAGCGCGAAGTCGCGCAGGCGGGCCAGTGCGATGCGCCGCGGCGGCCGCGTGGCGCCGGGCTCGGTCCGCGGCGGGGCGCCCACCGCGGCGGGGCTTTCAGGCATCGAGGTCGACTCCTTCCATGGCGGCCACGACCTCGCGGTCCTGCCAGCCTGCGGGTATTTCGGTGGCGAGCCGGCCGTGCACCACGACCAGCAGCCGGTCGCACAGGCGCAGGTCGTCGAGTTCGTCCGAGGCGATCAGCACCGCGGTGCCCGCCGCGGCGGCCTCCGCGACCTTGCCCAGGAGGAACTCCTTCGACCGCACGTCGACCCCGGCGGTGGGGGTGATCAGCACGAGCAGCCGGGGGTCGCCGGCCAGCGCACGGGCCATCACGACCTTCTGCTGGTTGCCGCCCGACAGCGCCGACACCGGCAGTTCCGGGCCGGGGGTCTTCACCGCCAGCCGCGTGATCAGCGTCCCGGCGAGCCGGTCGCGCAGGCCGGACCGGACGAAGATGCCCGGGCCGAGCCGGTCCATCACGCTCATCGTGGAGTTGTCCGCAATGGACATCTCCGGCACGAAACCCTGGTGGTGGCGGTCTTCCGGGACGAACCCGACCCCCGCGGCCAGTGCCGACGGGACGTCGCCGGACCGAGGCCGCCGGTCTCCGACGAAGACCGTACCGGAGGTGGGTTTGCGCAGCCCGGCCAGTGCCTCGGCGAGCTCGGTCTTGCCGCTGCCGCCCGATCCGGCCAGCCCGACGACCTCTCCGGGCGCGATGTCGAACGACACGTCCGCGAAGTACGGGGCGAGGGTCAGGTCGTCGACCCGGAGCACGGGTTCGAGGCCGTGCCGGGCCGACGACGTCCGCTCCTGCACCGCGACGGCGTTCTCCCCGGTCATCGCGGCCACGAGATCGGCCTTCGGCAGCTCGGCGACCGGCGAGGTGAGGACGTGCCGGGCGTCCCGGTACACCGTCACCGTGTCGCAGATTTCGTACACCTCCTGCAGGTGGTGGCTGATGAACAGGAAGGTGACGCCCTGCCTCTGCAGCTCGGCCACGTGCTCGAACAGCCGGGTGATGGCGGCCCCGTCGAGCTGCGCGGTCGGCTCGTCGAGGATGACGAACCGGGCGCCGAACGACAGGGCCCGCGCGATCTCCACGAACTGCCGCTGCTCCACGCTCAGCTCCCGGGCCGGGCGGTGCACGTCGACGTCCACCGACCAGCGTTCGAGCAGCTCGCCGGCCGAGCGGCGCAGCGCGGCCCAGCGGACGAACCCGCCGCGGGTCTCCTGCCGGTTGAGGAACAGGTTCTCCGCCACCGACAGCTCGGGAATGATCGTCGACCGCTGGTACACGCAGGCCACCCGGGACCGCCAGGCGTCCCGGTCGGCCAGTGCCGGGGCCGGCTCCCCGTTCAGCCGCACGGTTCCGGCGTCCGGCTCGGTCAGTCCGGTGAGGACGGACACCATGGTCGACTTGCCGGCCCCGTTGCGGCCGACCAGCGCGTGCGTCTGTCCGGGTAGGACGGTCAGGTCGGCTTCGTCCAGGGCGACCGTGGCGCCGTAGCGCTTGACCACCTGACGGGCCTCGACGACCGGCACGGTGCTCATGTGCTTCCTCTCCGAAGCATGGCGGTGTGGTGGTCTGCCGCGGCTCTCGTGAGTGGTAATTAGGGTTAGAACCCTAATTACCACTCACGAGCCGCCGCGGGACGCTGGACGGGGGTCAGCTCTTGCTGTTGCCCCACAGGGACTGGTCGTCGACCTTGACGCTGCTCACCGGCCCGAACGTGGCACCGTCCGCGGTGACCAGCGGCGCGGCCAGCTGGTCCTCCATCAGGCCGTCGCGGACGGCGATGATGGTGCTGTCGTGGTCGGTCTTGCCCGGGGCCGGCGTCTTGCCGGCGATGGCGTCCTTGACGTACTGCAGGGCCCACTTGGCGAACAGGTCCGCGGGCTGGGACACGGTCGCGTCCATCTCGCCGGCCCGGATCTTGGCGAGCTCCTCGGGGATGCCGTCGTTGGACACGATGAACACGTGCTTCGGGTCGCTCGCCGGCACCGCCAGGCCACGCTGCTTCAGCAGCTGCAGCGTGCCGGACAGGGCGAAGCTGGACTGCATGTAGACACCCTTGATGTCCGGGTTCGCGGTCAGCCGGGTCTGCAGCTTCTGGGCCGCGGTGTTGGCGTCCCAGTTGGTCGCCTCGCCGAAGACCGTGATGCCCGGGAAGTCCTTCTTCATGCAGTCGTTGAAGGCTTCGGTGCGGTCGCGGCCGTTGATCGAGGCGAGGTCGCCCTGCAGCATGACGACCTTGCCTTTGCCGCCGAGCTTGGTGCCGAGGAACTGGCAGGCCTTCTCGCCGTAGGCGCGGTTGTCGGCCCGCACGACCATGTAGACGTTGCCCTGGTCGGGCCGGGTGTCGACGGACACGACCGGGATCTTCTTGCTCGCGAGCTGCTGCAGGGTCGGGATGATCGCCGCGGTGTCCTGCGGCGCCATCACCACGCCCTTGACGCCCTGGCTGATCATCGTCTGCACGTTGGCCGTCAGGTTCGCGACGTCGTTCTGCGAGTTGGTGGTCTTGAGGTCGAGCCCGAACTGGCCGGCGAACTGGGGCACGTACTTGATGTAGGCGTTCCAGAAGTCGGTGTCCGAGCGCGGGTAGTCGACCCCCACGACGGTTTTGCCGCCCGAAGCGGCGGTCGTACCGCCGCCACTGCAGCCGGCCAGTGCGGCCGTGGTCAGGACACCGGCTGTGATGACGGCGGCGGCGCGCAGGTGCTGGAACTTCATGACCTCTCCTCGTTGACAGGTTTCGGGCGGAGACGGAGGCCCGACATCCCGCCGTCCACGGCGAGATCGGTGCCGGTGGTGGCACCGGAGTCCGGGCCGGCCAGGTAGCAGATCGCCGCGGCGACCTCGTCGGCGGTGACGAGCCGCCCGGTGGGTTGACGGGCGGCGAGCGCGGCCAGTTCGGCGGCGGGATCGTCGGCCGTGGCCAGCAGCCGGTCGATCCAGGGGGTGTGCGCGGTGCCGGGATTCACGCAGCACACGCGGATCCCGTCGGCCAGGTGGTCGGCGGCCATCGCGCGGGTGAGCGCGAGGACCGCGCCTTTCGTGGCGCTGTAGAGCGCCCGCTGCGGCAGGCCGGCGGTGGCCGCGATCGAGCAGGTGTTCACGATCGCCGCCGCGGCCGACTCGCGCAGGTGCGGCAGGGCCGCGCGGGTCACCCGCACCATGCCCACGACGTTGACGTCGAAGACGCGGTGCCACTCGGCGTCGGCGTTGTCCTCGACGGTTCCTTGCGCGCCGATCCCGGCGTTGTTGACCAGGACGTCCAGGCCGCCGAGGTGGTCTGCCGCGGCGGCGACCGCGGCCCGCACCGACCCGTCGTCGGAGACGTCGGCCCGCACGCCGGTCAGCGGCTCTTCGACCTTGTCGTTCAGGTCGAGGCAGACGACCCGGGCGCCGCACGCGGACAACCTCAGCGCCGTGGCGAGCCCGATCCCGGACGCCCCGCCGGTCACGATCGCCCGGACACCGTCGAACTCCCCGCTCACGCGACCACCACCGCGTCCCGCTGCCAGACCGGGCCGTCGGGGAACCGGTACTGCGCCACGGATTCCGCGTGCAGCCGCGCCCCGAGCCCGGGCTCCCGCGGGGCCAGGTAGCGGCCCCGTTCGATCCGGACCGGGTCGACGAAGTGCTCGTGCAGGTGGTCCACGTACTCGATGACGCGGTCCTCCTGGCTGCCGCTCACCGCGACGAAGTCGAACATCGACAGGTGCTGGACCATTTCGCACAGCCCGACCCCGCCGGCGTGCGGGCAGACCGGGACGCCGAACTTCGCGGCCAGCAACAGGATCGCGATGTTCTCGGTGACGCCGGCGACCCGGCTCGCGTCGAGCTGGAGGATGTCGATCGCCTCGGCCTGCAGGAGCTGCTTGAACATCACCGCGTTGTGGGTGTGCTCGCCGGTGGCCACCTTGATCGGCGCGACGGCCCGGCGGATCGCCGCGTGGCCGAGCACGTCGTCGGGCGAGGTCGGTTCTTCGATCCAGTACGGGTCGAATTCGGAGAGGGGGCGCAGCCATTCGATGGCCTGCCGGACGCCCCAGGCCTGGTTGGCGTCGATGGCGATCCGGATGTCCGGTCCGACGACGTCCCGGGCGAGCCGCAGCCGGCGGATGTCCTCGTCGAGGTCGGCGCCGACCTTGAGCTTGATCTGGGTGAAGCCGTCGGCGACCGCCTCCGCGGAGAGCGCCGCCAGCTTCTCCGGCGAGTACCCGAGCCAACCGGGAGTCGTGGTGTAGGCGGGGAAACCGGACTCCAGCAGCTCGGCCTGGCGGGCCGCGCGGCCCGGTTCGGCGCGGCGGAGGATGTCGAGGGCTTCGTCGCGGGTCAGGGCGTCCTGCAGGTACCGGAAGTCGACGAGGTCGACCAGTTCCTCCGGCGGCAGTTCGGCGAGCAGCCGCCAGACCGGCTTGCCTTCGCGGCGGGCCCGCAGGTCCCACGCCGCGTTGACGATCGCGGCCGCGGCCATGTGGATCGCGCCCTTGTCCGGGCCCAGCCACCGCAGTTGGCTGTCCCCGGTCACCCGGCGGGAGAAGGCGCCGAGGTCGCCGAGCGCGTCGGTCACCGGCATCCCGACGACCAGGGGCACGAGCGCCCGGACGGCGGCCACCTCGACGTCGTTGCCGCGGCCCACGGTGAAAGCGAGCCCGTAGCCCTCGTCGCCGTCACTCGTGCGGATGGTCACGTACGCCGCCGAGTAGTCGGGTTCCGGGTTCATCGCGTCCGACCCGTCCAGGCTCAGCGAAGTCGGGAAGCGCACGTCCACGGCGTCGATGGCGCTGATCACTTCGGCCAACGGGGCCACCTCTCCTTCGGGGCAGACAACATATGTATGGCTACGCGTCGGCTCGTGGAATGTCCAGAGTCGATCCGTAACACGGCAATAACGTGGACGCAAAGTTATCGATGACTACTCTGCGCACTTTTACATATGATGAATGGTCAGAGCTTTGAACAAGACATCATATGTCTGCTACGGTCCCCGGCCATGCGCTTCCAACGCCTCGGCGACCCCGGCCACGAGATCCCCGTCGTCCTCGACGAAACCGGTGCGGCGCGGGACCTGCGGTCGCTGACCCCGGACGTCGACGGCGCTTTCTTCACCGCCGACGGCGTCGCGCGGGCCCGCGCGGCGCTGCGCGACGGGACCCTCCCGGCGCTCGAGACGGCCGGCTTGCGCGTCGGCGCCCCGGTGGCCCGGCCCGGCCTCCTGGTCTGCATCGGGCTGAACTACTCCGACCACGCCGCGGAAACCGGCGCGCACCCGCCCGCCGAGCCGGTGGTGTTCCTCAAGGCCACCAACACGATCGTCGGCCCGGACGACACCGTGCTCATCCCGCGCACCAGCACCAAGACCGACTACGAAGTCGAGCTCGCCGTCGTGCTCGGCGCGCGGGCACGGTACCTGGCGACGCCGGAGGACGCCGACGCGGTCATCGCCGGGTACGCCGTCTCGAACGACGTCAGCGAGCGCGACTTCCAGCACGAACGCGGCGGCCAGTGGACCAAGGGCAAGTCGTGCGAGACGTTCAACCCGCTCGGCCCGTGGCTGGTCACCCCGGACGAGGCCGGCGACCCCCAGGACCTCGGCCTGCACCTCGCCGTCAACGGGCAGCCGCGCCAGGACGGCACGACGCGGAACATGCTCTTCGGCGTCCGGCACATCGTCTGGTACCTCAGCCAGTTCATGGTGCTCGAGCCGGGCGACGTCGTGAACACCGGTACGCCGGCCGGCGTCGCGTTCGGCGCCAACGACTTCCCCTATCTGTCCGAAGAGGACGAAGTGACCGTGGAGATCGACGGCCTCGGCCGCCAGCACCACCGGATCGGCCAGGCATGACGGGCCGGCGGGTCGACGCGCACCACCACCTGTGGCAGACCTCCGTGCGGCGCCACGAGTGGCTCGACGGAGACGACACCGCGGCGATCCGGCGCGACTTCACCCCGGCCGATCTCCGGGCGGCCGCTTCGGGAATCGACGCGACGGTGCTCGTCCAGGTCCTGCCGGACCTCGAAGAGTCGGTGGAGTTCCTCGCGATCGCCGCCGGCGAGCCGCTCATCGCCGGCGTGGTCGGCTGGATCGACCTCACCGGCTCGCCGGCCCGGGACCTCGAACGGCTGCGGTCCGCGCCAGGCGGCGAGCTGCTGACCGGCATCCGGCACCTCGTCCAGGCCGAGCCCGACCCGCGCTGGCTGGAACGCGAAGACGTCCTGGCCGGGCTCGCGGCCGTGCGCGACGCCGGGCTGGTGTACGACCTGCTCGTGCTGCCCCACCAGCTCCCGGCGGCCACCGCGGCGGTCCGTGCGCTGCCGGACCTCACCTTCGTCCTCGACCACCTCGCGAAACCGCCGATCGCCGCCGGGCAGCTCGAACCCTGGGCGACGGAACTGGCCACGCTGGCCCGGGAACCCAACGTCGTCGCGAAGCTCTCCGGTTTGGTGACGGAAGCCGGCCGGCCTTGGCGGGTCGAGGATCTGCGGCCCTACGCGGAAACCGCGCTCACCGCGTTCGGCCCCGACCGGCTGATGCTCGGGTCCGACTGGCCGGTGTGCCTGCTCGCGGGAACCTACGCCGAAGTCATGGCCGCCGCCGACAGCTTGCTCGACGGCCTGACACCGGCCGAACGCGACGCCGTCCGCGGCGGGACCGCGACCCGCGTCTACGGGCCGGCGTCATGACCGCGCGGGCGGTCCGGCTTGCGTACGGCGAGAACGGCCTGGATCTCACCATCGACCCGGCGGTCACCACCGTGGTGACCCCGGTGCACCACCCGGTCACCGAACCCGCGGACGTGCTGCTGCGCCGGGCGTTGCGGGAACCGGTCGCCGGGCCGCCGCTGCGCGAGCGGGTGCGGCCGGGGCAGACCGTCGCGATCTCGGCGTGCGACGGAACCCGGCCGCAGCCGCGCGAACTGATGATACCGGCGATCCTTGCCGAACTGGACGGCATCGTCCGCCTCGAGGACGTCGTCATCCTGGTCGCCACCGGCACCCACCGCGGCAACTCCCCCGCCGAGCTGCGCGCCATGTTCGGCGACGAAGTCGTCGACACCGTCCGGATCGTGAACCACGACGCCCGCGACCGCGCGAGCCTGACCTGGCTGGGACGCTACGGCGACGACGTCCCGGTCTGGCTGAACAGCGAGTGGACCGCCGCCGACGTGCGGATCACCACCGGGTTCGTCGAACCGCACTTCTTCGCCGGCTTTTCGGGCGGCCCCAAGCTCGTCGCGCCCGGGCTGGCGGCGCTGGAGACCGTGCTGGTGCTGCACGACGCCCGCCGGATCGGGCACGCCAACGCCACCTGGGGGATCACCGAAGGCAATCCCGTGCACGACGACGTCCGCGCGATCGCCGCGGCCACCGGCGTCACCTTCGCCCTCGACGTCATCCTCAACCGCGACAAGGCGGTCATCGGTGCCTTCGGCGGCGACCTCCCGGACATGCACGCGGCCGCGACCCGCGCCGCCCGCGACGTCGCCATGCGGCCGGTGCCGGCGCCGTTCGACGTCGTGGTGACGACCAATTCCGGTTATCCCCTCGACCAGAACCTCTACCAGGCCGTCAAAGGGATGTCGGCGGCGCACCGGATCACCAAGCCCGGCGGGACGATCGTCTGTGCCGCCGAGTGCCGGGACGGCTTCCCCGACCACGGCTCCTACCGGGAGGTCCTCGCTTCGGCGAGTTCCCCGGCGGCCCTGCTCGCCGAGATCGCCGCCCGCCCGGTGACCGTGCCCGACCAGTGGCAGGTCCAGATCCAGGCGAAGATCCAGGACGACTGCCGGGTGGTGGTGCACACCGATTTCCTGAGCGAGGCCGACCTCGCGACGGCGCACCTGACCCGGACCACCGACATCGCGGCCACCGTGGCCGAAGCGCTCGACCGGGCCGGACCGGGCGCGCGGGCCTGCGTGCTCCCCGAAGGCCCGCTGACGATCCCGTACGTGCCGGCATGAGTACCGCCGACGTACTTTTCCACGCGGAGGCGGCATGAACACCGCCGACGTACTTTTCCCCGCGGAGGCGGCATGAACACCGCCGATCTCGGGTTCGCGCGCGTCGACCTGGACCGCGAACACCGCCAGGGACTCCCGGAAGTCGTTTACGGGCCAGGGAAACAACCCGAGCAGATCGCGGCCATCGTGCGGACGTTGCTCGCGCACAACACCGGTCCGGTGCTGGTCACCCGGATCGAAGCCGAACCGGCGCAGGCCGTGCTGGCCGAGGTCCCCGGCGGCCGTTACGCCCCCGGCGCGCGGCTCCTGGTCTGGCGCCCGGCCCCGGCGACGGCTTTCACGGTCGCCGTGGCCGCGGCCGGCACGTCCGACGGCCCGGTCGCCGAGGAGGCCGCGGAAGTCGCCACGGCCATCGGCCTCGCGGTGCGGGCGATCACCGACGTCGGTGTGGCGGGCATCCACCGGCTGCTCGCCGAAGCCGAACAGCTGCGCGAAGCCGACGCGGTCATCGTCGTCGCGGGCATGGAGGGTGCGCTCGCCTCGGCCGTCGGGGGCCTGGTCGCCGGCCCGGTGATCGCCGTCCCCACCTCCACCGGGTACGGCGCGGGCCTCGAAGGCGTGACCGCGCTGCTGGCCATGCACGCGTCCTGCGCGGCGGGGATCACGGTGGTCAACATCGACTCGGGCTTCGGCGCGGCGATGGCCGCCTTCCGACTCGCGCAAGTCCTGCGGAGGCCACGATGACCCTGTGCGTCATCTCGCCCTTCACCGGCCTGGCCGGAGACATGCTGCTGGCCGCCCTCGTCGATGCCGGTGCACCGGTGGCACCCATCCGGTCCGCCATCGCCGCCAGCGGGCTGACCGGGTGGGAGCTGCACGTCGAGTCCCTGCTCACCCATGGGCTCACGGCCGCCCGCGCGCAGGTGGCCGTGACCGATGACGCCACCAGCCGGCCCGCGGCCGAGCTGATCGCCATGGCCGGGCGGGTCGAGCCCGCGCCGGTCGCGGCCCGGGCGGTCGCCGCGCTGCGCGCGATCGCCGAAGTGGAAGGCAGGCTGCACGGGGAAGATCCCGGACGCGTCCACCTCCACGAACTCGGCGGGCACGACACGCTCGTCGACGTCATCGGCGTCTGCGCCGCACTGGACGCCCTCGAAGTGTCCACTGTGTACTGTGGGGCGCTGCCCCTCGGCACCGGCACCGTCCGCACCGCGCACGGCATCCTCCCGTGCCCCGCCCCCGCGACCGCGGCTCTGTTGAAGGGCGCGCGCACGGTCGGGAGCGACCTGGTGGGCGAGACGGTCACCCCCACCGCGGCCGCGCTGCTGAAGGCCACCGGCGCCCGGTACGAGCCGCCGCCGGAATTCCGCCTGCTGGCCACCGGCTACGGCGCGGGCACCCGGTCACTGCCGGACCGGCCGAACGTCGCGGTCGTGCACCTCGGCGAGCCGGTGGACGCCGGGCCCCGCACGCTGGTGGTGCTGGAGACGAACCTCGACGACGTCACCGGCGAAGTGCTCGGGCACGTCGTCGGCGAACTCCTCTCCGCCGGCGCGCTCGACGCGTGGATCAGCCCGGTGACCATGAAGAAGGGCCGCCCGGCCCACGTCCTGCACGTGCTCGCCGAGCCGGAGCACGCCACCCGGCTCGGGGCCCTGGTCCTCGCCGAAACCGGCAGCCTCGGCTTCCGCGAGTACCCGGTTCGCCGCACCGCACTGGAACGGGAGACCGAAACCGTCGACGTCCTCGGGCTGCCGGTGCGGCGCAAGCGCGGACCGCACGGCGCGAAACCCGAGCACGACGACGTCGTGGCCGCCGCACGCGAACTCGGGCTGCCGGCCCGCGTCGTCGCGACGATCGCCGCGGGGCGCTGATGGACGACACCCGGCTCGTCACGCACCTGGCCGGCCTCGGTCGGCTCGCGGTGGCGTTCTCCGGCGGCGCCGACTCGGCGCTGGTGCTCGCGGCCGCCGTCCGCGCCCTCGGCCCGGCGGACGTGCTCGCGGTGACGGCGAACTCCGCCAGCCTGGCGGCGGTGGAACTGGCCGGCGCGAGGAAGATCGCGGCCGAGCTCGGGGTCCGCCACCTCACCCCGCCGACCGGCGAGCTGGCCGAGCCCGGGTACGCGGCCAACGGGCGCCGGCGCTGCTACTTCTGCAAGACCACCGTGCTCACGACGATCGCCGAAGTGGCCGTCGCCCACGGGTTCCCGGCGCTGGCCACCGGCACGAACGCCGACGACGCCGTCGATCCGTTCCGGCCGGGCATCCGCGCGGGCGACGAACTCGGCGTGCACACCCCGCTGCGGACCCTCGGTCTGTCCAAAGAGGACGTCCGGGCGATCGCGCGGCGCTGGGGGCTCGCCTGGGCGGACAAACCGGCGGCGCCCTGCCTGGCGAGCCGGGTCCGGTACGGCATCCCGATCACCACGGCCACGCTGGCGCGGGTGGAACAGGCCGAATCGGTGGTGCGCGCGGTCCTGGACGACCGTGGCCTGCGCTACCGCGACCTGCGGGTGCGCGACCTCGGTGGCACGGCCCGGATCGAGCTCGACGCCGCCGTGGCCGCGGCCCTCCAGGACGATCGGCGCCTGCTTGATGCCGTGCGAGTGCTCGGTTTCGGCGAGGTCGCCGTCACGACCTTCCGGTCCGGTGCCCTCAACCACCACTGATGCATCGCAGGTTCGCGGCAACAGGCTTCCCCGCCTCGGATGCACGGTATCGTGATGGGTTCGCCGCATCGACCGCCCCTGCCGAGGAGAAGGAATGAGCCGCGCCCGCCGGATCGACACGCACCAGCACATCATCCCGCCGTGGTACGCGGACCTGCTGCACGAGAAGGGCATCCGCCCCGGCGGCGTGGACGTGCCCCCCTGGTCCGAAGCCGCAGCGCTGGAGTTCATGGACAGCCATGACATCCAGACAGCCGTGCTCTCCCTGCCCGCGCCCGGCCTCTTCTTCGGTGACATCGCCGAAACGCGCCGCCGGGCCCGGGACATCAACGAGCAGTGCGCCGAAGCCGTGACGCGGCACCCGGACCGGTTCGGCTTCTTCGCCACCCTCACCCTGCCCGATGTGGACGGTGCGCTCGCCGAGGCCGAGTACGCCGTGGACACGCTGCACGCCGACGGGATCGTGCTGCTGGCCAACAACGACGGCCGCTACCTCGGCGACCCGGGGTTCGAGCCGCTGCTGGCGTTCCTGCACGACCGCGGGACGCCGGTGTTCGTCCACCCCGGCGAACTGCCCGCGCCGGTGGTCCCCGGCATCCCGACGTTCACCGCGGACTTCCTGCTCGACACGACCCGGACCGCGGTCAGCCTGATCCTGTCCGGCGCGATGGAGAAGTACCCGGGGATCAAGTTCATCCTCGCCCACGCCGGCGGGTTCGTCCCCTACATCGCCTACCGGATCCTGCTGACCATGCTCAACGGGAAGGACCAGGCGGAGCAGGCCCAGGTGCTCCTCGACCCGCAGCACCACGTGCCCGGCTATCTGGCCGTGCTCAAGCAGTTCTACTACGACCTCGCGCTCTCGGGGACCCCCGCGGCGCTGCCCAGCCTCCTGGAAGTCGCCGCCCCGGACCACATCACCTACGGCTCCGACTTCCCGTTCGCCGCGCCCCCGGTGGTCGGGTTCATGGACGCGCAGTACACGCAGTACCCGATGGACTCCTCCCTGCGCGCGGCGATCGACCGCGGCAACGCCGAGGCCCTGTTCCCCCGGCTCAAGGCCTGAGCTTCACCCGCCGGAGCTGCGGACGGCCCGGCCGGCCAGCTCGGCGAAAGCCGCCCGCAGCTCCGGCGGGCCCACCACGTCGATCTCGCAGTCGAAGCGCAGCAGCCCGGCGGCGAGCGCCGCCCACGACCAGGACCCGGCCAGCAGCCGGGTCCGGCCGGGGGCGGCTTCGGCCACGACACCGTCGCCGGCGAACGGCGCCACGTCGGCGACCGGCCGGTCGAGGACCACCTCTCCCCGGCACGGCCAGCGGTCACCGGCGTCGGATCCCTTGAACCGGGCGGAAAGGAACGCCGCGACGTCGCCGCCCGGCACGTCCCGCGGGGTGAACCGGGGTCCGTTCGGGATGCGCAGCCGCATCCGATCGACGCGGTAGGTCCGCCAGTCCTCGCGGGCGGCGTCCCAGCCGATCAGGTACCACCGTCCACTTCGGACCACGAGGTGGTGCGGCCGCACCCGGCGCGGCGGGCGCACCTCGGCCGGCCGCGCCGGGGACTCGTAGTCGAAGCGGATCTCCTCGGTGGCCCGGATCGCCGAGCTCAGGGCCAGCAGGAGGCCCGGGTCGACCTGGGTGGCGGCGCCGCCGGCCGCGGCGATCTCCAGCACGTCGACACGCTGCCGCAGGCGGGCGGGCAGCACCTGGCGCACGGTGGCCAGCGCCCGCGCGGCGGCTTCCTCGATGCCCGCGCCGGTCCCGACGGCGATCCGCAGCGCCACGGCGAGCGCGACCGCCTGCTCTTCGTCGAACAACAGCGGCGGCATCCGGCTGCCGCCTTCGAGCCGGTAGCCGCCGTCGGGCCCCTTGACCGCCTGCACGGGATAGCCGAGCTCCCGGAGCCGGTCGACGTCCCGGCGCACGGTCCGCTCGCTGACGCCCAGCCGGCCGGCGAGCAGCGCGCCCGGCCAGTCCCGGCGGGCCTGCAGCAGGGACAGCAGCGAGAGCAGGCGACCCGAGGTCGCCGTCGAGGAGGCGATCGGCATGACTTTCATGGTGCCACCAGAAGCGGACGTTCCCTGACCGCTACTGCTGACACGGTGGCTCTCGTCGGAACGCCCACGAAAAGGACCAACCATGTCGCTCAACGCTGTCGCCCACCTCAACTTCACCGGCCAGGCTCGCGCGGCCCTGGAGTTCTACCAGTCGGTCTTCGGCGGCCACACCACCGTCGTCACCTACGGCGACTTCGGGCTGCCCGCCGGGCTGCCCGACGCGGGCAAGGTGGTGTTCGGCCAGGTCACCGCGGACAACGGGTTCACCGTCATGGCCTACGACGTCCCCGGCGCCGACGGCCCGGTCACCCCGGCCGCGCCCACCACCCGCCGCGAGAACGGCACCACGATCACGAAGGAGCCGTTCTTCCTTTCCGTCCGCGGCGCGACCGTCGACGAGGTCTCCCCGGTCTGGAAGGGCCTCGCCGAGGGCGCGACCGTCATCGAGGAGTTCGGCCCGGCCCCGTGGGCGCCCGCCTTCGGCATGCTGACCGACCGCTTCGGCGTCACCTGGATCATCGACGTCGCCGCCGAATACCAGGGCTGATCGTTCCCGGCGGTGGGATGCCCGGCACCGGCGCATCCCCCCGCGTCCGATCTGCTGCCGTCCGGATGTCTTGAATGACTCATTCAAGACATCCGACGCCAGGAATGAGTCATTCAAGGCGCTCGGGCCCGTCGCTACGCCTGCGCCGGCGTCGCGGACCTACCGCGACCGGAACGTCTTCCGGTACGCGCTCGGGCTGACCCGGACCGTCTGCGCGAACTGCGCCCGGAAGTTGCTCGGCGACGGGAACCCCACCTGCCCGGCGATCCGGTCGATCGTGTGGTCGGTCAGCTCCAGCAGCTCCTGCGCGTGCCGGATCCGCACCCCGGTCAGCCACTGGATCGGGCTCTGCCCGGTCTCCGCGTGGAAGTGCCGGGTCAGCGTGCGCGTGCTCATGCCCGCCGCGTCGGCGATGTCGGCCAGGGTCAGCGGGCGGTGGGCGTTCTCCTCGATCCAGCCGAGGGCCTTCTCCAGCGTCGCGGTCCGATAGGTCGGGCGGTTGCGCAGGATGTACTGCCCCTGCCCGCCGGTGCGCTGCAGCGGCGCGACGGCCAGCCGCGCGACGTCGGCGGCGACCGCGGCGCCGTAGTCGCGCTCCACGATGTGCAGGCACATGTCCAGCCCCGCCGACGCGCCCGCGGAGGTCAGGATCTGCCCGTTGTCGACGTAGAGGGCGTCCGGGTCGACCTCGACGGCGGGATACCGGCGGGCCAGCTCGTCGGTGGCGAGCCAGTGCGTGGTCGCCCGCTGCCCGTCGAGCAGGCCGGCCTCGGCGAGCGTGAACGCACCGACGCAGATGGAGGCGACCCGCGTTCCGCGCGCGACGGCGGCCCGCAGGAACTCCGCCACGCCGTCCGGGGTCGGCCGGTCCGGATCGTTCCGCCCCGGGACGACGACGAGGTCGGCGCGCGCGACCTCGGCGAGCCCCACGTCGACGGTGAGCCGCACCGGGCCGGCGCCGACCACCGGCTCCGGCCCGGCGACGACGAGCCGGTAGCCCCCGCGGCCGTCCGGCAGCCGGACCCGGCCGAGCGTTTCGATCGGCGTGGCCAGATCGAACGCGATCACGTCGTCGAGGGCCAGCACCGCCACCGTGTACATGCCGCCAAAGTACGCCGGGTGGCGTGATCCAGTCGTCCGGCTACCTGGTGGCCAGGCGCCGGCGGACGGTGCGTTCGAGGATGCCGAGGGTGGCTTTGAGGGCGGACTCGGGGACCACCGGGAAGGTGAGGCGCCGCTTCCACTCCTCGGCGAGCTCCGACCAGTCGTAGTAGGACGTGACGCGGGTGCCGCCCTCGGCCGGCTCCAGCCGGTAGCCGTAGATGTGGCGGAACTGCGTCCCGGTCCGGCCCTCGACGGTCCAGGCGATCTCCTCGTCCGGGACGAGCTTGGTGATGACCACCTCGACCTCGTACTTGCCGAGCGGAACGTCCCCGAGGGCGGCCCGGTCCATGTGCACCACGAACCGGTCGCCGGCCCGCTCGACCGGCGGCCCCTCGGCGTCCATGAGCATGCCCGACGCGTCGATGTCCACGTGTCCCTTCGGGTCGGTCAAGACCGCGAAGACGGCGTCGGCGGGCGCGGGGACGACCCGGGACACCTCGAGGCGTTCGGCGCCCGGCGTTTCGGCCGTGGCGGTCAGGACCGCGCGGCCGAGGACGTGCCCGGCCATGGTGAAGCCGAGAACGGCCGGGGTGGCCTCGGCCGGGACGCCGATCGAGGCGACGTCGAGGGCGTGCACCACGAAGAAGTAGCGGTGCGGGCCGTGGCCGGCCGGCGGGGCCGCGCCGACGAAGCGGGCTTCGCGGGTGTCGCCCGGGAGCTGGAAAGCGCCGTCCGGGAGGCCCGAGCCGGTGTCGTCGCCCGCGCCCACGGGCAGTTCGGTGACGGTGGCGGGGATGTCGGCGACCGCCCAGTGCCAGAACCCGGAGCCGGTCGGGGCATCGGGGTCGTAGACGGTGACGGCGTAGCTCTTCGTGCCCGCCGGGGCACCGCTCCAGCGCAGGTGCGGCGAGACGTTTTTCCCGGACCTCTGTTCGGGCGGCAGGGCGGCGCCGTCGGCGATCGTCGTACTGGTGACGGTGAAGGAAGGCACCTCGGGCAGGCGGGCGAACGGGTCGTTCATCGGATCACTTTCTCCCTGAGCTGAGCGGCGTCACCATCGACCATAGCACCAATAATCGATTATCAACTCGATCGTCTATACTTCTGGAGTGACCGAGACGACTTCACCGGCGCGGCAGATGCTCTCCGAGCAGGTCTACGCGCACCTGCGGGACGCGATCATGCGCGGGCAGCACTCCCCCGGCGAAGCCCTCAAACCGCAGGAACTGGCCAAGGCACACGGCGTGAGCCTGGCCGTCGTGCGCGAGGCGCTCGTGCGGCTGGTCGGCGACGGTCTCGCGGACCGCCTGCCCAATCGCGGCTTCGCGGTCCCGACCGTTTCCGACCGCCGCTGGCAGGAGGTCGCCGAGGCCCGCCGGACGGTCGAACCGCTCGTGCTGCGCCTGTCCCTCGAGCGTGGCGACCTCGACTGGGAAGCCCGGGTCCGGGCCACGCACCACCGGCTGGCCCGCACCCCGGCGTTCGCCCCCGGCGAGGGCCGCCACTACAGCGGCGAATGGGCCGAAGCCCACCGGATCTTCCACCGCACGCTGCTGGAGGGATGCGGCAACCCGGTGCTCCTGGAGACGTTCGACCGGATGTGGACGGCGAGCGAGCTGGCCCGCCGCTGGTCCGCCCACCGCGCACCCGGCCGCGACCACCTGGCCGAGCACGCCCTGCTGGAGCAGACGGCCTTGGCCCGCGACGCCGACGCCGCGGCCGAGGCCCTGACCCGGCACCTGACATCGACCGCGGCGGCCCTGACGGACGACCCGGCGCCGGACCCCCGCCTGCCGCACCCCTCGTGAGTGGTAATTAGGGTTCTAACCCGAATTACCACTCACGAGGGCTGGGCCGGCGCCCTCAAAGCAGGCTGGCGTCCATCGCCCGGACCGGGATCGCGTCCAGCGCGGCCAGCGTCTCGCCGTCGAGCACGATGTCCGCCGCCGCAACGTTGGCCTCGAGGTGCGCCGCGCTCGCGGTACCCGGGATGAGGTGCACGTTCGGCGCGCGGTGCAGCAGCCAGGCCAGTCCGACCTGCGCCGGCGTCCGCCCCAAAGAGCGCGCGGCCGCCTGCACGGCGGGCTCGTCGGTCACCTTCGGCAGCCCCGGGAACGCGCCGCCCAGCGGGAAGAACGGCACCCAGGCGATGTCCTCCGCGACGCACAACTCCACCATCTCCTCGTCGTCGCGGCCGACCAGGCTGTAGGCGTTCTGCACACAGGCAATACCCGCCGGAAGCGCCCGGCGCAGGACGTCGAGGGTGACGGCGCTGAGCCCGATCGCGCCGATCTTGCCCTCGTCGCGCAGGGCCGTCAGCACCGCGAGCTGGTCGTCGAGGCCGACGCGCTGGTCCCCCTCGGCGAGCACGCCGGGCCGCCGGTCGGCCCGGCGCAGGTTGACCAGCGGGATCCGGTCCAGCCCGAGCGAACGAAGGTTGTCCTCGACGCTCGCGCGCAGCTCTTCCGGCCGCTGCGCCAAGCGGAGCGGGATCGGCCCGCTGGGGTCCGGATCGGCGCCGACCTTGGTGGCGATCAGGACGTCGGAGCCGAGGGCTTCGCGGATGACGCCGTTGACGAAGCCGTTGCCGTAGAACTGGGCCGTGTCCACGTGGTCGACGCCGAGCTCGGCCGCGCGGCGCAGGAGGGCGACCGCCGCGGCGGGGTCGTCGTGCAGGCGCTCGAGCTGCATCGCCCCGTAGCCGACGCGGGAGACGGTGTGGCCGGCGAGCGCGGCGCGTTCGGGAGAAGGCATGGGTGTCCCCGTCCTCGTGCGATGATGACGAAGCGGAGGAGCCTCCGCTCGAGCCGACCGTAGCACAACCGGAGGTGCCTCCGCTTTGCCTTCTCCCGACCCCTCGCGACCGGTGCGCTCGGACGCGCGCCGCAACCGGGACAAGCTCGTCGCGGTCGCGCGTGCCGCGTTCGCCACCGACGGCACTGTCAACGGGACCGTCGCACTCGAAGCCGTCGCCCGCGAGGCCGGCGTCGGGATCGGGACGCTCTACCGGCACTTCCCGACCCGCGAGGCGCTCGTCGAAGCCGTCTACGCGGCGGAACTCGACGACGTCACCGCCGGCGCGCCGGCTCTCCTCGACGCGCTCGCGCCCGAAGACGCCCTCCGCGCGTGGATGGACCGCTATGCGGCGTTCGTGGCGACCAAACGCGGAATGGCGGACGTCCTGCGCGCGAGCGTCGCGTCGGGCCGCATCGCGACCCCGGTGACGCGGCAGCGCATCACCGCCGCGATCGGGGCGATCCTCGACGCGGGCGCGAAAGCGGGCACGCTGCGCGCCGGCGCCGACCCGGAGGACGTGACCCTGCTCCTGCTGGGCACGTTCCTGTCCACGGTGGACGAGCGCGATCCCGGGCGGACCGGGCGGATGCTCGACCTGATCGTCGACGCGCTGCGCGTGAACCGCTGATCGGGGAGCGCGTCAGCCGCGCGGCTTCGCGGTCACGAGCGAAATCACCGCCAGCACGGTGTTGACGGCGGAGATGGCGACGGTCAGCTTCGCCGCTTTGCCCCGGAGTTCGCCGCGCGCACCGGCATAGGCGGCGGCCGCGGTGTCCGTCGCGTGGATCAGGACCGCCTGCCGCAGGATCCGCCGGGCCGCCGGATCGTCCGCCTTGAGCAGCAGCAGGTCCGTCCCGAGGACCAGGGTGCGGATGCCGAACATGCGCGCCGGGTAGCCGAACCGCCGGTCCTCCCCCGGCGTGCTGCCCAGGCTCGCCGCCATCCGGCCGGGCGCGAGCCGCCCGACCGCGCCGTTGAAGATCCGCACGCAGGCCAGCGCTTTCCGCGCGGCGTCACCTGGTTCCATCGATCCACCCTCTCATCGGGACTTCGCTGCCCTCAAGCCGGTTCGCACAATGCGAGCGGGCGGGCTGGGCGAAGTGTAGAGCCGCCGGAACGGGAGCGCGTTCCGGCGGCCGGCGCCAGGTCGAGGACGTCCGTCGCTGCGCGGTCCGGAACGGCCCGTAGGCGGCCGCGACCTGACGCCGCCTCTTTCCCGAATGCGGTGAACGATCAGGACGCGGAAACGGAATAGCTGTTCGAGGTGAAGTTCAACCCACCCGAAGACGACGTGATTTCGAAGCCGAACTGCACTTCCCCGAGGGTCACGTCACCGAACCAGCCGCGGGCCTTGATCCAGTTCATGACCGCGAGGACGTCGACGGTGCCGGCGTTCGTGTTCGACGTGCGCAGGAACGAGAACACCGCGTTCGAGCCGTTCGATCCCTTGTAGACGTCCCAGGTGTGCCCGCCGACGCTCACCGTCGTCTGCTTGCTGCCGATCGGGCCGACCGCACCCTGCTTGTTGACCCACAACATGATTTCGTAGGCGTTGTTGTTCGCCCAGATGTCATAGGCGGTCTCGTACGCGCCGCTGCCCGGGCGGCTCACGTTGAAGCTGCTGGAAACCTGCCGCAGCGAGCTGAGCGTCCGGCCGACGTTCTTCGCCGAGTGCGGGTAGGACTTGACCCCGCCGGTGTTCGGCTGGTTGGAGTTCACCCCCCAGTTGCTGTAGGAGTTCGCCCAGATCGACTGCGGGCCGGCCCCGCTGCCCCAGACGTCGTTGCGGATGGTGTACCCGCCGTTGGACCAGGTCGCCCACTTGTCCGAAGACGACCAGGTGGCCGCTTCGGCCACCCCGGCGGTGGTCGCCACCACGGCGGCCGCGGTCAGCGAGACGAGCAGGGAACGCACAACGTTGTGCATTGGTTCGTCCTTTCCCGGTGGACTCGATGTCGAATCGTTTCGACGAGGTATTCATCGCCGGCGCGGCGTGAACGGGAGTGGGACGACTATCGCAGGCAGGCCGCGTACCGGTCAAGATACTGTGTGTGATTTACCCGCATTCGACCAGCATCGATCAAAAATCGTAAAACAATACTTCGATGATTTCGACCCATGCACCGGATTCGATTTCGTCGAATCGGGATCCGTTTTCGCGCGCCACCAGGAGGGCTATCTCGGCACCGCGATCGTCGATGCGGTTCGACAGCCGGCCGCCCCCGGCTTGACTCATGTCAGGTTCCTGACATACGGTGGTCGATGTCAGGAACCTGACATGAAGAGAAGGAGCAGCACCATGCCCGCCACCGGCCCCGACTTCATCTCGCTCCAGGCCCGCGACCTGGACGCTTCGCAGGCGTTCTACGAGCGGTACCTCGGCCTCGTCCGCTCACCGGCCGGACCTCCGCACGCCGTCGTCTTCGAGACGAAGCCGATCGCGTTCGCGCTCCGCGACATCGTTCCGGGCACCGATCTCGCCTCCGCGGCCCGGCCCGGCATCGGCGCCGCGATCTGGCTGCACGCCACCGACGTCCAGGCCATTCACGACGCTCTCGCCGCCGACGGCCACCCGATCGTCGCCGCCCCGATCGACGGCCCCTTCGGCCGGACGTTCACCTTCGCCGACCCCGACGGCTACCACGTCACGCTCCACGACCGCACCTGACCCGCGGTGGGCCGCCTACGGCTTCGAGCGCGCCTCGGCGTCGCCGGCGAGCACGAGGTAGGCGGCAGCGGTCCAGGTGTAGGCGCGGTCACGCAGGCCGTCCCCGGTCAACGCGTCGAAGTTCTCCGCGAACCCGGACTTTTCGCACACCGCGCGGAACCGGGCGCTGACGCGGTCGGCGAGCTCCGTCGCGCCGGCGCGCCGGAGGCCGTCCTCGATCAGCACGGTGACCGGCGCCCACACCGGGCCGCGCCAGTAGCCGTCCGCCTCGTAGAACGCGGACTCCGGCCGCTCGGTCGCCAGCCCGATCCCGGTGAGGTGCGCCTCCAGCCCGGCCACGACCTGGTCCCGGACCTCGGGCGGCAGGTGTTCGCCGAGCACGATCGGCATCAGTTCCAGGAGGCTCGCCCCGGACTGCGCCGCGCCGGTCGCGGCCGAGCGGCTGACGAACTTCGTGCCGTCCCACAGCTCGCCCAGCAGGGCCGCCAGCATGCTTTCGGCTTCGGCGTCCCACCGCCGGGCCGCATCGGGATCGCCCTGCTCGCCGGCCAGCCCGGCCAGTTCCTTCAGCTGCAGCACCAGGAACGCGGCGAGGTCGGGCGTCTGCACAAGCCGCCGCCGCGCGAACGGCGTCGCGTTGTCCCAGCCGCTGTCGTTCCCGTGCTCGTAGTGGGCGAACGGCCCGCCGGGCACGCGGCGGTGCTCGAGCCAGAACGTCGTCCACGCCGCCAGCTGCCGGTAGGCGAGCCCGGGTTCGGGCAGGCCACCGGGGAGGCGGCCGCGCAGGCGGCTCAGCGCCCAGCCGTGGATGGGCGGTTTGACGAAGTTGCGCAGCACCTCGGCGTGGGTGACCGAGTCGGGCAGCGCACCCCGGTCGTCCTGGTGGTCGAAGACGACCTGGACCTGGTGCCAGGCCAGCTCCGGCCGTCCCGGGGCGAGCGCCAGCGCGGTGAAGCAGTGGTCCCAGCTCCACACCTTGTCCATCCAGTGCTTCGACATCAGCACCGCCGGGCGGCCGACGAACCCGGCGGGCGCCACGATGGCCGACCAGAGCACGTAGCAGGCGAGCTCGGCCGCCGGCGTGCGCTCGCCGCGCCACGGCGCCACTGAATCGGTGAAAGCGGCGAACCCGGCCCGGGCGGTGGCGACCACGTCGTCGAAGGCAGCGGTCGCCGCGTACGGCTCGCGGGCGCCGGGGAGTTCCTCGATCGCCACCTCCCAGGCGTCGCCGCTGACGACGACGGCCCGCTCGGCGGTGCCGAGCGCTTCGGCGCCCACGTGCCGCACGTGTCCGGAAAGGACGGTGACGCGGTAGCGGTGCCCGGTTTCGTAGGAGGTGAAGACGGCGGAACCGTCGACCGGATCGGCGAAGAAGTAGGTGCCGGTGAACGGGGTCAGCGTGAGTTCGGCCGCGCGGATCCGCAAGGCCAGGCCGCGCCCGGCGATCCGGAGCGCGTCCGGCGTGGCGAACGCCGCGGTGATCCGCCGGTCGCCGGTCCCCCAGGTGAGCGCGGACGGCGTGGCAACGGCCGGGACGTCCGCCCGTTTCCCGCCCTCTTCGGGGATCAGCGCCAGGACGGCGTGCATCCCGTGGCGGTGGGACACCAGGTGCAGGTCGTCGGCGTAGGTGGCCTGGGCCACCACCGGGGAGACGTCGAACCACGATCCCGGGTGGCTGAAGGGAATCTCCCGCAGCGAAAATTCGCCCGTGGGCACAGAAGCGTCCTTTCCGAGAGAGGGGCTCAGTCCTTGACGGCGCCCGCGGTGACGCCGGCGGCGACGAACCGCTGCGCCAGCACGAGGAGCACGGCGGCGGGCACGGAAGCGACCACCGCCGTCGCCATGATGGAGTTCCACTCCTGGTTGTTGTTGCCGATGTAGCGGTAGATGCCCAGGGTCAGGGGCCGCATCGAGCCACCGCCGTCGAGCGTCGCCGCGAAGACGAAGTCCGACCAGGCCCACAGGAACGAGAACAGCCCCGCCGTCACCACCCCGTTGCGGCTCGCGGGCAGCACCACCGACCAGAACGCGCGCACCGGGCCCGCGCCGTCGATCGTGGCCGCCTGGACGAGCTCGTCCGGCACCGAAGTCATGAACGAGGTCAGGATGAGCACAGCGAACGGCACCGCGATCGTCGAATCGGCGAGGACCAGGCCCCAGGCGGTGTTGGTGATGCCCAGCGAGACGTAGATGCCGTAGAACCCCAGTGCCATGATGATGCCGGGGATCATCTGGGCGGCCAGCAGCACGAACCCCAGTGCCCGGTGCCCGCGCGGGCGGAGCTTGGCCAGCGCGTAGGCCGAAGGCGCGGCCAGGGCCAGGGTCAGCGCCACCGTGCCCAGCGCGACGACCATGCTGGTGGCGAAGTACGGGAGCTGCTCGCGCAGGACCCGCTCGTAGCCTTCGAACGTCGGCGCGGCGGGGAACCAGTCGGGCGGCGACTTGCGCATCCGCCCGGCCGGGGTCAAGGACACGTTGACCATCCAGTAGACGGGGAACAGCATGACGGCGGTGAGAAGCAACCCCACCGCGGTGCGCCAGCGGCGGATCACCCAGCGGCCGATCACACTGCCTCCTGCCTGCGCTGCGCCCGGATGTAGAGCAGCCCGGCGACCAGGGCCAGCAGGATGAGCACGTTGCCCACGGCCGCGCTGGGCCCGAACCGCGGCAGCATGCCGCCGAACCCGAGCTGGTAGGACCAGGTGGCCAGGGTGGTCGACGACCCGCCGGGTCCGCCCTTGGTCATGATCCAGATGACGTCGAACACCTTCAGCGTGTAAACCAGCCCCAGCAGCAGGGTGATCGCCGAAACTCCCCGCAGCAGCGGGAAGGTGACGTGCCGGAACCGCTGCCACGCCCCGGCGCCGTCGAGCGACGCCGCCTCGTACACCTCGGCCGGGATGTTCTGCAGGCCGCTGTGCAGCACGACGAGGTTGAACGGCACGCCGATCCAGATGTTGGCGATGATCACCGAGACCAGCGCCCACGACGGCGACGTCAGCCAGTCGATCCGGCCGGCGCCGAACCAGCCCAGCACGGAGTTGACCACGCCGGACTCGCTGTTGAGCAGCCACGCCCAGGTCGATCCGGAGACGATCAGCGGCAGCAGCCAGGGCACGAGGAACAGCGCGCGCAGCGTCGGGCCCAAGCGGAAGTTGCGGGCGAAGAACACCGCCATCGCCAGGCCGATGCCGTACTGGAAGAGCAGCGACGCGGCGGTGAAGACGAGCGTGTTGAGCAACGCCGTGCGGAAGGTCGGATCGGTGAACACTCCTGCGTAGTTGTCGAACCAGACCAGCGGTGCCCCGCCGTGCACGAAGGTGCGGACGGTGTAGTTGCGCAGGCTGAGATCGACGTTCGTCACCAGCGGATAGCCGTAGCACAGCAGCAGGTAGGCGACGAGCGGCGCGAGGAACGCCCACGCGAGCAGCTGCGGCCGCCGGCGTCCCGTCCGCCCGGGCGCTCGCGCGGCCGGACGGACGGTGACCGGTTCACGGATGTCCGGCACGAGCAGGCCTACTTCGCCGACGCGGCGGTCGCCTGCGCGGCCGCGAGCGCCGCCTCCGGGGCCTTCGCGCCGGTGAGCGCGGTCTGCACGGCGCCCCAGAGCGGTTCGGAGATCCGCGGGTACCGGGTGCCGAGGTTGTCGCCGGTGCGGCCCTTCGCGACCTTGACCGCGTCGACCCACACCTTCAGTTCCGGCTGGGCGGCGACCTGCTTCTCCTGCACGGACGGCACGGCGGAGACGTAGGTCAGCGCGGTGTCGGAGTCGAGGACGTTGGCCGGGCTGGTCAGGCAGGACGCGATCTTGCCCGCGGTCTTCTCGGCGTCCGGGCTGCTCTGAGCAGGCACGGTGACGAACTCGCCGCCGGTCGGTGCCGGGGCCGGTCCCCCGGTGCGCGCGGGGATCGGGAGGACGCCGTAGTCGAGGCCGGCCTTCTTCGCGTTCTGCAGCTGCCAGGTGCCGTTCTCGGCGAAGGCGTAGTCGCCCGTCGCGAACTCCTGCCAGCTGGTGGTCTGCGTGTTGCCGACCACCGAGTTCGGCGCGTACCCCTTGTCCAGCCAGGACTTCCACTGCGTGAGCGCCGAGACGGCGTCGGCCGAGGCGAGGTCGGTCAGGTTTGCGCCCGAGCCCCAGAACCACGGCAGGAACTGGAAACTGCCCTCTTCGGTGCCGATGGCGGAGAAGGTGATGCCCTTCTTGCCCGCGGCGTGCACCTTGGCCAGCGCCGCATCGAGACCCGCCCAATCCTTCACCGACGCCGGGTCGACGCCGGCCGCGGTCAGCACGGCCTTGTTGTAGTAGAGGGCGAGCGTGTTCGCCCCGATCGGGACGCCGTACACCTGACCCTTGACGTCACCGGCGGCGAGCAGGTTCGGGGCGACCTGCGCGGCGTCGAGGCCGGTGTCCGCATTGGACTTCAGCACCCCGCCCTCGGCCAGGGTCGAGACGACCGGGTTGTCGACCACGAGGACGTTCGGCGCGGTGTTCTGCTGGGCGGCGAGCAGCACCTTGTTGGTGAGGTCGGTCGTGTCGAACGCCTGCCGCGCGATCTTGACCCCGGCGTCGGCGCCGCACTTGTCGATCACCTTCGCCCACGCGGAAGTCGCGTCGAACTGCGGGTAGGGGTCCCAGACGGTGAAGGTGCCGCCGCCCGCGGTCGGGGCCGGGCCCGCGGAGCAGGCGGCCAGCGTCGTCGCGGCGACGGCCACCGACAGCAGCCGGATGAGGGGGTGACGCTTCATGGGGAGGTCCTTCCTGTCGGCACCTGTGACGACCTGGAGGCAGTCTCGGCATCATCGAACCGGTTCGATGCGGGAGGGCCGCGTCACCGTAAACCTCGAAGGCGCTCCTGCGCAATACTGCGTGTACTACGATCGAACCGGTTCTGAGCACCAGCGTCAGGAGTGGCATGAACATCGGGGAGATCGCGCGGCGCGCGGGCGTTTCACGCAGCACCGTGTCGTACGCGCTGAGCGGCAAACGCCCGGTTTCGGCCGCCACCGTGCAGCGCATCAACGACGTCATCGCTGAGCTCGGCTACCGGCCCAACGCCAGCGCCCGCGCACTGGCCGAAGGCCGCACGCGCACCCTGGGCCTGGTGGTGCCGCCGGCCAGCCGCCGCCTGACCGACGTCCAGCTGGGCTTCGTCGGCAGCGTCGTCGACGCGGCCGCCGCCCACGACCTCGACGTGCTGCTCTCCCCCAGCGGCGGCGACCACGACCGTTCGTTCGAGCGCATCGTGACCGGCCGGCGCGTCGACGGCGTGATCCTGATGGAGATCCTCCTCGAAGACCCCCGGGTCGAGCGGCTGAGCCAGGCGAGCCTGCCGTTCGTGACGATCGGCCACGTCGAGCACCCGGGAGCATCCTGGTGGGTCGACGTCGACTACGGCGCCCTGATCACGCGCTGCGTACACCACCTGGCGGACCTCGGCCACGAAGAGGTGGTGCTGATCAACCGTTCGGCCGAGCTGGTGGCGGCGGGCTACGGCCCAGCGCTGCGCTCGGCCACGGGCTTCCTCGACGCGACGGCGGCGCGCGGCCTGACGGCCCGAACGGTCTGCTGCGCCGACGAAGCGGCAGCGGGCCTGGCCTGCTTCGAGCAGATCCGGACCCAGTGGCCATCGGTGACGGCGGCGGTGACGATCAACGAAGCGGCCCTGCCGGGCGTCCAGCGCGCGTTGCACCGGGCCGGACTCGAGGTGCCTCGCGACTTTTCCCTGACGGGCGTGATCGCGGAGCGCCTGGCGGAGGACTTCCACCCCGCACTCACCGCGGCGGACGTGCCCGCCGTGGAACTGGGGCGGTTGGCGGTGGATCTGCTGCTGGCGCAGATCGCGGACAGGGACGCGGAGCCGCGGCACGCGTTGCTGGAGCCGCCGATCTCGCTGCGGTCCAGCACGGGCGCCCGGCCCCGCCAAACCTGACAGGCCGACCCTGGCTGGCGCTCGTGAGTGGTAATTAGGGTTCTAACCCTAATTACCACTCACGACAAGCCGCGGCAGACCGGCGGCGCCCGGCGACCCGTGGCGGCGCCCGGAGCTTCAGCGGGCGAACACCTTCAGGTCGATCGCATCACCGAGGAGCCGGTCGCCTGCCGCGTTCGGGTGGTAGCAGTCGGTCCGCCAGTCCGCGCGGATCACCGTCGGGTCCGCCGGGTCGCGCAGCACGGCGTCGAAGTCGAGCACCGCGTCGTACGTCCCGGACGTGCGGATCCACGCGTTGACCGCGAGCCGGGCCTGTTCCTTCGGGCTGCCGGCCGCGTTGCACATCGGCAGGACCGTCGCGCCGACGATCTTGCGGCCCGCCGCGTGCACCCGCCCGGCGATGGTGCGCATGGCGGCGATGACCTGCGTGGCCGGGGCCGGGGCCGCGTTGTCGCCGCCGCCGAGGTCGTTCGTCCCCTCCAGGAGCAGGACGTACCGCACGCCGGGCAGGGAGAGCACGTCCCGGTCGAGCCGGACCGGCGCGGGCGGGCCGCAGCACTGGCCGGTCGGGTCGTACGGGTTCGGCTGGACGCTGACGGTGTTGCCGCTGATGCCCGCGTTCGCCACCGAGAGCCGCCGCGACGGCGGGAGCGTCCCGATGCGCTCGGCGAGCACGTCGGTCCAGCGCGGACCGCCGCCGAAGGCGTTGTAGCCGTCGGTGATCGAGTCGCCGAGGGCGACGATCGTGCCGCGGGCGGGCGAGGCGGCGCTGATCGCGTCCGCCCACCACAGGACGCCGGGTGCGAAGGGCCCGTACGCACTCCCCGACTCGTCCGCGCCGGCGTCACCGGGGCCGGCCGAGGTGAACGACCCCGGCGTGTACTTCTCCGGCGGCGGGAAGGTGTGGTCGTTGACCGGCGCGCCCGGCGCGTAGATGCTCACCGCGACGTGGTCGCCACGCCGGACCGACAGCGGCAGCGGGTCGGTCCACGCGCTCCCGCCGGGCGGGATCGTCACGGCGTGCCGGAAGCCGAAGGTGGCCCGGCGGTTCGAACCCGGCACGAGCGCGGGCGAATTCGTCGACGGCTGCCGGCCGACCCACACCGACCGCACGGTCATCGCGGTGCTGCCGAACGGGTTGCTCAGCCGGACCCGCAGTGCCGCCCCGGTTGCGGTCACGGTGAGCACGTTGCGGATGGTGACGTCGGGCGCGGTGCCGTGCACGCCTTGGAGCGCGGACTCCGTCAGGGTCACCCATCCCGGTGGGGCACCGCCCGACGGCGCGGCTTCCGCGGTCGCCGGGCTCAACAGCGACGCGGAAACGGCCAGGAGCACGGCGGTTCGGCGGAGGCGCATCCGAGATGTCCTTTCGTCGGGGTACCGGTAGCTCAGGTTACGGCCGCCCGGCCGGCCGGGAAAGCGCTGTCACGCGCCCGGCCGACGGGCCGGGCGCGTGACTGCGGTTCGGATCAGGAAGCCCACGGTGAGCTGACGAGCCAGCTCACGTCGTCGCTGTAGGCATTGGCGCTGTCGAACGTGTTCGATCCGCCGTTGGCCGCGATGTAGACGATGTTGTCGTAGTGGCGGACGTAGCGGTCGGCGAAGTTGAGCGATCTGAGCGAGGCACCCTGGCCGTTGCGGCCGGCCTCCGGGCAGAACGTCGCGTCCTGGGCGAACAGCGAGCTGCCGTCGTTGGCCTGCAGGTACAGCCGGTAGTTCTGGTGCCGCAGGTACTGCCCGGCCACGTTCTTGGACTCGAACGACACGCACGAACCGCTGCCGAGTCCGGTCCGGACGGTCCAGGACGCGTTGCCCTTCTCCGTGGCGGAGCTGCCGGTGCCGATGACCGCGGTGTCCACAGTGGACCCCGTGTGGTGGATGTAGCGGTCGGTGCAGCAGGCGGTGGTGGCGCGCAGCGAGACGGACGTGCCCGGCGTCAGGCCGGTGCCCGCGGAACCGGTGGCGTAGCCGGCCGCGGTGATGTTGGCCTGCACGGCGTTTTCCGTGGCGTCCGAGGGATAACCGGACGTCAGCACGCCTTCGTAGAAGGTGCCGCGGGCGCCGACGCTGTTGTCGCCGCCGATGCCCAGGATGATGGCCCCTTCCTTCTTCATCGGGTTGTAGCCGGCCACGTTCGGGCGCACGCCGTCGTAGAACGTCGACACGCCGCCGGACTGGGCGTTGCCGCCGCGGATCGCCCACCGGTTCGGGCCACCCTTGACGATCGCCGTCAGGAAGCGGTGACTGATGCTCGGGTCATTGGCGTTGTAGCGCTGGTTCACCCCGGAGAACAGGCCGTTCTCCAGGTCGGCCATGATCCACGGCCCGTTGCCGGCGCCGTAGCCCCAGACGTTGTTGTTGCCGAAGTAGATGGCTTCCATCGTGCCGTTGCCGTTGTCGCGGCTGTTGCGTTCGGCGTTGCCGTAGTCGAAGCAGCAGCCACCGTTGTAGTGCGTGCCGTCGAAGATCGCGTACATGCCCTCCGGCTGGTCACCGGTCGCGACGCCGTTGGTGTTGTTGTTGCGGTATCCGGTTCCGGGCGCCACGTAGACGCCGTAAGCCTTGTGGCCGCCGACGGTGATGGGTGCCGCGGTGGCGTTGGCGAGGTTGTCGTACCCGCCCGCGGCCGGTCCCTGGAACCCGCCCGGCGGCGCCTGCGTGAGGCGGTTGTTCCGGCCGGACTGGTCGTAGATGACCGTGATCAGGCAGGTGGTTCCCGAGCAGAACGAATCCTGCGTCGCGGCATTGGCCACGCCGCCCGCGGCCAAGGGGGCGATGTCGCGGGTGGCGCTGTCGGACGCGCGCCGGACTTGGTACAGCGGACCGGTGTAGGCGCCGTACAGGGCCCGGGTCGTGGAATGCGCGGCGACACAAGGCGTGCCGCCGGACGCGTAGATGTCGCACGGTCCTTGGGTGGCCGCCTGGGACGTGCCGCCGCCGACGAGGAGGCCGGTGACGAGCGTGCCGGCGACGACCAGGGCCGGCGCGATGGCGCGTGAACGGGCATATCTCGGCTGTCGTGCCATGGGTGATCTCCCGCTGGGGTACGGAAATCGTCGAATCGACAGGTGCGCGGGCCGGCGACGTTGCCAACCTCCTCCTCGATCACCGACACGCAGGAACGGCACAAGCGGAGCGATTGTGAGCGCTAACATAACCCTCGGGTCGAGGGAGCGCAACGGTCAGTTTTCGCGCCGCCGCCGGACGCGGGAGCGCCGGATCCGTTGACTCCCTTGCCCTCCGAGGCGGTAAGAGTTCGGTAACCGCCGGACGGCAACGGCGGCCGATACCGTCGGACGATGCTTCGCTCACGATGGACCCGCGCCGCCGGCTACGCCGCGCCCGCACTGGTACTGGCCGGATTCGGCCTGACGCACCCGCTCGTGCTCGACCCGGCCAGTGCACCGTGGTGGACCACCCTGCACGTCGTCCTGCTGCCGGTGTTCCCCTTGCTCGCGGTGGCGCAGTGGCTGCTGCTCTCGTCCGCACCCGCGGCACTTCGCCGCCCGGGCCGGCTCGCGGCGTTCGGGTTCGCGGCGTTCTACGGCGGACTCGACGCCGTGGCCGGCATCGCCGCCGGAACCGTGGTGCACGCCGAGCACGCCGTCACCCCCGTCACCGGAGCGGTCTTCGGCATGGGTGACACCCTCGGCCAGGCTGGCGCGCTTTGCTTTCTCGCAGCCAATGTCGCGGTGGTCGCGACCGTCGCACGGGAAACGTCGTGGCGCGCGGTACCGGGCGCCGTACTGCTGCTGGCGGCGAGCATTTCCTTCTTCGACAGCCACATCTTCTGGCCACGCGGGGTGCTGACGATGCTCGGCATCGCGACGGGCATGTTCCTGCTGGGCGCGATCGCGAACCTCGCGCCCGCCCGGCCTTCAGCTCACTGACCCGGCTCCGGCGTCACGCGCCCGCGGCTTTTGCCGCGTCGTAGCGAATCTGGGCCTCGACGACGCCGGGCACGCTCGCCTCGAGGATTTCGATCAGCCCCAGCAGCCGCCGCGCGACCTCCTGACCGGCGGGCGTGAGGCTGTATTCGACGTGCGGCGGGATCGTCGGCCGCGCTTCCCGGTGCACGAAGCCGTCGCGCTCGAGCGCCTGCAGCGTCTGGGCGAGCATCTTCTCGCTGACCCCCTGCACCCGGCGGCGCAGGGCGTTGAACCGGAACACGCCGTCGTTGAGCGCGACGAGGGCGAGCGTGCCCCAGCGGCCCGTGACGTGCTCCAGCACGGTCCGCGACGCGCACGCGGCACTGAACACGTCGGCCACCAGTGCCTCGTGCTCGGCGTCAGCTTCTTCATCCACACCTCAATACTACCTAAAAGTTTGCACGATGGATGTGACGGCACTAACAATGAGTTGGTACTTTCTAAAAGTTAGTACATGCTTCAGGGAACAGGTACTTGAACCTTCAAGGAGTCGTCATGATCGTCGTCACCGGCGCCACCGGCCACCTCGGCAAGCTCGTCGTCGAAGGCCTGCTCGAGAAGCTGCCCGCCGACCAGATCGTCGCCGCGGTGCGTACCCCGGAGAAGGCCGCCGACCTGGCCGAACGCGGCGTCGAGGTCCGGCGCGCGGACTACGCCGACCCGGACAGCCTGGTCACCGCGTTCAAGGGGGCCGACAAGGTGCTGCTCGTCTCCAGCAGCGAGGTCGGCCAGCGCGCCGCTCAGCACCAGGCGGTCGTCGAGGCGGCCGAGCAGGCCGGCGTCGGGCACCTCGTCTACACCAGCGCGCCGCAGGCGACGACGTCCGCGCTCGTGCTGGCCCCGGAGCACAAGGCGACCGAGGAACTGATCCAGGCCTCCGGCCTGACCGCCACGATCCTGCGCAACAACTGGTACAACGAGAACTACGCCGACACGATCAAGCAGGCCGTCCAGACCGGCAGCTTCGCAGGCAGCGCCGGCGACGGCCGGGTCGCCAGCGCCACCCGCGCCGACTACGCCGCGGCCGCGGTCGCGGTGCTGACCGGCGAGGGCCACGAGGGCAAGGTCTACGAGCTCGCCGGGGACGTCACCTGGACGAACGCGGACCTCGCCGCCGAGATCGGCCAGGCCACCGGCCGCGAGATCACCTACGTCGACCTGCCGGCCGACGAGCACGCCAAGGTCCTCACCCAGGCCGGCCTGCCGGAGCCGGTTGCCGGCTTCCTCGTGGCCCTGGACGCCAACATCAAGGACGGCCTGCTCGCCGAGACCACGGACGACCTGCGCACCCTCATCGGCCGCCCGACCACGCCGATCGGCGTCACCGTGGCCGAGCTGGCGCGCTGACCACGCCACGGCGGGGAGTCCCCCGGGCGGGGCTCCCCGCCGGCGTCACCCCGGCCGGCCGGGGTGACGCTGCGAAACGCTGTTCTCCCGCAACGGCGGCTGCCACACCCGGGCTTCCGGCGACGCACCGTCGTCGCCCGGCTGGTCGAGCGGGTCGGTCCCGTTCTGCCAGCGAGCCCAGTGAGCCGCGCACATCCTCCGCCAGAGGGCCGGCTCGTCGCACTGGTACCGCCGGCAGGCCGGCACCCGCTCCTGGTGATCGCTCACGTATCGCTCCACTCGCCATCGAACGTTCCGCGTTCAACTATCACAGCGACGGTGGCGTTGTCGATCCTCGGCCCCCGCGGGCCGGGCCGTCCACGATCGCCGTGCTTAACCCTCCGCTAACCGGGAAAGCCCCCTGGACCGCCGGCCCCCGCCGGCGGCACCCCGGACGACGGAGGGAATTCTCGTGTTCCGTCACACGAAGCTGCTGCAGTTCGAAGCCAAACCCGAAAAGCCGGACGCCGTCTACGCCCGCAAACTCCAGGAACTCATCGGCGGCGCCTTCGGCGAAATGAGCGTCACGATGCAGTACCTGTTCCAGGGCTGGAACTGCCGCATCGAAGGCAAGTACAAAGACCTCCTCATGGACACCGCCACCGAAGAAATCGGCCACGTCGAAATGCTCGCCACCATGGTCGCCCGCCTGCTCGAAGGCGCCCCCGCCACCATGACCGCCGAAGCCGTCAAAGACCCCGTCATGGCCGCCACCCTCGGCGGCATGGACGTCCAGCAAGCCATCGTCGCCGGTGGCGGAGCCCTGCCGGCTGACAGCAACGGCTACCCCTGGAACGGCCGCTACATCGTCGCCTCCGGCAACCTGCTGGCCGACTTCCGCGCCAACGTCGCCGCCGAAGCCCAAGGCCGTCTCCAAACCGCCCGCCTCTACAACATGACCGACGACCCCGGCGTCAAGGCGATGCTCCAGTTCAACCTCGCTCGCGACACCGTCCACCAGAAGCAGTGGCTCGCCGCGATCGAAGAACTCAAGGCCGACGGCCTCGAAGAAGACATCGTCCCCAACGCCCTGCTCGACGAAGAAGACCAGACCCACAACCACACCATCTGGCACCTCTCCGACGGCCCCGACGGCGCCAAGGGCGCCAGCTGGACCACCGACGCCGGCATCGAATACCTGATGGACCCCGAACCCCTCGGCGGCCCCGGCACCGCACCCAAACCCGACCCCGCCCTCTACGGCACCTACGCGCCCCTGCAGGACGCCAAGGGCACGGCCAAGGGGAAGGCCAAGGAAGTCAAGAACAAGCTGACCTGACGCCCACCGGTGATCGGCGCGGGATCGTTGAACACACAGCGGTCCCGTGCCGGGTGCGTCCGGTGACGAGGGCGACGTCACGGTGTCCGGAGGGTTCCCGCTGGGTACCCCGGCCGGAGATCACTCGCACCTGTGGAGGCCCAGTGCAGCCTTGGCCCGGTTCCCCCTACCCGCTCGGGGCCGATTACGACGGCGTCGGCACCAACTTCGCGCTCTTCTCCGAGGTCGCCGACCGCGTCGACCTGTGCCTGTTCGCCCCGGACGGAACCGAGACCCGGATCCGGCTGCCGGAGGTCGACGGCTTCGTCCACCACGGCTACCTGACCGGCGTCGGCCCCGGCCAGGAGTACGGCTTCCGGGTCCACGGGCCGTACGACCCCGGCCGCGGGCTGCGCTGCAATCCCGCCAAGCTGCTGCTCGACCCGTACGCCAAGGCCGTCACCGGCCGGGTGGACTGGGACGAGTCCGTGTTCGGCTACCGCTTCGGCCGTCCCGAGGAGCGCAACGACGACGACTCGGCGGCGCACACCGTCCGCGCGGTCGTCGTCAACCCGTACTTCGACTGGGCCAACGACCGGCCGCCGAACGTGCCGTACAACGAGACCGTCATCTACGAAGCCCACGTCCGCGGGCTGACGCAGCTCCACCCGGACATCCCGGAGGAGCTGCGGGGGACGTACTCCGGGTTGGCGCACCCGGTGATGATCGAGTACCTCAAGACCCTCGGCGTCACGGCCGTCGAGCTGATGCCGGTCCACCAGTTCCTGCACGACCACGCCCTCACCGAGCGCGGCCTGGCCAACTACTGGGGGTACAACACCATCGCCTTCTTCGCGCCGCACAACGAATACGCGGCCTCGATCGCAACCACGACACCGGGCAGCGAGGTGCACGAGTTCAAGGCGATGGTGCGGGCGCTGCACGAGGCAGGCATCGAGGTCATCCTCGACGTCGTCTACAACCACACGGCCGAGGGCAACCACCTCGGGCCCACGCTGTCCATGCGCGGCATCGACAACCAGGCCTACTACCGGCTGGTCGAGAACGACCCGCAGTACTACATGGACTACACGGGCACCGGCAACTCGCTCAACGTGCGCCAGCCGCACACCCTGCAGCTCATCATGGACTCGCTGCGGTACTGGGTCACCGAAATGCACGTCGACGGCTTCCGGTTCGACCTCGCCGCCACGCTCGCCCGCGAGTTCTACGACGTCGACCGGCTGGCCACGTTCTTCGACCTGGTGCAGCAGGATCCGGTGGTGAGCCAGGTGAAACTGATCGCCGAGCCCTGGGACGTCGGCCCGGGCGGCTACCAGGTCGGCAACTTCCCGCCGCTGTGGACGGAGTGGAACGGCGCCTACCGCGACACCGTCCGCGACTTCTGGCGCGGCGAGCCGGCGACGCTGGGCGAGTTCGCCTCGCGGATCACGGGTTCGTCGGACCTCTACCAGAACGACGGCCGCCGGCCGTTCGCGTCGATCAACTTCGTCACCGCCCACGACGGCTTCACCCTGAACGACCTGGTGTCGTACAACGAAAAGCACAACGAGGCCAACGGCGAGGACGGCCGTGACGGCGCCGACGACAACCGGTCGTGGAACTGCGGCGAGGAGGGCCCGACCGAGGACGAGAAGGTCCTCGACCTCCGCGCCCGCCAGCGCCGGAACCTGATCGCCACGCTCCTGCTGTCCCAGGGCGTGCCGATGCTCCTGCACGGCGACGAGCTCGGCCGCACCCAGCAGGGCAACAACAACGCCTACTGCCAGGACAACGAGCTGTCCTGGGTGGACTGGTCGCAGCTGGAGCGCAACCGCGAGCTGTTCGAGTTCACCTCGGCGGTCGTGGACCTGCGCCACCGGCACCCGGTGTTCCGCCGCCGCCGGTTCTTCGCCGGCCGCCCGATCCGCCGCGGCGACGAACTGCGCGACATCGCCTGGTTCACCCCGGCCGGCGACGAGATGACCGACCAGGACTGGGAGGCCGGCTTCGGCCGCAGCATCATGGTCTTCCTCAACGGAACGGCGATCCCGGACCTCGACGCCCGCGGCGAGCGCGTGGTGGACGACTCGTTCCTGCTCTGCTTCAACGCCCACGACGACGACATCACGATGACCGTCCCCGACGGCGAATACGGCAAGGAGTGGGCGATCGTGCTGGATTCGGCGACGGGCGAGGTGTTCCACCGGTCCATCGGCGGTGTCCTGGTCGGCGGCGTGGCGGGCGACCAGCCGGCCACGCCGCGCACGGTGCCGGGCCAGGGAACGCTGGTCGTCGCCGGCCGCTCCCTGACGGTGTTGCTGCGCACCCAGGACCAGGCCACCTGACCTCCGGCCCCACCCGGCGAAAGTTCGTGAAGGCCACCTTGAGGAACTTGTAGTTCCTCAAGGTGGCCTTCACGAACATCCGCGGCAGGGGTCAGCCGAGGCCGGGACCCCGGTTGGCGTGCGGTCCGGGGCCGGTGCGGCCCGCGCGGGCGGTCAGCAGGCCGAGGGCGATCATGCCGGCGCCCAGTACCAGGTGCAGCCAGTTGTCGGCGGTGTTGACCGGCACGAAGTTCGCGTCACTGCCGTGGTCGATGAGCAGCCCGTAAAGCCAGAGCACCAGGTAGACGGCGCCGCCGGCGATGAGGAACAGCCGGGCGCCGCGCGGGGTACGGGCCGAGGCGAGACCCACGACGCCGAACAGCAGGTGGACGATGTTGTGCAGCACCGAGACCATGAACAGGCCCAGCAGCATCGCCATCGAGTCGTGGCCGGCGAAGCTCAGCTGGTCGTAGTCCGTCGTGATGCCCGGGACGAAGCCGAGCACGCCGACCAGCAGGAAGACGACCGCAACGACCGCGGCGGCGACCTGCACGGGTGTCCGGGTGCGGGTGGGAGAGGCGGTGGACATGGCGGTTCCTTTCGGTGATCGCGCCGCGGCCGGACCCGGGGTCAGGGTCCGGCCGCTGGGCGGCGCTACGCCGGACGGCATACCCGTCCGGAAGGGCACCAATCCCCGATCGGGTCTCACTCCGGTTGCGGACGCCGCCGTTCCGGCCGACTGGGCCGGATGGCTGATTTCCGGAAACCGGCGCCGCGCGCGTGTATCCGCCCCCGGGCCGGGGTACGCGCGCGGGACGAACCCGATTTTCCCCGGCGGCAGCAGGTGGGAGCCCGATGACCGACACGGTGACACGCCCGGCCCCGATCCCCCACCGGCCGGTGTGGCGGGGGCAGCGCGGCGCGACGATCCTCAAGACGATCCGCACCACCGACCACAAGACCATCGGTGTGCTGTACCTGACGACGTCGTTCGCGTTCTTCCTGATCGGCGGCCTGACCGCGTTGCTCATGCGGGGCGAGCTGGCCCGGCCGGGCCTGCAGTTCCTGTCGCCGGAGCAGTACAACCAGCTGTTCACCATGCACGGCACGATCATGCTGCTGCTCTACGCCACCCCGAACCTGTTCGGGTTCGCCAATTTCGTCCTGCCGCTGCAGATCGGCTCGCCGGACGTGGCGTTCCCCCGGCTCAACGCGTTCTCCTACTGGCTGTACCTGTTCGGCGGCACGATCGTCCTGTCCGCCTACGCCACGCCCGGCGGCCCACCCGACTTCGGCTGGACGGCCTACACACCGCTGTCCAACGCCATCCACTCCCCCGGCATCGGCGGCGACCTGTGGATCACCGGCCTGATCGTCACCGGTCTCGGCACGATCCTCGGCGCGGTCAACATGATCACCACCGTCGTGTGCCTGCGCTGTCCCGGGATGCTCATGTGGCGGATGCCGATCTTCACCTGGAACATCCTGTTCACCTCGGTGCTGATCCTGCTCGCGTTCCCGATCCTGACGGCGGCGCTGTTCGGGCTGCTGGCCGATCGGCATCTCGGCTCGCACGTGTTCGACCCGGAGAACGGCGGCGCGATCCTGTGGCAGCACCTGTTCTGGTTCTTCGGCCATCCCGAGGTCTACGTGGTCGCGTTGCCCTACTTCGGGATCGTCACCGAGATCATCCCGGTGTTCAGCCGGAAACCGTTGTTCGGCTACAAGACCATGGTGTTCGCGACGCTCGGCATCACGGCGTTGTCGGTGGCGGTGTGGGCCCACCACATGTTCGCCACCGGCGCCGTGCTGCTGCCGTTCTTCTCGATCATGACGTTCTTCATCGCGGTGCCGACCGGGATCAAGTTCTTCAACTGGATCGGCACCATGTGGAAGGGGCAGCTGACGTTCGAGTCGCCGATGTTGTGGTCGGTCGGCTTCCTCGTCACCTTCCTGCTGGGCGGGCTGACCGGGATCATCCTCGCCTCGCCACCGCTGGACTTCCACGTCCACGACAGTTACTTCGTCGTCGCCCACTTCCACTACGTGCTCTTCGGCACCATCGTTTTCGCGACCTTCGCCGGCATCTACTTCTGGTTCCCGAAGATCACCGGCCGGATGCTCGACGAGCGGCTGGCGAAGTGGCACTTCTGGACGACGTTCATCGGCTTCCACACGACGTTCCTCGTCCAGCACTGGCTCGGCGACGCGGGCATGCCGCGCCGCTACGCCGACTACCTGTCGAGCGACAACTTCACCTGGATGCACATGGTGTCCACGGTCGGCGCGTTCCTGCTGGGCCTGTCGGTGCTGCCGTTCATCTGGAACGTGTTCAAGAGCTACCGGTACGGCGAGCCGATCGACGTCGACGACCCGTGGGGCTTCGGCAACTCGCTCGAATGGGCCACGACGAGCCCGCCGCCCCGGCACAACTTCCTCGAGCTGCCCCGCATCCGCTCGGAGCGCCCCGCCTTCGAGCTGCACTACCCGCACATGGTCGAGCGGATGCGCGCCGAAGGCCACCTCACCCGCGGGCACCCCGGCGGCAAGGCATCGCCGTTCGAGGTCGCCGCGGGCGCCACCCAGCCCGACGAGCAAGGCGAAAGTGACGACCCCCGCGGCCGCTGACCCGGGCCCGCCGCTGCGGGCGTGGGAACGGCGGCGGCTGCGCGGGATCGAGCGGGGCCTGCGAGCCCGCGCCCGGTCACGGCTGCTGCTGTGCCTGTGCCTGGACGCCGTCGCACTGGCGTTGCTGGCGGCCGGGATCTTCCTGGCGCTGCCGTGGCTGTTCGCCGGCTGCGTCGCCGTCAACCTCGCGGTGTGCGCGCACCTGGAGCGCTGAGTCAGAGGATCGGCACGCCGCCCGTCACCGCGATGCGGGCACCGGAGACGTAACTGCCGTCGTCGGAGGCCAGCAGCACGTACACCGGCGCCAGCTCGGCCGGCTGGCCGGCGCGGCCCAGCGGCACCTGCTCGCCGAAGGACTTCACCTGCTCCTCCGGCATGGTGGCCGGGATCAGCGGCGTCCAGATCGGCCCCGGCGCGACGCTGTTGGCCCGGATCCCCTTCGGCCCCAGCAGCTGCGCCAGGGCGGCGGTCATGTTGGCGATGCCCGCCTTCGTCACGTCGTAGGGCAGCAGCTGCGGGGTCGGGTTGTCGGAGTTCACCGACGAGCTCCCGATGATCGACGCCCCGGGCTTCATGTGCGGCACCGCCGCCTTGGCGAGGTGGAAGAACGCGCTCAGGTTGATGGCGAGGGTGCGGTCCCACTCCTCGTCCGGGATCTCGTCCAGGGTGTCGTGGCTCATCTGGAAGGCGGCGTTGTTCACCAGGACGTCGATCCGGCCGAACTCCTCGACGGTGCGCGCGACCAGGGCCCGGCAGTGCGCCGGATCGGCGACGTCACCGGGCACGACGACGGCCTTGCGCCCGGCCTCCTCGACCCAGCGCCGCGTCTCCTCGGCGTCTTCGTGCTCGTCCAGGTAGGAGATCAGCACGTCGGCGCCTTCCCGCGCGTACGCGATCGCCACCGCGCGGCCGATCCCGCTGTCCGCCCCGGTGATGAGCGCCGCCTTGCCGGTCAGCTTGCCGGAGCCGCGGTAAGTGTGCTCGCCGTGGTCGGGCCGCGGCGTCATCGCGGCGGTGGTCCCGGGCGGGGTCTGCTGCTGGGCGGGCTGCTGGGACACGGTGGCTCCTCCGGTACGGGCGGGCATCTCTCCCTGCGTGTTCCCGGCACCCGGAGAATCATTCCGTCATCTTGACGACGACTTCCCACTTGTCATCGTTTGGATGACGTGTTAGAACAGTAGTGCGTGTTGACGGCCACCGCCGAAGCCCAGAAGGAGGACACCGATGTTGATGCGCACCGACCCGTTCCGCGAGCTGGACCGCCTCACCCAGCAGGCCCTCGGCACCGCCGGAACCTGGTCGAAGCCGGCCGCGATGCCGATGGACGCCTACCGCGCCGGCGACGAGTTCGTGGTCTGCTTCGACCTGCCGGGCGTCGCTCCGGACGCCATCGAGCTCGACATCGAGCGCAACGTGCTGACGGTCAAGGCCGAGCGCCGCCCGCTCCCCGGCGGGGACAACGTGGAGATGCAGGTGTCCGAGCGGCCGCTGGGCATGTTCTCGCGTCAGCTGTTCCTCGGCGACAGCCTCGACACCGACCGCATCGCCGCCGACTACGAGGCCGGCGTGCTGACCCTGCGCATCCCGGTCGCCGAGAAGGCCAAGCCACGGCGCATCGAGATCAGCGGCGACCGGTCCGGCCGGAAGGAAATCCAGGCCTGACGGACAGAAGCCGGGCCGCCGCCGATGTCGCGAATGACTCATTCGGGACGTCCGAGGTCCCGAATGAGTCATTCGCGACGTTCGAACCCGCGCTACTCCGCGCTACCGCGTCTCGTCGGCCCGCCGCACGGTCACCGACGGCTCGTTCCCCGTGCCGGACAACGGCGTCGAGCCGAACCAGTCGAGGCACACCACCATCGCGTCGTCCTCGGCCTGGCTGCCGTGCCGGCGGGTCGACAGCTCCCGCAGCACCGCGCCCGGCACGTGCGCCGCCGGCAGTTCCGCCGTCGTCGTCACCGCCTCGGCGAGCTCCCGGTCCCCGTAGCGCTCGCCGTGCGGGCCGAGCGCGTTGTAGACGCCGTCGCTGACGAAGACGAACCGGTCGCCATCGGCCGCCTGGAAGTCTTCGAGCGTGTAGATCGTGCCGTCGAACGTGCCGAGCGGGAGCTGCTCGTCGAAGAGGATCCGCTCGGCCTTGCCGTCGCGCAGCCGCCAGAGCCGCGGCGAACCGGCGTCGACCACCGTCACCGCGCCGGTGCCCAGGTCGAACTCCAGCAGCAGCGCGGCCACGTGCTCGGCACCGCGGTAGTGCGCGTAGAGCGCCTGGTCGGCGAGTTCGGCCTGCGCGTCGAGCGGGATGCCGGCCCGTCGCGCGTTGCGCAACGCGTTCACCGCGAGGTTGGTCAGCAGCGCCGCTTCGCTGCCCTCCCCCATGCCGTTGATCAGCGTGACGGCGAGCTTCCGCGCGGACGCCGACCAGTCGAAGCAGTCGCCGTAGATGGCGTAGGCGGGTTCCAGCTGGCCGCCGAGCGCGAACTCGGCGCGGGTGCAGGCCCGCCCCGGCAGCAGCTGCCACTGCATTTCCGCGGCCAGCGTCAGCCGCGAAGACCGCCGTGCCTGGATGTAGAGGTCGGTGTCCCGGTCGGCGACGAACAGTTCGTGGGCCACCGCTTCGGCGAACCGCTGGAGCTCGGCCCACACCGGCGGCTCCGGTTCGCTCGGCAAGGTGACGGCCAGGACGCCGAGCCGGTCACCGCGGACGCTGACCGGCAGGTAGCCGGTGACGCGGTCGCCGTCGCGGGAAAACGTCGCCGCCTGCGCCAGAAACGCCGCCCCGGGGGTCGTGCCGTCGACCGGGATCGGCTCCGCCGTGTAGGGCTGCTCGCCCACCTGGCACAGCTCCGTCAGGGCGTAGTCGGCCATCAGCAACTCGACCGCTTCGGCGCCGAAGTGCTCGCCCAGCCCGGAGCGCAGGGCGCCGGGCAGGTCGTGCGGTGGTACGTCACGGAGGAGACGCTCCACCGCCAAGGATCTGTCCAACGCCTGCCTCCTGCTCACGGACCCGTGCCGGGATCGGTTCTGTCGAGTCTGCGCCGCTCCGGCGCGCCGGTCCACGGCGAGTCGCGTGAGCTGTGCTGCCGGTTCAGCATAGGGATGCCACAGTGGACGCCGTGGATCGATCCCGCGAGCAGGCCGCCCCGGACGGCCCGGCTGCCGTGTCGGACCTCGCTCGCCTCCTCGAGTCGGTGGTCGAGGGAGAGCGGGAGGTTTCGCCGCGCCCGCTGTCGGTCTCGCAGCTGCGCGCGGTCGTCGCGCTGGATCGCCACGACGGCGTCAACCTGCGGCAGCTGGCCGAGCAGCTGGGCTCGACGCCGCCGCTGGTCAGCAGGCTCTGCGACCGGCTGGAAGCGGTCGGGTTCCTCGAACGCCTGCCCAGCGCGCGCAGCCGGCGGGAGCTGACGCTGCGGCTGTCCGACCGCGGGCGCGCCTACCTGCAGGACCTCCGCTCCCGGCGCCGGGACCGCGTCGAGACGCTGCTGGCGAAGATGAGCCCGGCAGGCCGGCTCGCACTGGCCGCCGGGCTGCAGGAGTACCGGGCACTGACCGAGGCGGCCGGCGACCTCCCGAATTTGCATTCCTGATACAACTGTTGTTGTATGACAATCACTCGATCGGCGTACAACAGCGCGCGCCCCGAACACCGGAGGAGGACTCGGGTGCTGGGCACGGACGACAGCCAGGTCCGCTCGGTCCTGGCGCGCATGCCGGCGGAAGACCGGGCCGTGAGCCGCGAGCGGGACAGCGCCCGCCCGGGCGCGGTGGCCGGGTGAACGTGAACGAAGGCCTCCGCGGCGTCATCGTCGCGCGCGTGCTCATGCTCGGCCGGCGCCGTCCCGCCGAGGCCACCGAAGAAGCGCCTCGTGCTTCCTGACGAACGGGTCGCCCCGTCCGGCGAGCACCCGGTCCGGGTGGAGGAGGACCTCCTCGCCGCCCGGCACGCGGTGCGGGCGGCCGCCGTCGCGGCCGGGTTCACGATCGTCGACCAGACGAAGATCGTGACCGCGGCCAGCGAGCTGGTCCGCAACGCCTACATCCACGGCGGGGGCGGCACCATGACCGTCGAGACCGTGCGGGACCGGACGGGGCGGCTCGGGATCCGGCTCCAGGTTCGCGACGAGGGGCCCGGGATCGCCGACGTCGACCAGGCGATGACCGACGGCTTCAGCACCGGCGCGGGACTCGGGCACGGCCTCGGCGGCACCCGGCGGCTGATGGACGACTTCGACCTCGACACCACGCCCGGCCGCGGCACCACCGTCACGGTCGTGCGGTGGAAGCCATGACCGCGACCGTCGCCGGCCTGACGCGCCGGATCCGCGTCGACCACCCCAGCGCCGGGTACGCCGCCGCCCGCGTCGCCCGCGAGATCGCGCGCGAAGCCGGGCTCGCGGACGAGCCGGCCGACCGCGCCGCGATGGTGGCGGCCGAGCTCGCGGGCAACATCGACAAGCACACCCGCGGCGGCTCGGTGTTCGTGCAGCAATCTCTCATGGGCCTCGGCGTCGACGTGCTGGCCGCCGACGACGGGCCCGGCATGGCCGACCTCGACCGCTGGCTGCTCGACGGCAACACGACGACGGCCACCCTGGGCACCGGCCTCGGCGCAGTGCGGCGGATGGCGGCCGAGTTCCGGATCACCTCCTCGCCCGCGGCCGGCACGCTCGCCGCCGCCCGCCTGCTCGACCCCGCCGAACCGGCACCCCGCCGGTCGATCGGGCACTTCCGGCTGCCCCGCGACGGCGAGGAGTACTGCGGTGACGCCGTCGCGCTGGCCGACGTCACGGGCAGCCGGACCGCCGTGGTCGCCGACGGGCTCGGCCACGGGTCCGACGCCGCCGAAGCCGCGGACGCCGCGCTGCGCGTGTTCACCGAAAACCCGGATCGCCCGCTGCCCCACCAGCTCACGAACATGCACCGCGCGCTGCGCACGACCCGCGGCGCGGCGGTGGCGCTCGTGCGGATCGCGCCGCGGCGGCTCGAGTTCTGCGGCGTCGGCAACGTCAGCGGCGCCAGCATCGGCGCCGGCCCGTCCCGGCTGCTGCTCAGTACCCCGGGCATCGTCGGGTTCACGCTGCCGTCGGCCCCGGTCCGGCACCTGACGCTGGCCGACGACGACGTCGTCGTCCTGCACACCGACGGCGTCGGCACCGGCTGGCGCGTCCCCGGCCGGGCCCCGGATCTGCTGCTGCTCGCCGCGGACCTCGCCCACCGGCACCGGAACGCCCGCGACGACGCGGCGATGCTCGCCCTGAGCGCGGACCGGTCCACCTGATGCGGCCCGACCTGGCCCGGATCCGGCGACGGCTCCGCACGGCCTGCGCCGAAGCCGGCGTGCCCGCCGACGACCGCGGGCGGCTGGTCCTCGCCGTCACGCTGCTCGCCGAACCCGCCCTCACCGCGGGCGAAACCGTGGACGTGGCGACGGCGGCCTCGGAGCCGCGGCTCGCCGTCACCGTGCGGCTGGACCACGCCGTCGCCCAGGGCAGCCGCGACGCCTTGCCGTTGCTGCCCGAGCGCGGCGACGGCCCGACGCTGACCTGGCACCTCACCGGCGGCAGGCCCGCGGCCCCGGCCGACCTCGGCCCCGACCTCGGCCCCGACCTCGACGACGACCGGGCGACGCGCGAAGAGATGCTGGCGCTGGTCGCCCGCGTCGACTCCCTCGCCCACGAACAACGCGACCTCAAGCACGAGCTCGCGGAAACCAACAGCGGCGTGCTGGCGATGTACGTCGAGCTGGAGCAGCGGGACGAGCAGCTCCGCCGCGCGCACGCGGCGATCTTCCGCGAACTGGAGGACGCGCTGCGCCCGCGGCCGCCGGTGGTGCCGGGCCTGGAGCTGGCCGTCCACTATTCGCCGACCGACCAGGACTCCCCCACCGGCGGCGACTTGTACGACTGGTTCGTCCTGCCCGGCGGCCAGGTCCACGTGACGCTGGTCGACGCGGTCGGCCACGGGGTGACCTCGACCCGGCATGCCCTGACGGTGACGCACGCGATCCGCACGCTCGCCCTGGAGGGTCATCCGTTCCGCGACCTGATCGCCCACGCGTCCCACACCCTGGCGACGATCGAGCCGGATCTGATGGCCACGGTCCTGCTGGCCCGGCTGGACCCGGCCACCGGCCGCACCCGCTTCGCGAACGGCGGCCATCCGGAGCCGGTGCTGGTCACCGCGGCCGAGCCGGCCCGCCTGTTGCCCGCGCCGGTGCCGGGCCGCGGGGTCGGCTTCCCCGATCCGGGCAGCCGCGGGCTGGCCGAGGTGGTCCTGGCCGCGGGGGACACGGTGCTGCTCTACACGGACGGCCTGGTGGAGAGCCGCAAGGACATCGACGAAGGCCAGGCCCGGCTGCTGGCACTGGCGGACGCCGACCGCAGGCGGCCGGTGGCGGGCCTGCCGCGCGAGCTGGTCACCCGGATGCACGACGTGGTGCTGCACGCCGACGACACGGTGGTCCTGGCGCTGCGCCGGACGTTTGCGCGGTAACCGGCACCGTGGCCGCCCACCCCGGGATGCCGGCTTCCTACTGAGGCCCGTTGGTCAGCGAGAGGTTGAACGTGTAGCGGGACGCCCGGTACACGTGCCAGCCGTACTCGACCACCCGCCCCGTGTCGTCGTAGGTCGTGCGCTGCATCGTGAGCAACGCCGCTCCCGGCTCCTCCCGGAGCAGTTCCGCGTCCTCTTCGGTCGCGAGCCGGGCGCCGATGTTCTGCTCGGCCGCGTGCAGCCGCACCCCGGCCGACCGCAGGAGCTGGTAGAGCCCGCGCTCGCGCAGCTCGTCGTCGCCGGGGTCGATGACGCCGTCGGGCAGGTAGTTGTTCATCAGGGCGAGCGGCTCGCCGTCGGTGGAGCGAAGCCGCTTCAGCCGCCGGACGCGCGTCAGCCCGGGTGCCTCCAGCAGCTCGGCCACGTCGGCGCCGGCCTCTTCGACCCGGTTGACCAGTACCGCCGACTCCGGCTTGCCGCCCAGCCCGGCGAGGTCGTCGAACAGGCTGCTCAGCCGCAGCGGCCGGGCGACCTTCGTGCGGACGACCTGCGTGCCGACGCCGCGCCGGCGCACGAGCAGGCCCTGGTTGACCAGCGTCTGGATCGCCTGGCGGAGCGTCGGGCGCGACAGGCGCAGGCGCGCGGCGAGGTCGACCTCGTTGTCCAGCCGCGCCCCCGCCGGCAGCCTGCCGTCCTCGATCGCGGCGTGCAGCTGCCGGGACACCTGGAAGTACAGCGGCTCGGGGCTGCCCGGATCCAGGACGATCTCGCGCCCCGCGTCCCAGGCCGGGAAGGCCGCGTCCAGCTTGCTCATCCGCGAAGCGTACCGCCTTCGCGCCACCTGTTGGGATGACGTGTTGTCCATATGTCTTGACAAAGATCCAGCCTGCTGGAATCGTCGCCGGCAGGGCACGAAGGACGCGCCTCGAAGACCGGGAGCTGGGAGCGGACCTGTGACCGACGTGCTGCGGCGCATCGTCGCCAAACGCGTGCACGAGCCGGGAGCGATCGCCGAGGCGGCCGCGAACCGCATCCGGGCCGAGTCGCCGTTCAACGACAAGGGCCGCACGATGATCATCGCGGCGGACCACCCCGCCCGCGGCGCGAACGCGGTGGGCGGCAACCCGTCGGCGATGGCCGACCGCGGCGAGCTGCTGGAGCGGCTGTGCCTGGCCCTGGAACGCCCGGGCGTCACCGGCGTCCTGGCGACCGCGGACATCATCGACGACCTGCTGCTGCTCGGCGTGCTCGACGGCAAGACGGTGCTCGGGTCGATGAACCGCACCGGGCTGGCCGGGTCGAGCTTCGAGATCGACGACCGGTTCGCCTGCTACGACGCGGAAGCGATCGAGCGGATGGGCTTCGACGGCGGCAAGACCCTGACCCGGATCTGCCTGGAGGACCCGGCCACGCCCAGCGTCCTGGAGAACACCGCGAAGGCGGTCAACGAGCTGGCCGACCGCAAGCTCATCGCGCTGGTCGAGCCGTTCCTGTCGAGATGGGTCGACGGGCGCCTGCAGAACGATCTCTCCCCCGACGCCGTCATCAAGTCGATCACGATCGCCGCCGGCCTCGGCCGCTCGTCGGCCTACACCTGGCTCAAGCTCCCCGTGGTGGACGACATGGAGCGTGTGCTGGCGTCCTCGACGCTGCCCGCCGTCCTGCTCGGCGGCGAGGTCAAGGACCCGGACGCGGCCTTCGCCGCCTGGCAGCGGGCCCTGACCCAGCCGACCGTGCAGGGCCTGGTGGTCGGCCGGTCGCTGCTCTACCCCCGCGACGGCGACGTCGCCAAGGCCGTCGACACCGCGGTGGGCCTGCTGTGAACCCGCACCCCCGCACCGGCGCCACTACCCGGAGGAACACCGTGAACACCATCGAACACTGGATCGACGGCACCGCCACGCCGGCGGGCTCGACCCGCACGGCGCCGGTCTACGACCCGGCCACCGGACGGCAGCAGGCCCAGGTGCTGCTGGCCGAACCGTCCGATGTGGACACCGCGGTCGCGGCGGCGGGCAAGGCCTTCGAGTCGTGGGGCAACTCGTCGCTGTCCCAGCGCACCAAGGTGATGTTCGCCTTCCGCGAGCTGCTCGTGCGGCACGAGGACGAGCTCGCCCGGATCATCTCCGCCGAGCACGGCAAGGTGGTCGAGGACGCCCGCGGCGAGATCGTCCGCGGCCGCGAGGTCGTCGAGTACGCGTGCGGCATCGCCGACGCGCTCAAGGGCAGCTTCTCCGACCAGGTCTCCCGCGACGTCGACGTGCACGACTTCCGCCAGCCGCTGGGCGTGGTCGCCGGGATCACGCCGTTCAACTTCCCGATCATGGTGCCGCTGTGGATGCACCCGATCGCCATCGCCGCCGGCAACACGTTCGTCCTCAAGCCCAGCGAGCGCGACCCTTCGGCCTCGAACTTCGTCGCGCGGCTGTACGCCGAAGCCGGGCTGCCCGACGGCGTCTTCAACGTCGTGCACGGCGACAAGACCGCCGTCGACGCCCTCCTCGACCACCCGGACATCGCGGCGGTGTCCTTCGTCGGATCCACACCCATCGCCCGGTACGTCCACGAACGCGGGACGGCGGCCGGCAAGCGCGTCCAGGCCCTCGGCGGCGCGAAGAACCACGCGGTCGTCCTGCCCGACGCCGACCTCGAATTCGCCGCCGACCACCTCACCGCCGCCGCGTTCGGCTCGGCCGGCCAGCGGTGCATGGCCATCTCCGTCGGCGTCGCCGTCGGCGCGGCCGGCGACAAGCTGGTGGAGATCCTGGAACGCAAGGCCCGCGAAGTGCGGGTCGGCCCCGGCACCGACCCGGCCAGCGACATGGGACCGGTCGTCACCGAGGCCGCCCGCGAACGCGTGGAGCACTCCGTCGCCCGCGGCGCGGAACAAGGCGCGAAGGTCGTCGTCGACGGGCGCGGCCTGAAGGTCGAAGGCCACGAGGAAGGCTTCTTCGTCGGCCCGTCCCTGCTGGACGGCGTCACGCCGGAGATGGACGCCTACCGCGACGAGATCTTCGGCCCGGTGCTGGCGATCGTCCGCGCCCGGACGCTCGACGAGGCGATCGCCGTCATCAACGCCAACCCGTACGGCAACGGCACCGCCGTCTTCACCGGCAGCGGCGAGGCGGCGCGCAAGTTCCAGCGCGAGGTGAAGGTCGGCATGATCGGCGTCAACGTGCCGATCCCGGTCCCGATGTCGTACTACTCCTTCGGCGGCTGGAAGGACTCCCTCATCGGCGACAGCCCGATCCACGGCCCCGCGGGCGTCCGGTTCTACACCCGCGCCAAGGTCGTCACCACCCGCTGGCCGCACACCGAGGCCGCGTTCACCTTCCCGACGTCCAGCTGAGCCCACCACCCACAACCGGAACACTCTTCTCCGTTTTCCGGTACCGTGGCGGCAGCCAGCCGAAGGAGGCCGCCGTGGGATACCGAGGCCCGCTCCCGAAGAACGCCGTCGACCGCGTCAACACCTGTGTCGGCGCGCTCCGGACCTCAGCGCGCTGGGGGCCGCTGGTCCGGCGTCACCTCACACAGATCACCTATACGGGCCGGCGGTCGGGCCGCACCTTCAGCACGCCGGTCGGCTATCAGCGGGCGGGCGACGTCGTCACCATCGGCGTGCGGATGCCCGACGCGAAGTCGTGGTGGCGCAACTTCACCGGCGACGGCGCCCCGCTCACCCTCGACCTCGGCGGCACCGGCCACACCGGGCACGCGGTCGCGCGCCGCGACGCGAAGGGCCGGGTCACCGTGACCGTCCACCTCGGCGGCGAAGCCTAGCCGGGCTGCGCGGCCATCCCGTGCCAGAGCAGGTCCGCGAGTTCCGCCGCGTCGCGCTGCCAGTCGCCGCTCGGGTCGAGCCACAGCAGGCCGCCCAGGCCGCGCATGACCAGGAGCGGCGTCAGGCCCGGCCGGACCGTTCCGGCCGCCACGTTGGCTTCGAGCATCGCCGACACCGCGCCGAGCATGTCCTCGAAGGCGTCGCCCGGCAGCTCGCCCCGGGCCGCCGTCGCGGTGCGCAGCGCGTCGGCCAGTCCCTTCTTCGTCATCATGTAGTGGGCGACGTGGTCGGTCACCCACACCCGGAGCGCTTCGTCCGGGGCGTGCTTGTCCAGCAGCACCGGCACGATCTCCACGATGTGCAGGACTTCCCGCCGGTAGACCGCCAGGATCAGCGCCTCCGAGGTCGGGAAGTGCCGGTAGACCGTGCCGACGCCGACCTCGGCCTGCCGGGCGATCGCGTTGAACGAGACCTCGCCCGTGTCGGCCAGCGAAGCCGCCGCGGCGGCGAGGATGCGCTCGTGGTTGCGCCGGGTGTCCGCTCGGCGCGGGCTGACCGATCCGGTCGTCATCGTTCCTCCCGGTGGTCGTGCCGTCCCGCTGAATCTAGCCGAGCCCTGGAGCTGCTCCAGGGCGCCAGGCTCGTTGCCAAGCGGATTGTAATCCGCTAGCCTCGCGACCGAGTGAAGCGGATGAGTATCCGCTCCCCCTGCCACCGCCCACCACACCGTCGGGCAACCCGCCCGGCTCCGCGGAAAGAGACCAGTGGACATCTCACTCCAAGTCAACGGCACCACCGAACACCTGGACGTCGATCCCGGCGTCACACTCCTCGACGCGCTGCGCGAGCGCCTCGCCGTCACCGGCCCGAAGAAGGGCTGCGACCGCGGGCAGTGCGGCGCCTGCACCGTGCACGTCGGCGGCAAGCCCGTGCTGTCGTGCCTCACCCTGGCCGCCACCGTCAAGCAGCCGGTGACGACGGTCGAGGGACTGTCCACAGAGGACGGGCTGCACCCGGTGCAGCAGGCGTTCGTCGACCAGGACGCTCTGCAGTGCGGGTTCTGCACCGCCGGGCAGATCATGTCGGCGGTCACCGCCGTCGAGCAGGACGTCGAAGACGTGCGGGAGTTCATGTCCGGCAACCTCTGCCGGTGCGCGGCCTACCCGAACATCGTCAAGGCGGTCGAGCAGGCGAGGCGGGCCGATGCGTCCCTTTGAGCTGACCGCACCCACCACCGTCGAAGCGGCGGTCGCCACACCCGGCACGTACCTCGCGGGCGGGACCACCCTGGTCGACCTCATGAAGCTCGACGTCCTGACGCCGGACCACGTCCTGGACATCAACGACGTGCCGTTGCGCGGCATCGACACCTCCGACGGGCTGCGCTTCGGCGCGCTCGAGCGGATGGGCGCCATCGCCGCGCACCCGGGCGTCTACCCGGCGATCTCGCGCGCCCTGCTGCTGAGCGCCTCCCAGCAGCTGCGGAACATGGCCAGCATCGGCGGGAACCTGCTGCAGCGCACGCGCTGCTCGTACTTCCGCGACGTCGCCATGCCGTGCAACAAGCGCGTTCCCGGCAGCGGCTGTTCCGCGATCACCGGCGCGAACCGGATGCACGCGATCCTCGGCACCAGCGAGTCGTGCGTGGCGACGCACGCCAGCGACGTCGCCGTCGCCCTGGTCGCCCTCGACGCCCGCCTGCGGCTGGCGGACGCCTCCGGCACTCGCGACGTCGCGCTCGGCGACTTCTACCAGCTGCCCGAGGACACCCCGGCCGTGGAGAACGACCTGCGTCCCGGCGAGCTGATCACCGAGGTGCTCGTGCCGCGGCTGGACTGGGCCGCGAACTCCACCTACGTCAAGGTGCGCGACCGGCAGTCCTACGAGTTCGCGCTGTGCTCCGCCGCGGTCGCGCTGGACGTCCGGGACGGGATCGTCGCCGACGCCCGGGTCGCGGCCGGCGGCGTCGGGACGGTGCCGTGGCGCCTGCCGGCCGTCGAAGCGGCCCTGCGCGGCGCCCCGGCGACCGAGGCGGCCTTCGTGGCCGCCGCGGCGACGGCCACCGACGGCGCGCAACCGTTGTCGGAAAACGGGTTCAAGGTGCCGCTGCTGCAGCGGACCATCGTCCGCGCCCTGCTCGAACTGACCGACGGGAGCTCCCGATGATCACCCGGCTGGACGCGCCGCTGAAGGTCACCGGCGACGCCAAGTACGGCGCCGACCACACCTTCCCCGGCATGGTCTACGGCTACGTCCTGCTCAGCACGATCGCCCACGGCGAGATCGAGGCCGTGGACGTCACCGCGGCGAAGAGCGCACCCGGCGTGCTCGAGGTCTACACGCCGTTCGACCCGCTGACGCTGCAGACGCCGAGCATGCCGCCGTTCGGCGAGACGTGGGTTCCGTTGCAGAACACGGAAGTCGCCTACTACGGCCAGCCGATCGGCTTCGTCGTCGCGGAGACGTTCGAGCAGGCCCGGGACGCCGCGACCCTCGTCGAAGTCACCTACCGGGAGCGGCCCGCCCGGACCTCGCTCGTCGAGGGCCTCGACACGGCCGAACCCGCGGCACCGACCTTCGGCGGCGCTCCCCCCGAAATCGAGGTGCTCGAAGAGGGCGTCGAATCGATCGAAGCCGCCTTGGCCGCGAGCCCGGTGGTCGTCGAGGCGACCTACACGACCGCGACGCAGAACCACGCCGCGATGGAGCCGCACTCCGCGGTGGCGGTGTGGGACGACGGCGAGCTGACCGTCTACAGCGGGAATCAGGCGTCCGACATGCAGGCGGCCGAACTGGCCGTCGCGCTCGACCTGGCGCCGGGAGCCGTCCACGCGGTCAACCCGTTCGTAGGCGGCGCGTTCGGCGGCAAGGGGCGGACGTCCACGCCGGCGTTCCTGGCCGCGGCGGCGGCCCGCAGCCTCGACCGGCCGGTGAAGGCCGCGCTCACCCGCGAACAGGTCTTCACCGCCACCGCCGGCCGGGCCGCGACGGTCCAGAAGCTCGCGATCGGCGCCGAGCCGGACGGCACCCTGGTCGCCCTGCGCCACGACTCGTGGTGCCACACCGACACCGCCCGGTCGTTCGTCGAGCCGACGTCGCACGGCACCTCGCGCGAGTGGTACGCCACGAAGAACCTCTCGATCAGCCAGAAGATCGTGCCGCTGAACGTCCCGCCGACCACGTTCATGCGGGCCCCCGGCGAGGCACCCGGCTCGTTCGCGCTGGAGAGCGCGATCGACGAGCTCGCCGTGAAGCTGGGCATGGACCCGATCGAGCTGCGCGTCCGCAACAACTCGACCGCCCCGCCCGGCCACGACCTGCAGTGGTCGAGCAAGCACCTCGACGAGTGCTTCCGCATCGGCGCGGACCGCTTCGGCTGGGCGCACCGCCCGGCGGGCGCGCGCACCGACGGCGACTGGCTGGTCGGCATGGGCGTCGCCACCGCGGTGTTCCCCGCCCTGCGGTTCCCGGCCACCGTCGGCATCACGCTGCGGGCGGACGACACCGCCGACGTCGCGACGAGCGGCGCGGACCCCGGCACCGGCCTGCTGACCGTGCTCTCCCTGGTGGGCGCCGAATCGCTGGACATCCCGGCGGACCGGATCACCCCGCGCCTCGGCGACTCGGCCCTCCCGCCGGGTGGCATGTCCGGCGGCTCGACGGCGACGGCGAGCGCGGGCACGGCGATCATGCTCGCCGCCACCAAGGCGATCGACGAACTGACCGCGCTCGCCGCCGACCCCGGCGCGCCGTTCGCCGGGCGCCAGGTCACCTACGCCGACGGCCGCGTCTTCGCCGACGGCGACTCGATGACCTTCGGCGAGCTGCTGCGGGCCGTGGGACGCGAATCGCTCGAGGTGACCGGCACCTCGGCGCCCGGCGAGGAGATGACCAAGCACTCCTTCGCCTCGTGGGGCGCCCAGTTCTGCGAGGTCCGGGTGCACAAGTGGACGCGCGAGGCGCGCGTGTCCCGGATGCTCGGGGTGTTCGACGCCGGCCGGATCATCAACGACAAGGCGGCCCGCAGCCAGATCATGGGCGGCATGATCTGGGGTGTCTCGGCCGCGCTGCACGAGGGCCTGGAGATCGAGGCGAACGGCCGGCTCGCCAACGGCGACTTCGCGAGCTACCTGCTCCCGGTCAACGCCGACATCCCGGAGGTCGGCGTCCACTTCGTCGAGTACCCGGACACCCTGCACAACGCGGTGGGCGCGCGGGGCCTCGGCGAAATCGGCACGGTCGGCATGGCGGCGGCGGTGGCCAACGCCGTGTACAACGCCACCGGCATCCGGGTCCGGCACATCCCGATCACCATCGAGGACCTCCTCGAAGGCTGACGGTGTGGGCAGGGCGTTCCCGGACGCCCTGCCCGCACCGCACCAGGAATTCACGATGTCGTCGCGCGCTTGGCCAATCCGGGCCGGACGCCGTTATCCATCCGCGACAACCTCGGAGACGGAACGCCCATGACGGCGGGCCGTCCGCGGTCCTAGGCTGACGGGCGCTTCCCCCGACAGTCCACGAAGGGACCCCCGCATGACCGACCCCGTCGTCCCCACCACATCCGGCGCGGTCCGCGGTCAGGTCACCCCCGCCGGCGTGGTGCTCTTCCGCGGCATCCCCTACGCCGCCGCGCCCGACGGCGAGCTGCGCTTCGCCGAACCCGTCCCGGCACCGCCGTGGGAGGACGCCCGCGACACGCGGAGACCGGGGCCGACGGCGCCGCAACGCCGTCACGACGTGCCCGGCCTCGACCTGACCCCGCTCACCGGCACCGGCTGGCGCCCGGGGCCGGAGTACCTGACGGTGGACGTCTGGACGCCGCAGCCGGGCGCCGCTTCCCTGCCGGTGCTGGTGTTCGTGCACGGCGGCGCCTTCATCGGCGGCGCCGCGTCCGCCGCGGTCCACGACGGCACGGCGTTCGCCGGCGCCGGCGCGGTGCTGGTCACCGTGCAGTACCGGCTCGGCATCGACGGGTTCCTGCCCCTGGACGGCGGCGCGACCAACCTCGGCCTCCGCGACCAGCTCGCCGCCCTGCACTGGGTGCAGGAGAACATCACCGCGTTCGGCGGCGACCCGGCCAACGTCACCCTCTTCGGCGCGGCGTCGGGCGCCGTCAGCGTCGCCTGCCTGCTCGGCTCGCCGCTGTCGGCGGGCCTCTTCCACCGCGCGATCGTCCAAAGCGGACACCCGGACATGGTCCGCGGCGGCGTCGAGGCCCGGCGGCTGGCCAAGGTGGTCGCCGACGAGCTGAAGGCGGAACCGACGGCGGAGGCGTTCCGCAAGGTGTCGACCGAGCAGCTGCTCGACGCCCAGGACGCGGTCCTCCGCCCGGGCGGCGCCCCCGACCTGCGCGACGCGCTGGGCTACGACCGCGGCTACGGCCTCAGCCCGTTCCTCCCGATGGTGGGCGACGACGTCCTCCCGCAGCACCCCGCCAAGGCGATCAAGGCCGGAGCAGGCCGCGACGTCGACCTGATCGTGGGCAGCTGCAGCGAAGAGATGCGGCTCTACCTGGTCCCGACGGGCGCGCTGGAGGCGGTGACGGACGACCAGGCGGTAGCCTCCCTCGCGGTATCCCACCCGGACCCGGCGGGCGTGCTGTACGCCTACGGCCTCGGATCGGGCCGCACGGCGGGCGAGATCCTGGTCGAGGCGCTCACGGACCTGGTCTTCCGCGACGGCGTCCGGGATCTGGCCGAGAACCACACCGGCCGGACGTTCAGGTACGAGTTCGAGTGGGGCTCGCCCCTGCTCGAAGGCAGGCTGGGTGCGTGCCACGGGCTCGAGCTGCCGTTCGTGTTCGGAGCGCTGGACAAGCTCTCGGGGCCGCGGGGCCTGCTCGGCGAGAACCCGCCGCACGAGCTGGCGGCCGAGCTGAACGGCGCCTGGCACCGCTTCGCGACGACGGGATCACCGGGCTGGGCGGAGTACACGGGCGAGGACACGATGTTCCACGCGTACTGACGGCGCGCCGCGGGTCGGCGGGGCTCGCCTGCTCGCCCCGCCGACCACACCCGCAACGCAACTATCCGCCCTCAGCGTCCGCAGCAGCCGCGACCTCATCCCCGCCCCGCACCCCAACCGGTGCCACCCGCCCGCGCCGCCGCCACCTCCGTCCCCTTGCGCGACCGGCAGATCACGAAGCGATTGAGGGCTTTGCTCCAGCGGGCTGGCTCCGGGCCGGGACGGTTGACTATTCCCCTGCCCCGCTGCCAGGCTCAGGCCGCCCGGACGGCCGGATGAACGGGGACACCGATGCCCGAGGCGGGCTCTGCCGCACCGCCACGCGCCTTCGTCCGCACACTGCTGCGCAGCGGCACACCCGCGGAACCTGCCGAACCCGTTCCCGACAGCAGCGACCTGACCGCCGTCGGGGACGCGACGCTCGCCCGCGCCTCGCGCTACTGGGTTGCCGTGCCGCTGGCCTACCGGGCCGCCGCGTTCGTCAAGGTGTTCATCGGGTTCACCGCCGCGAACGGCGTGCTGGGGCTCGGGCCGGTGCTCGGCGCCACTGCCTTCGCCGTCGCGGCCAACGTCGCCGCGGTCGTCTGGGTGCTGCGCTCGGGCGGCCTGCGGGCGCGGCTCACCGTGCGCGCCCTGGGTCTGGACCTGTCCCTCGGCGTGGCCCTCAACCTGGTGGTCGCGATGACGGCCCCGGCCGAGATCCAGCCGTTCGCCGTCGACGTGTCCTGGACCTGGCTCGTCGGCTCGGTCGCCATGTGGGCGGGCACGTGCGGGGTGCCCGCCGCGCTGTGGCTGTTCGCCGCGGCCATTCCGTTCCGGGCCCTGCTGACCCTGGCCGGCGGGCTGCCGCTCGGCAACCAGCTCGCCCTGACGCGGTCGATCGGCTGCGCGGTGGCGCTCGCGGTGGCGATCGTGCTCGCCGTGGCGATCCTCATCCTGCTCGGCGTCGGCACGCGCTTCGCGGTGGACATCGGGCTGCGACGCGGGCGCGAGGCCGAGCGCCGCCGGACGCGGCGCATCATGCACGACAGCGTGCTGCAGACTCTCGAGGCACTGGCCATTTCGGCACCGGGCGACGAGGCCCACGCCGTCACGCGGCTGTCGGAGCTGCGCTCGGTCGCCAAGGCGGAGGCGGCCGAGCTGCGCCGCCAGATCACCGAGCCCGTGCCGACCGGGTCGACGCGCGGGTTCGCGGTCGAACTCGCCGACGTCGCCACCGAGCTCGCGCGCGACGGCCTGCGCACGCAGCTCGTCGCCGCGGACTTCGCCGACGATCACAAGGTGTCGCAGGACCGGCGCACCGCGTTGTGCGAAGCGGTCCGGGAGGCGTTGCGCAACACGGTGAAGCACTCGGGGACGAAGCAGGTCGTGCTGCGGGTGGAGAAACGTGACGGCGGGATCGCGGTGGTGGCCCGCGACCAGGGTCTCGGCTTCGACGTCCAGGACCGGCCCCCGGGCTTCGGCATCAGCCAGTCCATCGTGGCCCGGCTGGCCGAGGTCGGCGGCCACGGCACGGTGGACTCGCAGCCGGGCCGCGGCACCCGCGTCACCATGTGGGTGCCGGGCTAGGCCGCACGGCGGGCGACGCGCTCGGCGGCGAGGCTCGCGCGGCAGGCCCCGGTCAGCCGGGCGGTGGCGGCGCTGCCGCCGTGACCGCAGCGCGGGCAGGACATCGCCACGGCCAGGGACAGCTCGTCGACCGCGACGGCCAGCTCGGTCCGGCAGCCGCGGCACCAGCGGTGCCGGGTGACCGGGCTGACGTGCGCCGGCGAGGCGACGCACTGGTGGATCCACCGGCCGTGCACGTGGCAGGTCAGCCGGTCGTCGGGCGCCAGCAGGCCCATGTCCTCGGCGTCGTCCTCGGTGGCGAGCAGGACCGGCAGGCTCCGGACCCGGTTCGGGGTGCTGGTCGTGGCGGTCATCGTGCCCTCCTTATCGTTACCCGGACGTCGAACCGGCGCGCCCCGATTCGACATCCCGCCGCCTACTGGCTGGATCCCGGCGGTTCCTGGCGATTCAGCCACTCGCCCCGGCTCGCGAAGATCGCTAGCTTCGGTGCGTGTCGAAAATCCTGCTCTCGATCCACGTCCTGGCGGCGATCCTCGCCGTGGGCCCGGTCGCGGTCGCGGCCAGCATGTTCCCCGCTGCCGTCCGCCGCGACGACGTCAAGGCGGCGACCCTGCTGCACCGGATCTGCCGCGTCTACGCCTACGCGGCCATCGCGGTCCCGGTGTTCGGCTTCGGCGTCGCGGGCACGATGCACGTCATGGGCGACCCGTGGCTGCTCGTGTCGATCGCCCTGACGGCGGCCGCGGCCGCGGTGCTCGCGCTGCTGATCCTGCCGCGCCAGAAGCGGCTGCTGGCCGCGGAGTCCACATCGGACACCCTCGGCCGGCTGGCCATGCTGACCGGCGTGTTCAACCTGCTGTGGGCGGTGGTGACGGTGCTGATGATCGTCCGGCCCGGGTCGTCGACCGGTGCCTAGACCACAACCGCGAGCGGCACGCGCACCGCCACGAAGTCCGGCCGGTACCGCAGGGCGAACCCCAGGGAGAGATAGAGGCGGATCGCCGAGGTGTTCCCCGCGGCCGCGTGCATCATCGGGATCTCGCCCCGCTCGCGGATGCCCGCCGCCACCGCCAGCACCAGCCGCGTCGCGAGGCCCTGCCCGCGGTACGCCGGATCGGTGCAGACCGCGCTGATCTCCGTGTAGCCCGGCGGGTGCAGCCGCTCGCCGGCCATCGCGACGAGCGCGCCGCCGCGCCGGATGCCGAGGTAGGTGCCGAGCTCGACGGTCCGCTTGCGGAACGGCCCCGGCCGCGTCCGCTCGACGAGGTCCAGCATCTCCGGCACGTCCGCGGGGCCGAGCCGCACGGCTTCCGGCTCGGGCGCGGCCGCGACGCCCTCGTCGACCAGCTGCACGCCGGGGATCTCGTCGAGCACCTCCCAGCCGGCCGGCGGGCGCGCGGCGGCCGCGGCGAGCACGACGGTCGCGCCCGGCCCGGCGAGCTCGGTGACGTCCAGCCAGTCCTGCTCGCCGGGGTCTCCGGGCAGCGCCAGGAACGGCGCGACGTCCTCCGGATAGCGCACCACGCGCCCCTGCCGTTCCGCGAAGTGGGCGTGCGGGCCGGTCAGGGACGCCCAGGCCGGGTTGTCGAGCGGAGAAGCCATGGCTCCAGCATGCGGACTCGGGGCGAGTGGCCGCCGCCACTCCCACATCCTGGGTAGGGTGCCCACGTGGGTTCCCAGGTCCCGGTGTGGATTCCGATCGTCGTCGCCCTTCTCGGCCTCGCCGGGGTGATCCTGACCCAGGTCCTTTCGGGGCGGCGGGAGGCCCGTCGGATGGCCGAGGAGGCCGCTCGCGAGGAGCGGCGGTGGCAGCGCGAACGCGAGGCCCGGACCCACGAGACCCGCGCCGCCGCCTACGCCGAGCTGATGGGCTCCCTCGAAGCGTTCGACGGCGTGCTGTTCCAGGCCCGCGCGATCCGCGAATCGGACGGTGACCTCGACGAGCACCACCTCGCCGAACTGCGGGAGGTGCGCAGCGAGGCCCAGCACGCGCTCGGGCCCGTCGTGCTGCACGCCCCGGAGGCGGTCCGCCGGCTGATCAGCGACGCCACGCTGCCCCGGATGCGCCTTGCCGCCATGCTGCTGGACCCGGAAGACACCTGCACCAGGATGCGGCCCGCCTGGGAGGCCGGCCAGCGCGGCTACCGCGTCATGCGCGCACGGATGCGGGCCGACCTCGGGTTCGACGCGGAGCCGGTGGACGAGTTGTACGGCGCTCAGCCGACCGTGCTCAGCTCCTCGTCCGAGAGCACCTCGGCCCCGGCCGACACGACCAGCCGGCCGCCGTCCACCCGGTAGCGGTAGTCACCGTTCACCGCGACGAAGCCACTGCCCTCGGCCTGGGCCGGCAGCATGATGTGGGTGTCGCCGGAGGCCGCCTGCCCGCGGGCCTGGCCGTCGTAGAAGATCCGGCCGTCGGGGATCCGGCAGATCGTGACGAGGGACTTCTCGGTCTGCCCCACGAGCAGCGCCGTCCCGGTGCCGCCGGGCAAGTAGCGGGACGCGTCCGCCGGGCACGGCTTGTCCGCGGGCGTCGACGTGGTCGTGGCCGGCGTGGCGGGCGGGGTGACGCCGTTGGCGGTCGTGATCACGGTCTTGGTGGTCGGCAGCACCGGCGTCGTGTACTCCGGGAACGGCCCCGACCCGGACGACGAGGGCTGCGAGTGCCCGGTGAACAACAGGACTCCGCCCACCGCGGCGCCGGCGACCACCATCAGGGTCAGCAGTACCCACAGCGCCCGCGCGCGAGCCCGGCCCGGCGCCAGGCCCGCGCAGGTGCCGCACCGCCGGGCAACGGGGTCGTTGACCGCGCCGCACTGCGCACACGTCCAGGGAAAACCCGCCATCGGGCCTCCTTCGGCCCGGCGCCACACCACGCCGGCTCCTCCATCGTCACCGACGACGGCACCGGCTGCAACGGCTCGCGGCTAGCCTTGCACGACGTTGACCATCCAGGGGATGCCGAACTTGTCGAAGCAGGCGCCGAATTCGTCGCCCCACATCTGCTTTTCGAACGGAACCGTCACGGTGCCGCCGTCGCTCAGCTTGTCCCAGTAGGCGCGAAGGTCGTCGGCGTCGTCTCCGCTGAGGCTCACCGAGATGTTCGTTCCCGGGTTGTATTCCATCCCGGCCGGGGTGTCGGACGCCATCAGCGTGAAGCCGTTTTCGGCCTCCAGCTGCGCGTGCATGACCTTGTCCGCATCCGCTCCTTCGGGTGAACCGAATTCCCCGAACGTGTTCAGGGTCAGTGTGCCGCCGAAGACACCCTTGTAGAACTCCATGGCCTGCCGCGCGTCGTCGCGGAAGCTCAGGTACGGGTTCAGACGAGAAGCCACGGCCATCTCCTTCGATCGGACGAGAGCAGCATCCTCGCAGAACGCCCGGGCCGCGCCAATCGGCGATTTTTCAGCGCCGCGGCCCTTCAGCGGCAGGTCTTTCCCCTGCCGGTCAGAGCACGAACCGCCGCTGCGCGACGGGCTCCAGCGGCAGCGCGCCGTGCAACGCCGCGCGAGCGCGCAGCTCCAGGGCCCGGTCCAGCGGCCGGGCGCCCGGCGCCGCGGTGTGGAACGTCCCGCGGTCGAACAGGTAGACCAGGGCGAGCTTCCCTTCGCGGCGCCCGGCAGGCTCGCCGAACTCGACGGTCGCGAACCGCAGGGAGCCGCCGTACCCCGCCCTGGCCAGCCGGTCCGCGACGTCCACCAGGTCGCCGGTCAGCACCCGCAGGTCGCGGTTGCGCCGCCAGCACCGGACCGTCGAACGGCCGTGGAGGTCCTGCGTCACCAGCGGGTGCACCGGCAGCCGCGCCGACGTCGCGGCGATCAGCTCCGCCGCGGTGCGGGCCAGCGCGTCCCCGGTGACCTTGAAGTCGACCGTGCCGCCGCCGGTGGGCGCGAGGCCGAGCGCGGCGCGCATCCGCGGGGCGGCCGCGGCGAGGGTGTAGAGGGACTGCAGGTGCGGGCGGGAGGTCCAGCACCGGACCAGCTTGCTGTCCAGCAGGGTCACGACGAACGTTCCTATCCTCATTTCGGAGGCCGCCGGACCGGGCGCACTGGCAATGTCCACTGTGGACGTCAGGCGCGGGGACGCGGGACCGGAAAGGACAGCATGCGCCTGCGCCGCCCATTCCGGACGGAACTCCCGCCGCGGCGCGGCGAACGGCACCGGCCCGCCGCCGAACGGTCACTCCGGGTAGGTTCCGCCGATCAGCGGTATTCCTCTCGCCTCACGCGATGGTGATCACGACCTTGCCGAAGTTCTCCCGGCCCTCGAAGCGCCGGAAGGCCGCCTCGGCGTCATCGAACGAGTGAACGCTGTCGACGACCGGCTCGATGGGCCACACCTGCAGCCACCGGAGCAGGTCCTCGGTGTCCTCGCGGCTGCCGACCCAGATCTTCCGCACGGTCGCGCCGCTGCGGAACAGATCCATGAAATCGACCGCGGGCCCGCTCCGGCCGACGAACCCGACGAGCGCGATCTCGGCGTGGTGCGTCCCGGCCGCGACCAGCGACTGCGCGAACGTGCCGGGTCCACCCACCTCGACGATCCGGTCCGCACCCCGCCCGCCGGTGGCGTCGAGCACTGCCTTGCCCCATTCCGGCGTCGCGACGTAGTCGATCACCGTGTCCGCACCGAGTCCGGCCAGCTTCGCCGCCTTGTCCGCGCTCGAGGTCGTCGCGAGGACCCGTGCCCCGCGCGCCTTCGCCAGCTGCACGGCGAACAGGGAGACACCGCCGGTGCCGAGGGTCAGCACGACATCGCCCGGGCGCACACCGTCGAGCGACGTCCACGCCGTGACGGCGGCACACGGCAAGGTCGCGCCCTGCTCGAAGCTCAGCGAGTCCGGCAGCGCGACGAGCGCGTGCTCCGGGACGGCGCGGTATTCGGCCAGCCAGCCGTCCCGGCCGTTGCCGTACCCCACCACGGTGTCCGGCATCCGGCCGGCGATCCAGTCCGAGTGGAAGGCGTTGATCACCCGGTCTCCCCCGGCGAAGCGCGTGACGCCCTCGCCGACCGCCGCGACCTCGCCCGCGGCGTCCGAGACCGGGATCAGCGCCCCGGGCCCGGTGGCGAAGTGATCGCCGTTCAGGATGAGCAGGTCCCGGTAGTTCAGCGACACGGCCCGCACCCGGACGAGCACTTCGCCGCGCCGCGGCTCGGGCATCGGCTCTTCGCACTGGACCAGGCGGCCGGACCGGGGACGGTAGACGCGCACCACGACTCCTCATGTTAATCAAATGACTAACATCGACCATGGCACAGCGGCCCACGCGCAGGCAACCGGGGATACTCGGGACATGGCCAGCCGCACCGCGACCCCCCTGGAACACCCGGACCTCGAGGACGTTTCCTTCACTGCGGCCCTCGAAGCCCTGCGCGACCCGCACCGGCTGGCCATGATCGCCGCCCTCGCCGGGGAACCCGGCCAGTCGTGCGGCGCGATCATGCCGCCGGTGAGCAAGCCCGCCGCGTCCCGGCACTTCAAGATCCTCCGCGCCGCCGGGCTGCTCCGGCAGTGGGACAGCGGCACCCAGCGACTGAACGCGCTGCGCCGCGACGAGTTCGACGCCCGCTTCCCCGGCTTGCTCGACCTGGCCCTCACCGAAGCCGCACGCCCCTGATTTCTCCATTTCCTCGCCAACCAGACATTTAGCATTGCTAATAGATCTGGGGCAGAGCTACCTTCGACGGCATGACCGAACTCGCCGACCGGCTGCTGGGCGCCGTCCAGGGCATCCGCCGGGTGGTGCGCCGCCGGGTGCGGGCCGACGTGCCGGGCACCCCGCTGCCCGGCGCGCAGGTCGAGCTCCTGCGCGTGGTGGCCGACCACCCCGGCATCGGCGTCGCCGCGGCCGCACGCGAACTGCACCTGGCGAACAACTCGGTCAGCACGCTGGTGAACCAGCTCGCCGACGCGGGCCTGCTGCGCCGCGAGGCCGACCCCGCCGACCGGCGCGCGGCCCGGCTGGAGGTCACCGCCGCGGCCGCCGCCCGGATGGCGGCCTGGCGCCGCGCCCGCACCGGCCTCGTCGCCGACGCCCTCGCCAAACTGTCCGAAGAGGACATCGCGGCGATCGGGCAGGCGTTGCCGGCGCTCGAAAAACTCATGGGCATCCTGAAGGAGCAGCCATGACCGAACCCGCGGCGGTGCGCTGCACCGGCCTGAGCCATGCGTTCGGCGCGACCCGCGCGGTGGACGGCGTCGACCTCGAAATCCACCCCGGCGAGGTGTTCGGACTGCTCGGCCCGAACGGTGCCGGCAAGACGACGACCCTCCGGATGATCACCACGCTGCTGCCGACCGGCCCCGACCGCATCACCGTCTTCGGCGTCGACGTCGCGCGCCGCCGCATGGCCGTGCGTCGGCTGATCGGGTACGTCCCCCAGCAGTTGTCCGCCGACAGCGCGCTGACCGGCCGCGAGAACGTCGCGCTGTTCGCGCGGCTCTTCGACGTGCCCCGCCGCGAGCGGCCCGAACAGGTGCGGCGGGCCCTGGAGCTGGTCGGGCTGGCCGGCGACGCCGACCGCACGGCCAAGACGTACTCCGGGGGCATGATCCGCCGGCTCGAACTCGCCCAGGCGCTGGTCAGCTCGCCACGGCTGCTCATTCTCGACGAGCCGACGATCGGGCTCGACCCGGTCGCGCGATCGTCGGTGTGGGACCGCATCGCCTCGATCCGCGAGGCGACCGGCATGACGGTGCTCGTCACCACGCACTACATGGACGAGGCCGAGCAGTACTGCAACCGCGTCGCCCTGATGCACGCGGGCCGGATCCGCGCGCTGGGCACACCCGCCGAACTGGAGACCGACCTGGGCCCGGAGTCCACTTTGGACGACGTGTTCCGGGCGGTGACCGGAAACGAGCTGACGAGCGAAGAAGGAGGGATCCGCGGTGTCCGTGCCACTCGCCGTACCGCCCGCCGCCTCGGCTGACCCGGGCCCGCTGCGCCGGCTGCGCGTGCTCGGCGCCCGCGTCGGCGCGATGTGCCTGGTGGAGCTGCAGAAACTGCGGCGCGACCAGACCGAGCTGATCACCAGGGCGATCCAGCCCGCGCTGTGGCTGCTGATCTTCGGGGAGACGTTCACCCGGCTGCGCGCGATCCCGACCGGCTCGACGCCGTACCTCGACTTCCTGGCGCCGGGCATCCTGGCCCAGTCGGCGCTGTTCATCGCGATCTTCTACGGCATCCAGATCATCTGGGAGCGCGACGCGGGCGTGCTCGCCAAGCTCCTGGTGACCCCGACCCCGCGCGCGGCGCTCGTCGCGGGGAAGGCCTTCGCGGCCGGGGTCCGCGCGCTCGTGCAGGCGCTGATGGTGCTGATCCTGGCCGCGATCCTCGGCGTCGGGCTGACCGCGAACCCGCTGAAGCTCCTTGCCACGGCCGTCGTCCTCGTACTCGGTTCGGCGTTCTTCTGCTGCCTGTCCATCGTGATCGCCGGGATCGTGCTGTCGCGGGAACGGCTGATGGGCATCGGCCAGGCGATCACGATGCCGCTGTTCTTCGGCTCGAACGCGCTGTACCCGGTGGACCTGATGCCGTCGTGGCTGAAGGTGCTCAGCCACGTCAACCCGCTGAGCTACCAGGTCGACGCCCTGCGCGGCCTGCTCATCGGGACACCCGCCCACCTCGGCACCGATTTCGCCGTGCTGGCGGCGGCGACAGCGGTGGCCGTTTCGGTCGCCTCGGCCCTGCTCGGCAGGTTGGCCCGCTGAGGCACATGTCTCACCGAACGGAAGCTTTATCGCCCGATGCCTAATGTCGAATTCGTGAAACGTCGCCGGGGCGTGGTCCCTTTTGCCGGATTGTGTGTGCTCGCCGGAATTCTGGTGGCCGGAACGGTGGCGCCCGCCGCCATCGGGGCGGGCCTGCTGTCGAATCAGGTCAGCGATTCGGTGGACGCCATTTCCGCCCAGCTCGCCGCGGCCGACCCGCCACTGGTGACCACGGTGACCGATCGCGACGGCACCCCGATCGCGACCCTCTACGCGCAGTACCGGCTGCCCGCCACCGCGGCCGGGATCGCGACGACGATGAAGGCCGCGATCATCGCGGTCGAGGACCGCCGGTTCTACACCGAAGGCGGCGTCGACATGCAGGGGATGCTCCGCGCGGCGGTCAACGACAGCACCGGCGGGGCACTGCAGGGAGCCTCGACGATCACGCAGCAGGACGTCAAGAACTACCTGATCAACGTCGTCGACCGGAACGACCCCGCCGCCCAGCAGGCCGATCGCGAGGACTCGCTCGCCCGCAAGCTGCGCGAGGCGAAAATGGCCGTTCAGCTCAACGCGACCATGAGCAAGGACGACATTCTGGCGAATTACCTCAACGTGGTCGAATTCAACGGAACCGTGTACGGGGTCGGCGCGGCCGCCAAGGCGTATTTCGGGACAACGCCGGACAAACTGACCGTTCCGCAGGCCGCGCTGCTCGCCGGAATGGTGAACAACCCCAGCATCTACAACCCGTACGCCCACCCGGACAAGGCACTGCAGCGCCGCAACCTCGTCATCGACGACATGGTCACCAACGGCTCCATCCCGGCCTCGTACGCGGCGACGGCGAAGGCGGCCCCACTCGGGCTCCTGCCGAACGGCCCGGCCACACCGTCGGGCACCTGCCTGGGTGCGGCACCGGACGCGGGATTCTTCTGCGCCTACGCGGAAAGCTACCTGGTGCACGCCGGCTTCACCGCCGACCGGCTGGCCACCGGCGGATACACGATCAAGACCACCCTCGACCCGCGCGTCTCGCAGGTGGCCAAGGACGCCGTCGACGCCAACGTGCCGACCACCCAGGACGGCGTGGCCAACACCTTCGCCGTCGTCCAGCCGGGCCAGGACGGGCACCAGGTGCTCGCCATGGTCGCGAACCGCAACTACGGCACCGATCCGGCGCGGGGCGAGACATCGACCGACATCGTCGCCGACGCGAGCAACGAGTTCGGCGCGGGCTCGTCGTTCAAGATCTTCACCTCGGCCGCGGCGCTCGTCACCGGCAAGGCAGGCCTCGACACTCCCCTGCCCAACCCGGACAGCCAGTGCTTCCCGGTGCCGGACGCGCACGCGTCCTGCTACACCGTCCACAACGACGGCCACTACGCGGACCCGATCACCCTCGCCGACGGGCTGGCGACATCGCCGAACGTCGCGTTCGTCGGGCTGGAGAGCCAGGTCGGGATGCCCGCCGTGCTCGACATGGCCTACAAGCTCGGGCTGCGCACCACCCTCGGGACCAACGACGCCGGCCGCACGCCGGACCCGAAGTCGGGCAACCCGCAGTACAGCGAGCCGCAGTCGCAGTACTTCCGGGACCTGCTGTCGTTCACCCTCGGCAACAGCCCGGTCAGCCCGCTGGAGATGGCGAACGTCTCGGCGACGCTGATGAGCGGCGGCGTGTGGTGCCCACCGGACCCGATCCTGTCGGTGACCGACCGGAACGGCAACGCCGTGCCGGTCGCGCAGCAGGCGTGCGAACGGGTCGTCCCCCAGGGCGTGGCGGACACCCTGGAAGCGGGGCTGAGCAAGGACACCACGAGCGGCACGTCCGCCGAGGCGGCCCACGCGGCCGGCTGGACCCGGCCCGACATCGGCAAGACGGGCACGACGCAGTTGAGCGAATCGGTCGCCTTCGTCGGGGGTGTCGACGGCTACGCGGTGTCGTCCATGGTGTTCGCCGACGGGCCGCACCCGCGGGAGATCTGCCCGGGTACCCCGGTGCACCTCGGCGACTGCGGCCACGGTGCGTTCGGCGGCACGGTCGCCGCGCCGCCGTACTTCCACGCCATGAGCCGGCTGCTGGCCGGGGTCCCCGACCAGCCGATCCCCGCCGCCGATCCGGCCTACCTGGCGGCGCGATCGTGACTGAGCCGTTGGTTCCCCAGCCGACCACAATCACGGCCGACTCGGGGACTACCGCGGTTCGAGGAAGACGAGCGGGATCTCGCGCTCGGTCTTCGTCTGGTACTGCGCGTAGTTCTTGAAGTCGGCGGTGATCTTCGGCCACAGCCGCGACCGCTCTTCGGCATCGGCGATCCGGGCGCGCATCGGCTGCTTCGGCCCGCCCTTCAGGGAGACCTCGACGTCGGAGTTGTCGCGCAGGTTGAGGAACCACGCGGGGTGCGTGTCGTCGCCGCCCCGCGACGCCACGACGACCACCGCGTCACCCTCCTGGTGGGGCGAGGTCAGCAGCACCGACCGCGGCTGGCCGCTCTTGCGGCCGACGGTGGTGAGTTCCAGGACGGGCATGGCGACCTGCCAGCCCACCCGCCCGCCAGTCAGCTTGATCAGGCCGCGGTGCACGGCATTCATGGTCTTCAGGGCGAAGTCGCTCGGCATGATCCCAATCTAGTCCCGCGGCTTCCGGCGCCGTGGTACGGGCCGAATGTCCGGTTCGCCGGGTGCCGGTCCGACGGGATCGGCAAAACCGCTCCGGCAACCGGCAACGGTGTGCGAGGCTGCGCGGCGAAGGAAGAACCGAAAGAGAGAAGACCGATGCTGATCTGGGGCTGGCGTACCCGCATCTACGTGCTGGCGATGACGACGTTCTTGTGCGGCCGGTGTGGCAATCCGGCTTCGCACGCAGTGCGCAAGGCGGTCACGAAGTTCACGCTGTTCTTCATCCCGCTGTTCCCGATCAGCGTCAAGTACACCGCGCAGTGCACGTTCTGCGGGATCGAGAACCGCATCCCGAAGGAGGAAGCGGTCCGGCTGCAGGCGCAGGAGGAGCACGGCCAGGCCCAGCAGCAGGCCACGCCGGGATACCCGCCGCACCCTTCACAGGGTGCTCCGCAGCAGGGGTTCCCGCAGCACCCGTCCCAGCCGCAGGGTGCTTCGCAGCAGGGCTTTCCGCAGCACCCGTCCCAGCCGCACCCGTCCCAGCCGCAGGGGTTCCCGCAGCCGGGTCAGCAGCCGCAGCAGGGCCAGTTCCCGCAGCAGGGCCACTAGGCACCGGCCGTCGCCGGCGGTCCGGACCGCCGGCGCGCCCTCTCCGGTTCAAGCGCGATTTCCCCGCGGCTACAAGGGCCGCACCCGTCAGCGCGACATCCGTGCCGCCACGCTCGCCCCGGCGCGGCCGGCTCCGCGGCGGTAACGCTGCTCTATCGAGTTGTCAAACATCCGCCGGTCGCCGGGTCAGGCGGCCGGTCTCTGCTCGGGGTTGATGAGGGCCTGACCTGCCGGTGTCAGGACCGCCGGGACCAGCTCGCCCGGACGGCCGGGGCGGGCCGCGCGGACCAGGCCCTGGTGCGCCAGTGCGTGGGCCGCGAACTGGTCGCCGCACGACAGGCCGTCGATGAACAGGTCCGGCTCGCTGCTGCAGGACACTCGGGCGCGGCCCGCGCCGACCGCTCGGAGCATCGCCCGCATCCGGTGGTTGACCACGGGGTGCGCTGCCGGTGAGCCGGTCTTCTCGTTCCCGTTCATGTCGGTCCCTCCCGCTCGTGGTTCGGCTTCTACCCCTGCGTCGAATCGGTGGTCGGGATTTCGACAGAGGGTCCGGCCGGAGCGTTCCCTCATCGTCACCGCAGGCGATCGAGCACGGGTCGAAGCCCTATTGACGGGCGTTCGGAGGCCGGCCGCGCACGGACAGGGTCAGAAGGGCGGCTTTTCCGCCGCCACCGGTTCCGGAGTCCAGGAATTGCTCCCTTCGCCGCCTGCCGCGCGGCTGACCTTGGTCAGCTTGGCCGTGGCATACCGCAGGGACGGCCCGATCTCGTCGACCTCCAGCTCCACGACGGTGCGCCTCTCGCCCTCCTTCGTGTCGTAGGACCGCTGTCTCAGCCGGCCGTGGACGACCACGCGGGTGCCGCGCACGAGCGACTCGGCGACGTTTTCCGCGTACTCCCGCCACAGGTTGCAGCGCAGGAACAGCGCGTCGCCGTCGCGCCAGGCGCCGGACTCGCGATTGAACACGCGAGGGGTGCTCGCGACCGTGAAGTTCGCGACCGCCGAGCCGGCCGGGGTGAACCGCAGTTCGGGGTCGCTCGTGAGGTTGCCGACCACGGTGACCGTCGTTTCGCCTGCCATCGGTCTCTCCTTGTCCTCCGGGTGCGGGGTGCACCGCTCTTGCCGACGAGAAGAGCACGGGGGTCCGACAATTCCGGGTCGCCGACGAGATGCCGACACCCGGCCGGGCTGGTTTCCTGCCGCCATGCCGACGGCGTTTCAGAAGGAACTCGTGACGCTCGCCCACCGGCTGGCGGACCTGGGCGACCTCGTCTCGATCGCGCTCGAGGAGGCCACGCGCTCGGTCCTGGAAAGTGACCCCACGCTGGGCGGACGTGCCCGGGAACAGGCTGCCGCGGTGGCCGCGCTCGGGGCCGCGTGCGAGGACCAGGCGTGCGCTTTACTGGCCTTGCACGCGCCGCGGGAGGCGGAAGTGAAGGCGGTCGTCGCGGCCGTTCACACCGCCGCGGATCTCACTCGGATGGGTGGTCTTGCGCAGGAGGTCGCCGAGGCGCGAGGTCGCGTGCCGTCGGAAGTGCGGCCCGCGCTGGAGCGGCTCGGTGGGCACGCGGTGGCCGCCGCACGGGCGCTGCGGGAGGTGCTGGTCGGCGGGGACGGGGCGGGGCTCGGCGCCGCGGTTGCGCTCGTGGGGGTGGCCGAGCGGGAGGTGGGGGCGTGGGTGGACGGTCGTGACTGGCCGCGCGGGGCCGGTGGTGCGGTCGATCTCGTGCTGCTTGCCGCGGTTTACGGCCGGTTTGCCGGGACGACGGCCGGGATCGGGCGACGGGCAGCCGGGTTCGCGCCGGTCGGGTCCTAACGGTCCGGGTGCGGGGCGGATCGGCTGCCGGGACCGAGCGGCCAGGGTGCGGAGCGCTTCCTCCACGCAGACACGACGACGCGACGGGTCGGCGCCGCAGGGTGAAGTCAGTGGCTGGACTGCCGCGAGGGATGACCGCCGGGGCGGGCGTGACGCTGCCCATCATCGCCCCGGCCGTCATCGCGACTACCGTGGCCGGCATGAGCAACACCGAGGCCGCCCCGGCCGAAGTCGCCTGTGGCGATCGGCCCGCGGCCGCCGATCCGGATCGGCCCGCCGTCGAGGTCCTCACTCCGCGCGATGTGCCGCTCGGCGGCCCGCGGGCGATGCGGGTCCGGCGGACCCTGCCCCAGCGGTCTCGGTCGCTGATCGGCGCGTGGTGCTTCGCCGACCACTACGGCCCCGATGAGGTCGCCGGGCCCGGCGCGATGGACGTCGCCCCGCACCCGCACACCGGGTTGCAGACCGTCAGCTGGCTGTTCGCCGGCGAGATCGAACACCGCGACAGCCTCGGCACGCACGCGATGGTCCGGCCCGGTGAGCTGAACCTGATGACCGGCGGGCACGGCATCTGCCACTCCGAAGTCTCCACAGTCTCCACAGTCTCCACCGCCGCCACGAAGACGCTGCACGGCGTGCAGCTCTGGGTCGCCCTGCCCGAACGGCACCGACACACGGCACGGGCGTTCGACCACTACGTCCCTTCAGTGAACCGGATCGAAGGCGCGGAGATCCGCGTGTTCCTCGGCTCGCTGGCCGGCCGGACGTCGCCGATCCCGACGTTCACCCCGTTGCTGGGCGCGGAAGTCGTGCTGGGCCCGGACGCCCACATGTCCCTCGGCGTGGATCCCGGCTTCGAGCACGGCGTCCTGGTCGACAGCGGCGACGTCGTCGTGGCCGGCACCCGCGTGCGGGCGGCGGAGCTGGGTTACGTCGGCACCGGGGTGCGCTCCCTGCCCCTCAGCAACCGCGGCACCGAGCCGGCTCGGTTCCTGCTGCTGGGCGGCACCCCGTTCGACGAAGAAATCCTGATGTGGTGGAACTTCGTCGGCCGCACCCACGAGGAGATCGCCGCGTTCCGCGAAGCGTGGCAAGCCGGCTCGGACCAGTTCGGCAGCGTGACTGGCTACCCGGGCGAGCGCTTGCCGGCCCCCGCGTTGCCGGCCGTCCGCATCAAACCCCGCCGCAATCCGGCCTCAGGCCAGGAAAGCGCCGAGGGCTGACCCGAACGCGGGCGCGTCGTCCAGCCACGGGTAGTGCGCGGCCCCGGGCAGCACGACGGCGCGGCCGTCCGGGAACAGCGCGGCGAACCGGTCCGCGACGGCCGGGCTCGCGATCCAGTCCAGTTCGCCCGCCAGCACCAGCACCGGCGCGGTGACGGCGCCGAGTGCGGCACGGGTCGTCTCGGGCTCGAAGGCGCCGGTGGCGTTGTAGATCCGGGCCGCCGCGCCGTTGCGCTGACCCGGTTCGCCGGCCTGGTGCTGCCGGGCCGCCGCGTCCCAGCGGCCGTAGTAGAGCGGGGCGAAGGCGGCCCAGTCGGTGCTGGTCGCCGTCTTCGCGGCGATCGATTCGTAGGCGGCGGCCGCGGCGGCGAACCAGGGAGCGCCGGCCCGCCGGGCCATGATCCGGCGCCGTTCGGCGGACGGCACGTCGAAGCCGACGGCCCGCGGGCTCGGCGCGATCAGGGCGAGCCGGCTCAGGCGCCCGGGATACCGCGCCGCGTACCGGACGGCCAGGCTCGCCCCGGCCGAGTGCCCGAGGAGGTCGAAGCGTTCGAGGCCGAGGTGCTTGCGCAACGCCTCGACGTCCTCGATCTGGTGGTCGCACCGGTAGGTGGCGACGTCGGCGGGCTCCGCCGAGCCGCCGGTGCCGCGGAGGTCCAGCACGGCGGTGCGGCGCCGGGTGGTCAGGCCGCCGAGGTCGCCGAGGTACGCGCCGGCGCGCATCGGGCCACCGGGCAGGCACACCACCGGTGGCTCGGCTCCGGAGCCGGCGAGGTGGAAGGCGAGCGCGGTTCCGTCCGGCGCGGAGAAGATCGGCACGCCCCGACCCTGGCAGTTCCGGGTCGGCGGAACAAGCGCGCGACCGAGCCGGCGTCACCGCTCCCGCGCGAGATAGGCCTCCAGCGTCGCCATCCGATGGCCCCGGGCGAACCGCTCGACCTCCGCCGGCGCTCCCCCGCCCTCGATCAGGGCGAGCAGCCGCTCGTGCTCCACCACCGACTCCGGTGCCCTTCCCGGCACCGACGTGAACGTGCTGTCGCGGACCGCCGCCAACCGGGTCCAGCAGCGCCGGACCAGGTCGACCAGGTTCGGGTTGGGGCAGGCGCCGAACAGCACCTCGTGGAACTCGGCGTTCAGCGCGGTGAACGCCACCGGGTCGAACTCGGCGAGGCTGCGACGCATCCGGCCGTTGAGCTCGCGGGCCCGCCCCAGTGCCTCGGCCGTCAGCAGCGGCGCCGCGAGACCGGTGGCCGCGCCCTCGACGATCGCCACCGTCTGCATCGCGTGCCGGTACGCGACCGGGTCGATGGCCACGACCCGGGCGCCGACGTTCCGCTCGAACTCGATCAGCTCCTCGGCCTCCAGCCGGCGCAGGGCTTCGCGGACCGGCACCGCGCTGACGTCGAGCTCGCGGCCGATCTGGTCGAGCACGAGCCGGTACCCGGGCCCGTAGCGCCCGTCGAGGATCCGGGCCTTGATCGTCTCGTAGGCCAGCTGCGACTTGGTGACCGGTCTTCCCGCGGACGCGCCAATCATGTAGGAAACCATATATGGTCTGCCGCCGAGCGACCCTCCAGGAGGCGATGCCGATGTCCCCGGTGCTCCCCACCGCGGCCGACCTGATCGTCGGCGGGCTGCGGGCCCACGGCGTCGACACCGTGTTCGGCCTGCCCGGCGTGCAGACCTACGACCTGTTCGACAGCCTCGCCCGCACCGGCGGCGACATCCGCGTGATCGGCGCCCGGCACGAGCAGACCGTCGCCTACATGGCGTTCGGGTACGCCCAGGCGACCGGCCGCCCCGGCGTCTGCGCCGTCGTCCCCGGCCCCGGCGTCCTCAACGCGTCCGCCGCGCTGCTCTCGGCACACGGCGCGAGCGCACCGGTCGTGTGCCTCACCAGCGAGATCCCGCGCGCGTACCTCGGCCGCGGGCTCGGGCACCTGCACGAAATGCCCGACCAGCTGGCGACCCTGCGCTCGATCACCAAGTGGTCGGCGCTGGTCGAGCACCCGGTCGAGGTCCCGGACGCGCTGGCGACGGCGTTCCGGGAAGCGGCGGGCGGACGGCCCCGGCCGGTTTCACTGGCGGTGCCGTGGGACGTGCTCGGGCTGCGCGCCCCGGCCGAGGTCACCGGCCCGCTGCCACTGCCCCGGCCGGCCGTCGACCCGGTCGCCGTGGATCAGGCCGCGGACCTGCTGAAATCGGCGAAGCACCCGATGATCATGGTGGGCGGCGGTGCGCGGCACGCCGCCGCCGAGGTCCGGGCGCTGGCGGAGCGGCTGCAGGCGCCGGTGGTGCCGTTCCGCGGCGGGCGCGGCATCGTGGGCGACGACCACCCGCTCGGCTTCACCTGCGTCTCGGGCTTCGAACGATGGCCGGAGACCGACGTCGTGGTCGGCATCGGATCGCGGCTGGAGCTGTCCTGGTTCCGCTGGCCGGGCAAGCCCGCCGGCCTCAAGACGATCCTGCTCGACATCGATCCGCGGCAGGCGACCAGACTCGAGGCGGACGTCGCGATCGTCGCCGACGCCGCCGACGCCACGGCCGCGCTCACCGGCGCCGTCGGTCCACAACGGACGGACCGGGCGGCGGAGTTCACCGCGCTCAAGGCCGCCGTGGCGGAGCGCGTCACCGACGTCGGGCCGGAGCTGGAGTACCTCCGGGCGATCCGGGACGTGCTCCCGCGCGACGGCTTCTTCGTCGAGGAGATCTGCCAGGTCGGCTTCGCGTCCTACTTCGGGTTCGAGGTCTACGCCCCGCGCACGTTCGTCACCTGCGGCCACCAGGGCACGCTCGGCTTCGGTTACCCGACGGCGCTGGGGGTGCAGGCCGCCTTCCCCGGGCGTCCGGTGGTCTCGGTCGCCGGCGACGGCGGCTTCATGTTCGCCGCGCAGGAACTCGCCACGGCCGTCCAATACGGACTCGACGTCGTCGCGGTGGTGTTCGACAACGGCTACTACGGCAACGTCCACCTCGACCAGGAGCGGCTGTTCGAGGGTCGGGCACTGGGCGGACGGCTGGGGAACCCGGACTTCGCCCGGCTCGCCGAGACCTTCGGTGCGCTCGGCCTGACCGCACGCACCCCGGACGACCTGCGCGGCGCGCTGGACAAGGCGTTCGCCGCGGGCCGGCCGGCGCTGGTGCACGTGCCGTGCGAACTGGGTGTCGGCGCGTCGCCGTGGAAGTACGTGATGCCGAAGTCGGACCGCAGCTAGGCCAGGCGCTCCAGCACCGCGAAGACCCGCTCGACGTCCGCCTCGGTCGTGCGCCAGTTGCTGAAGGCGGCGCGCAACGCCGGGCGGCCGTCGTACACCGTCGGCGTCAGGAACGTGGTGCCGTCCTCGGCGATGGCGCGCACGAGGGTGTCGATCCGGTCCTGCGTGGCGGCCCCGGCCGGGGTGAAGCAGACGACGTTGAGCCGCACCGGCGCAAGGAGCTGCCACTGCGGCGAGCCGTCGATCCGCGCGCCCAGGTCGCGGGCCAGCGCGACGCAGCGCTCGACGATCTCGCGGTGCCCGGCGCGGCCGTACGCCACGAGCGAGAACCACGCCGGCAGGGCGCGGAGCCGCCGGGAGTTCTCCGGCGTGAGGTGCAGGAAGTCCGGCGTCTCGCCGATCTCGCCCAGGTAGGCCGCGTTGTTGCTGAACACGCGCAGCTGCAGGTCGCGGCGGCGGGTGAACTGGACGGCCGAGTCGTAGGGCACGTTGAGCCACTTGTGCAGGTCGACGACGACCGAATCGGCCTGGTCGAGGCCTTCGGTGAGCGCCGCGTGCTCCGGGACCAGCGCGGCGAACCCGCCGAACGCGGCGTCGACGTGCAGCCAGAAGTCGTACCGCCGCTTGAGCTCGGCGATCGCCCGCAGGTCGTCGAAGTCGACGGTGTTGACCGTCCCCGCGTTCGCGACGACGACGGCGGGACCGTCGAGCGTCTCGAGCGCTTCGGCGAGCTTCGCGACGTCGACGGCTTCGCGGCGCGGGAGCACCGGCACCTTCCGCAGTGCGGACCGGCCCATCCCGAGGAACGACAACGCCTTCAGGACGCTCGAGTGCGGTGACCCGGACAGCACGGTGACCGGGCCGAGCGCGGCGGCACCGTCGGCGGAGACGGTCACCCCGGCCCGTTCGCCGAGCCACTCGCGCGCGATGGCCAGGCCGGTCACGGTGGACATCGTGGCGCCGGTGACGAACGCGCCGGAGAACTCCGAGCCCAGTCCGAACAGTTCGGCCAGCCAGCCGACGGTCTCGCGTTCCAGGTCCTGCGCCGAGGAGTCCATGCCGCTCGCCGGGTTCTGGTCGTAGGCGGCGGTCAGCCAGTCGCCGGCCAGGGCGGCCGGAGTGGCGCCGCCGGTGACGAAGCCGAGGTACCGCGGGCCGGCGCCGGCGGCGAAGCCGGGTTCCCAGCGCCGGGCGAACTCGTCCAGGGCACCGCGCGCGCCGGCGCCGTCGAGCGGGAGCGGCGCCGGGTCGGCGGCCGCGGGTGGGACGGCGGCCGCGCGCTCGTCCAGCCCGGCGAGTGCGTCGCTCGCGAATTTGCTTGCGGTGTCGAGGAGATCGGGCAGGGAGTGCAGGTCATCGGCGAGCCTCGGGTCCATCTCCGCGACGGTAGGCGCGGTGCCGTCCCGCTGTCGCGGGCCAATCCTCCGAAACTGGCCCGCTCGCGTGATCAGGCGGGCATCACACGTGATTGGAGGGGCATCTCGCGTGATTGGAGAGGCATCTCGCGTGATTGGAGAGGCATCTCGCGTGATTGGAGGGGCATCACGTGCGGCGGAGGCGGCGGACGCGGGTCTCGGCCGGGTCGAACGCCACCCGGCGCAACGGGCCCGTCAGCAGTAGGACCACCGCCATCGACGACAGTGCCGCCAGCACCAGCGCCGCCACGAACTGGGCCGCGCCCGACGTCGCCGTCGCCAGCACCGCGTAACCGGCGAGCACCAGCGCCAGTGGGGCCGAGAAGCCGATCAGCACCGGCACGAGCGGCATCCGGTCACCGTCGGGGCGGCGGGCGGACACCACCGCCGCCCCGGCGCAGGTGACCGCCGCGACCAGCAGGCAGCCGCCGACGGTGTCGCTCAACCGGTGCCAGCCCAGAGCCACCGCCGCCGCCGAGACCCAGGCGACGCCGACGCCGCCCGTCACCAGGGCCGTCAGCCGGAACCTGCGGGGCAGCACGATCGCCAGCGCCACCAGCACGGCCATCGCCGCGCTGACGTGCCCGCTCGGGAAGCTGTTGTGGCTCGCCACGCCGAGGCGGTCGCCGGTGCTCGGGCGCTCCAGGACGTACAGCTTGAGCAGCTGCGCCACCACGAGCGGCGCGGCCAGCAGCACCAGGGCCATGACGCCGAGGGCGAGCCGTCGCCGCACCACGGAGATCGCCACGATCAGCACCGCCACCGCGCCGAGGACAACCACCAGGTCGGTCTGCCGCAGCGGGTCCGCCCAGGCCACCGTGTCCCCCGCGGACTGGGCGCTGCGGACGACGCCGTTCTCGACCCCGCGGCCGGCCTCCGTGCGGACGAAGAGCAGGTAGGCCGCGACGAACGCGAGGGCGAACCCGGCCGCACTCGCGGCCAGGATCGCCGTGCGGGACGCGGCCCGGCTCACGAGCGCGGGGCCTGCCGGGCGGGTCGCGGAGGGTGCGTCGGTGAGGATCACTGCCATGTCCCCGAGTCTGGAACGCGCATTTCGGGATCCCGTCAGCGTGATGTCATGGTTTCGCTACAAGATCCGCCCGGGTCGCCATGACGTGCGCTTTTCCGAATAATGGCGCCGTGGCCGAGGTACTGGTGGTAGAGGACGACGCGGCGGTGCGGGAAGGCCTGCAGCTGGCCCTGCGCAGGCAGGGACACGTGGTGCACACCGCGGAGTCCGGCGAGCTCGGCATCGAGGTGCTCGTGCACCACCGGCCCGACATCGTCGTGCTCGACCTGATGCTGCCCGGCATGGACGGCTTCGAGACCTGCCGCCGGATGCGGGCGGCCGGCCCGGTCCCGATCATCATGCTCACCGCGCGCAGCGACGACTTCGACATCGTGGCCGGCCTCGAGGCGGGCGCGGACGACTACGTCGCCAAGCCGGTCGAGCCGCGGGTGCTGGACGCGCGGATCCGGGCGGTCCTGCGCCGGTCGGCCGCCGAACGGCCGAGCGAGCCGGCGGCGGCCGAGGAGCGGCACGGCAACCTCGTCATCGACCGGTCCGCGCTCGAGGTGACCAAGCACGGCGCACCGGTGTCGCTGACCCCGACCGAGCTCAAGCTGCTGCTGGAGCTCTCGCGCACGCCCGGGCAGGTGTACAGCCGCCAGCAGATCCTCTCCGCCGTCTGGGACCACGACTACCTCGGGGACTCGCGGCTCGTCGACGCCTGCGTGCAGCGGCTGCGCTCGAAGATCGAAGACGTGCCGGCGAAGCCGGAGTACGTGCAGACGGTCCGGGGGTTCGGCTACCGGTTCGGCCGGTCGTGACGGCACCGCGGATCCGGTCCTGGCTCGCCGGGCTGCGGCCCCGGCTGGTGGCCGCCTTCGCGGTGATCATGATCCTCGGCGCCTCCACCGCGGCGGGCGTGAGCTACGTCTTCGCGCGCCGGGCCATCCTGGAAGGCGTCCAGGACCAGACGATGCTGAAGCTGCGCGACCAGATCGTCGCGTACCTGCCCACCGTGTCGCTGCCGCCGTCCCAGGCGGCGCTCGACGCCTTCGCGGCGGCGCTCAAGTCCAGCAACGCGCTCGTCGTCTACCACGACCTGCACGCCACGTCGGGCCTGTCGATCGACGACGTGCCGGGCGACCTGCGTCACGCCGTGGCCACCACGACCACCCTCCAGTTCCAGCGCGTCGACGTCCAGGGCTTCCCGCTGTTCTACGTCGGCGTCCCGGTGCAGACCGGCAGCGGCCGGCCGAGCGGTCTCGAGGTCTACGCGATGGCGCGGCTGACCGACCAGCAGGAGGCGATCGACGAGCTGGCCCGCAACGCCTGGCTGTACTCCGCGCTTGCCCTGCCGGTGGCGGTCGGGGTCGCGCTGCTCGCGGCCCGGCAGGTGCTGCGGCCGGTGCGCGCGCTGAACACCGCGGCCAGCCAGCTCGGCCGCGGACGGCTCGACGTGCGGCTGCGCGCGAAGGGCTCCGACGAGCTGGCGCAGCTGGCCGCGACGTTCAACCACACCGCCGCGGAGCTGGAGCGCACGGTCGGCACGCTGCGCGCGATGGAGGCCGACGCGCGGCGGTTCGTCGCCGACGTCTCCCACGAGCTGCGGACCCCCCTCGCCGCGATGAACGCGGTCACCGACGTCCTCGACGAGGACGCCGAGCAGCTGCCGCCGGACACCGCGGTCGCGGCGCGGCTGGTCTCGGCCGAGACGCGGCGGCTGACCCGGCTGGTGCAGGACCTGATCGAGATCTCCCGGTTCGACGCCGGGCGGGCGGAGTTGCGCCGGGAGGAGCTGGACGTCGCCGCGGCGATCACCGACACCCTCGCCGCGCGGGGCTGGGAACCCGGCACCGAGCTGACCGCCGACCTGCCGCCCGGGATCGCCGCGCGGCTCGATCGGCGGCGGCTCGACATCGTCGTGGCGAACCTGGTCGGCAACGCGCTGCGGCACGGCGCGCCGCCGGTCGAAGTGGTGCTGCGGCAGGAACGCGGTGAGATCGTGCTGACGGTCACCGACCACGGGCCGGGAATCCCCGCCGACGTGCTGCCCCGGGTGTTCGACCGCTTCACCAAGGCCGACTCCGCCCGCGCCCGGTCCGAGGGCAGCGGTCTCGGGCTCTCCATCGCCCGGGAGAACGCGCGGCTCCACGGCGGTGACATCCTCGCGGCCGACACGGGCACCGGTGCCCGGTTCGAGCTGCGGCTGCCCCGGGAGGCGTGGTGAAGAAACTCGTCGTCCTCGCGGTGCTGCTGCTGGTGAGCGCGTGCGGGATCAAGCCGACACCGGTGGTCCCGGCCGGCCCGGCGCCGACCCTGCGGAACCCGGCGAGTGAAGGCCGCAGCGCCGACCTGATCCTCTACTTCGTCCTCGACGACCGGGTGACCCCGGTCGCCCGGCCGGCCGCCGGGGTGGTGGGCGTCGAGTCCGCGCTGACGATGCTCCTGGACGGACCGTCCGCCGACGAGCGGGCCGACGGGTACACGACGGCCCTCCCGCGCCGATCCGGCACGATCACCGTGACCCCCGGCCTGCCGACGACGATCACCGTCCCGTTCCCGCTGCGGCCACTCGCCGGCGTGGGGATCAATCAGCTGGTCTGCACCGCGTTCGCAACGCTGGCCGCCCAGGGCGGCTACACCACCGACGGCACCGTCGCCCTCGCCGGCCCGGACGTCCTGCTGCCGTACCAGACGTGCCAGGCGTGAGCGCCGATGTCGACATGACGCCAAACGGCCTCAGCCGGGGTAGGGCCGCGCCGCCCTGGCCTCGGCCAGCGACCGGGCCCACCAGCCCAGCTGGTCGAGCATCGCCTTCGCCGCGACGGCCGCCGCCGCGTCGGTCGGCACGCCGTCGTCCCCGAACCGCGCCTGGGCGCCGTGGAAGCTGACCGTCTCGCGGATGGTCACCGCGTGCAGCTCCGCGAAGACCGCACGCAGGTGCTCGACCGCACGCAGGCCGCCCGAAACCCCGCCGTAGGACACGAAAGCGACCGGCTTGGCCCGCCATTCGGGCCGGTGCCAGTCGATGGCGTTCTTGAGCGAAGCCGGGTAGCTGTGGTTGTACTCCGGGGTGACCACGACGAAGGCGCCGGCGGCTTCGAGCCGCGGGGCCACCTTCGCGACCTCGGCGACGACCGTCGCGGACGGCGCGGCGCCGAACGGCGGCATGGCCAGCGGGAGGTCGGGCTCGGCGAGGTCGACGACGTCGACTTCGAAGCCGCCGTACGCCTCCGCGACGCCCGCGAGCCAGTCCGCCACCACCGGCCCGAACCGTCCTTCCCGGACACTTCCCACGATCACCGCGACCCGGATCGGCGCTTCCGACACACTTCCTCCTTGACATACAGGCGTTGCTGCTCTGAACACCAGGATGGAACCTCAAGCTCGCTTGAAGTCAAGTGTGCCGCTGCGGTTGAGCGTGTCACTGTGGTTGGGTGTGCGCCATGGTGAACGCCACAGCCCGGCCGCTGCCCGACCTGACGGTCGGCGAACTCTCCCGCCGCAGCGGGGTACCCGCGTCGGCCCTGCGCTTCTACGAGGACGAAGGCCTCATCCACAGCCGCCGCACCGCGGGCAACCAGCGGCGCTACCCCCGGGACACGCTGCGGCGGGTGACGTTCGTCCGGATGTCCCAGCGGGTCGGCATGCCGCTGTCGAAGATCCGGGAAGCGCTCGGCCTGCTGTCCGACGACCGCACGCCCACCCGCACCGACTGGGCCCGGATCTCCCGCTGCTGGCAGGACGACCTGAACGCGCGGATCCGGCAGCTGGAACAGCTGCGTGATCAGCTGGGCGACTGCATCGGCTGCGGCTGCATGTCCCTGGCCAAGTGCCGGCTGGCCAACCCCGGCGACCGGCTCGGCGCCGACGGCCCGGGGCCGCAGCGCCTCGCCGACCACCGCGGGGGCGGCTACGAAGAGTGACGCTCCAGCAGGCCGCGGACGTACATCGCCTGCCCGGCGTGCTGGATGTCGTCGTCGAGGACGCTGATCAGGCGCACGCCCAGCGAGACCGGCGGGTCCCAGGCCTCGTCGACGATCCGGTCGAGCTCCTGCTCGCCGAGGCCGGCGACGAACCGGACGGTTTGCTCGTGCACGGCGTCGTAGTAGCCGGCGAGCAGGTCCGGTTCGTCGACGCGGACCGCCTCGACGTCGGCCGGGCGATGGCCGTAGCCGATGTCGCCGGCCGGGAACGGGAGGCCGAACCGGGACAGCCAGTCCTGGCCGGTCCACACCTGCTCGGTCCCGGCCACGTCGGCGACGTGGTCGTCCTGGACCCGGGTCAGGTGCCACACCAGCCAGGCGATCGAGTTGGCCTCGTCGTCCGGCCGGGTCCCGAGCTGCTCCGCGGTGAGCCCGTCCACCGCCGCGTGCACCGTCCCCTGGACCCGGCTGAACCCTTCGACGAGCAATTCGGCCACATTCATCCGGCTGCCTCCCGTTGCCGACCCGTTTCCCGGCGTGCTACCCGATCATGCCCGCCGGCAAACGGCGTCCGCTAGCGCGGCGGCAGCTGGTCGAAGAACGAGCTCCGCTCGAGCGCTGCGGGTCAGGGCCGGTCGCCCACGAGAGCGATTGCGCGCGTCTCGGGAACTCCCAGCATCAGCAGGCTGGTGATCGTCGCCGCTCGGACGCCGAGGGTGCCGTCCGGCAGGTCGCTGTCCGCGATGGCGAACACGGCACCGTAGGCAAGCTGGCTCAGAATGCCTGACGGCAGGTGCCGTGCGAACACGTCACTGTCTTGACCTCGTTTCACGAGGTCGGCGAGAAGCTCGTCGACTGGCCCGAGCAGGCCGTGGATCGCCTCGCCGTACTCGCCGCGGCGCAGCGCCAACAGCACTCGGTACCGGTGCGCCACCGGCCAGAGGCGGGCGACGAATTCGACCCACGTCGCGTCCGCTCCCGAGTGGGAGACGTTGGCTTCGGCGAGCACGGCTGCCATCTCGGTGACGGCTCGTTCCGTGAGTGTCCGAACCAGGTCGAGGCGCGAGGGGAAATGGCCATAGACGGTGCGGCGGACCACGCCGGCAGCGGCGGCGATGTCGCCCATCCCGGCGTCGGGGGTTTCTCCCAGCACATCGAGGGCGACGTCGAGGATGCGATCGCGTGTCTCGCTCATCAAGCGCGCACGGGAGGACTCGGTGGGCACGACAGCATCATTGCACACCGGTGTGCAATGGCGTAGGTTGCACACCAGTGTGCAACGAGAAGTTGTGCTGCGCTTCGAAGCTCAGGAGAAGGCAATGACCGCACCGCCGATCTCAGCCCTCGTCCGCCCGTTCACCGTCTCGATCGCGGATTCGGAGATCGACGACGTGAAGCAGCGGCTGGCCAGAACTCGATGGCCGGATCCGGAAACGGTGGGCGACTGGTCGCAAGGGGTTCGCGTGGAGAACGCCAGATCCCTGGTCGGCTACTGGGAGCACGACTACGACTGGCGGCGCTTCGAGTCCGACCTCAATCGCTTCCCCCAGTTCCTGACCGAGATCGATGGGCTGGACATCCACTTCATCCACGTCAGGTCCAGGAATCCCGGCGCGATGCCGCTGCTCCTCACGCACGGATGGCCGGGCTCGATCGTCGAGTTCCTGAAGCTGATCGGCCCGCTGACCGATCCGGTCCCGTTCGGAGGAGACGCCGCCGATTCATTCGACGTCGTCGTCCCGTCACTTCCCGGGTTCGGGTTCTCCCAGAAGCCCACGGACACCGGGTGGACTGTCTCGCGCATCGCCGGCGCGTGGGTCGAGCTGATGAAGCGTCTCGGCTACCCGAGATGGGCCGCGCAAGGCGGCGATTGGGGTGCCGTCGTCACCACCGCTCTCGGGGCCATGCAACCCGAGGGGCTTCTCGGAATTCATCTGAACACCCAGTACGCCTTTCCCGCACGGATACCCGACACCTTGTCGCCCGAAGAGCGCTACGCCGTGGAGGGCCTTGCCTTCTACACCGGCGATCTCGGCGGGTCGAACCACCTTCAGGGCACGAAGCCGGAGACGGTCGGATTCGCCTTGGCGGACTCTCCCGCCGGTCAGGCAGCTTGGATCTACGAGAAGTTCCAGTCCAAGACCGACAACCACGGGCTCGCCGAGGACGTCCTCGGCATTGACGACATGCTCGACGCGATATCCCTCTACTGGTTCACCAACAGCGCAGCGTCGTCCGGCCGCATCTACTGGGAAAACAAATCGGGTACTCTCGCCGGCCCGAAGCTGACGCTTCCGGTCGCGGTGACGGTCTTCCCGAAGGACATCCCACGCCTGCCACGAAGCTGGATCGAAGACACCTACAGCAATCTGATCCACTACGGCGAGGCTGACAAGGGCGGGCACTTCGCGGCCTTGGAACAGCCCGAGATCCTGGTCAGCGAAATCCGCACCGGCCTGCGCACCCTGCGTTCCTGACGCCAACGCGCGAGCTCACGATCTGCTGCAGCCACCGACCCATCATGATCGGTCAGCCTGCGCGCCCGGGCTGGATCTGCCATCCACCAGCCTGACCGCAACCCCACCACCCGCCATGAACGCTGGCCGGCGAGTCAACCCCACCGGCCAGCGTTCATGGACGGACCGCTACCGCGGCAGCAGCTGGTCGAAGAACGAGCGGTAGCGGCGCAGCGCGATCCGCAGCTCCTCGGTGGCCGGTTCGCCCTGCTGCCACTGGGATTCCAGCTCGCTCTTGTGCTCGGCGAAGGTGGTGGCCAGGTCAGTGATCACGGCGGCGACGAGCTCGTCGGCCTGCCGGACCGCCTGCTTCGGGTCGTCGACGAAGCCGGTCTGGACGTTCTGCCAGCGGGTGCGGAAACCGGTGACCTTCTCCTCGTCGATCAGCGTCGGCGTCTCCACGTCGCCGCTCGACGCCGCGGGCGTCTCCACGTCGCCGCCCGATTCCGCCGGCGTCTCCACGTCGCCGCCCGATTCGGCGGGCGCTTCCACGTCGCCGCCCGAGCCGTCGGGCGTGGTCGTGTCATCGGCGTCGTGCCGCCCGGCGGAGGCCAGGTCGGCGGTGCTCAGGTTCTGCTCGTCGGCGGCGCCCGGTTCACGGAAGTCGGCCCGGTCCTGGCCGGAGAAGTCCGTGGTGTTGTCGCCGGAGTAGCCCTCGTGGGCGTCCTCACGTCCGGTCAGGTCCCGGTCGTCCTCGGCGTCGTGCCGCGTCAGGTGATCGGTCATGGTCAGCGTCCTCCATTCGACTCGGTCCGCGGGCTCGCGGACGCCTGGCGCTCGGTTTCGTGCCGGTCGGTGCCCGGCCGCTCGGTGTCGCGGTCGTGGTCACGCCCGCTGTGCTCGTGCCCGCCGTGGTCGTGCCCGTTCCGGCGCTCTTGGTGGTCATGCTGCTCGTCGTCGGCGCCGTCGGTCAGCAGGTCCTCGAACACGGTGCGGTAGCGCACCATCGCGTCGCGCAGGTCCTCAGTGGACGCTCCGGCGCGCTTCTGCTGCGTGGTGTGCGCCGCCCGGTAGTGCTCGAGGGTCTTGGCGTGCCGCACGGAAAGGTCGGCCACCTGCTGCTCGTAGCCCTCGGTCGGGTACCCGCGTTCGGCCATCAGCGAGTTCAGGAGCTGCTGGGCCTCGGTGACCGCGGCGGACGGCTGGTCGACGAACTTTTCCTGTACCTGCGCCCATTCCCGGGCGTAGCGCTCGCGCGCCGACGCCGAAAGGGGGCGGATGTCGAGCTCCTTGTGCCGGCGTTCCCGTTCGGCGAGCTCGCGCTGCGCGGCACGGGGGCTGTCCTTCTCCGCGACCGTGCGGTCGTATTCCGGACCGAACCGCTGCTGCAGCCGTTTTCGTTGCATTTCCTGCGTCACCAGCCAGATCACGGCGCCGAGCACCGCGACGGCCACGACGACGATCAAGACGATCAGCCATGTGGGCATCGCTCAAACTCCTTCAAGGATGTCAAGCCCCCGATGGGATCGGTGTGCCCGGATTACCTCGGCCGAAAACGGGAACGGGGCTCCCGACCTCGGGATTCGGCCGTCCGGCGGCGCCGATGCCGCCGGATGCCGCGCCGGGGTGCCGGGTGACCACGGGAACAGCACTCGACTTAGCGTTGTTAACAGATCAGTGATATCGTCGATAACACAGTCAGTGGAGCGGCGAACGCCGCCGGACCGGAAGAAGGAACCGATGACCACCCCGGACACTCCCCGCGTCGCGATCGTCACCGGCGGCTCCCGCGGCATCGGCCGCGAAGTCGCCGAGCGCCTCGCCGCCGACGGCATGGCCGTCGTCGTCAACTACGCCGGCAACGAGAAGGAGGCCGCGGCCGCCGTCGACGCCATCACCGCGCGCGGCGGGCGGGCGATCGCGGTCCGCGCCGACGTGGCCGAGCCGGCCGCCGTCGCGGAGCTGTTCGACACGGCGGAACGCACGTACGGCGGCGTGGACGTCGTCGCCCACCTGGCCGGGGTGATGAACCCGCCGACCCCGATCGCCGACACCGACTTCGAGGTCCTCGACCGGGTGCACCGCACCAACATCCGCGGCACGTTCGCGGTGGCCCAGCAGGCCGCGCGGCGGGTCCGCGACGGCGGCGCGGTGATCACCACCTCGACGTCGGTGCTCGGGCTGAACCTGCCCGGCTACGGCGTCTACAACGCGACGAAGGGCGCGGTCGAGGCGATCACCATGATCCTGGCGCGCGAGCTGCGCGGCCGTGACATCACCGTGAACACCGTCGCGCCCGGCCCGACCGCGACCGCCCTGTTCCTCGACGGCAAGGACGACGAAACGATCGCCCGGATGGCCGCTCAGCCGCCGCTGGAGCGGCTCGGGCAGCCCGAAGACATCGCCGAGGTCGTCGCGTTCCTCGCCGGTCCGGCGCGCTGGGTGAACGGCCAGGTGCTGCGCGCCAACGGCGGCATCGTCTAACGGGTGAACCGGCTGACGATCACGTGGTCCTTCGCCGGCCCGCGCACCGCCCACTCCTGCCGCCACCGCGCGGCGCCGGTCACGCGGTACTCCCCGCGGTAGTGGTCGGCGCGGCACGGGTGGTCCGCCGTCCAGTGGCCTTCGCGCAGGTCGAGGTCGTGGAAGAAGCCGCCGTGGTCGAAGTGGACCGACGCGCGGCCGGCGCCCGCCGGGCGGTAGTGCAGCGTCCGCGTGACCGGCCCGGTGTGGCCGCCGAGCCGCAGCTCGCCCTCTTCGTGGTAGACGAGCACTCCCCCGGCCTCGGTGAAGGTCGCCGTCCCGGTCACCTCGCCCGCCGGGTCGCCGTCCGCAGTGCGGATTTCCCGGTCCAGGTGCCAGGCGCCGCCGAAATACGCCGCTAGATCGGGAACGGGCCAGTACTCCACCCCCTCAGTCTGCCACCCGCGGCGGGGCGGGCCGGAACTGTCGGACCCCCGCTCTATAGTCGGGCGGGTGGCAGAGACCGACCTCGCACCCGCGTCCGACGCGCTGGACACCCTCCGGCGCGTGTTCGGCTACGACAGCTTCCGCGGCGACCAGGCGGCGATCGTCGAGCACGTGATCGCCGGCGGCGACGCGCTCGTCCTGATGCCGACCGGTGGCGGGAAGTCGTTGTGCTACCAGATTCCCGCGCTCGTGCGGTCCGGCGTGGGCGTGGTGGTCTCGCCCCTGATCGCGCTGATGCAGGACCAGGTCGACGCGCTGCGCAACGCCGGCGTCCGCGCCGGTTTCCTCAACTCCACCCAGGACTACGCGGCGCGCCACGAGGTGGAGACGGCGTTCCTGAACGGTGATCTCGACCTGCTCTACCTGGCCCCGGAACGGCTTTCGGTCGAATCCACCGTGCGGCTGCTCGACCGCGGCAAGATCTCGCTGTTCGCGATCGACGAGGCGCACTGCGTCGCCCAGTGGGGCCACGACTTCCGGCCCGACTACCTCCAGCTCTCCGCGCTGCACGAGCGGTGGCCGGACGTGCCGCGGATCGCGCTGACCGCCACCGCGACCGAAGCCACGCACAAGGAGATCGCGGCCCGGCTGAACCTCGACGAGGCCCGGCACTTCGTCGCGAGCTTCGACCGGCCGAACATCCAGTACCGGATCGTCGGCAAGAACTCGCCGCAGCGGCAGCTGCTGGAGCTCCTGCGCACCGAACACCAGGGTGACGCGGGGATCGTCTACTGCCTGTCCCGGAACTCGGTGGAGAAGACCGCGGAGTTCCTGGTGCAGAACGGGATTCCGGCGGTGCCCTACCACGCGGGGCTCGACGCGCGCACCCGCGCGAAGCACCAGTCGCGGTTCCTGCGCGAGGACGGGCTGATCGTCGTCGCGACGATCGCGTTCGGGATGGGCATCGACAAACCGGACGTCCGGTTCGTCGCGCACCTCGACCTGCCGAAGTCGGTCGAGGGCTACTACCAGGAAACCGGCCGCGCGGGCCGCGACGGCCTGCCGTCGACCGCCTGGCTCGCGTACGGGCTGCAGGACGTCGTCCAGCAGCGCAAGATGATCGACACGTCCGAGGGCGACGAAGCGCACCGGCGGCGGCTGGGCGCGCACCTGAACGCGATGCTCGCGCTGTGCGAGACGGTGGAATGCCGCCGCGTGCAGATCCTCAACTACTTCGGGCAGCCGGCCGGGCCCTGCGGCAACTGCGACACGTGCCTGAACCCGCCGGAGAAGTGGGACGGCACGATCCCGGCGCAGAAGCTGCTCTCGACAGTCGTACGGCTGCGCAACGAGCGGCGCCAGAAGTTCGGCGCCGGCCAGACCATCGACATCCTGCTCGGCAAGTCCACGCCGAAGGTGACGCAGTTCCAGCACGACACGCTCAAGACGTTCGGCATCGGCACCGAGCTGCGCGAGCCGGAATGGCGGGCGGTGGTGCGGCAGCTGCTCGCCCAAGGCCTGCTCGCGGTCGAAGGCGACTACGGCTCGCTCGTGCTCACCGAAACCAGCGCGGAGGTGCTGGGCGGCGATCGCCAGGTGCTGCTGCGCCGCGAACCCGAGCGGGCCGCCGCCGCGAAGGTCCGCAGCGCGCGGAAGACCACGGCCGCCGCGGTGGACATGCCGACGGAGGCGGCGCCGCTGTTCGAACGCCTGCGGGCCTGGCGGGCCGACGTCGCGAAGGAACAGGGCGTGCCCGCCTACGTCGTCTTCCACGACGCGACCCTGCGCCAGATCGCCACGCTACGGCCAGCGTCACTGGCGGATCTGGGCACGGTCAGCGGCGTCGGCGAAAACAAGCTCGCCAAGTACGGCGAGGGACTCCTGGAGGTCCTGACCGCCGAGTGACCTACCGGCCGGTGGCCGGCCCCGGGTGGCCCGGCTGCCCGGTCACCGAGTTGACCTTGCGGACCGCGCCGGCGATCTGCTGGTGGTACTTGCCCTTGGTCTTGTCGTCGACGAACTTGGCGGCCTTGCCGACGGCCTGGTTCACCTTTTCCGGGTTCTTCTTGGCGTAGGCGCGAGCCGCGCCGGCAGCGCCGGCCAGCATGGTCAGCTTCTTCATCAAAGGCACGGTGGCCCTCCCTCGTCGGTGGCGGTCATCCTGACAACGCGGACGGACCACCCGGAGGTTCCCCGTGTGACGAGGCCCAAAACCTGGGCCCGCCGCGGCCGGCCCGGAAATTGCCGCGCGGACCACCGTCGGGCGGTCCTAGGCTCAAGATCATGCGCGACCTGGCCGCCCTGCCGAAGGCCCACCTGCACGTCCACCTGGAGAGCACGATCCGCCCGGCCACGCTGCGTGAGCTCGGTGAGGCGAACGGCGTCGACGTCCCCGGCGAGCCTCCGGTGTTCGACGGCTTCCGCGCCTTCGCCGACTACAACGCGCTCATCCGGTCCTGCCTCCGGCGTCCCGAAGACTTCGAACGCATCGCGCGCGAGTACTGCGAGGACGAAGCCGCCCAAGGCACGCGGTACACCGAAGTCACCTTCACCGCGGCCTCCCACGGGGAACGGCTGGGCGATCCGGAAATGCCGCTGGCATCCGTCCTCGAAGGACTGTCGCAGAGCACGGACCTGGAGTGGCGGCTGGTGCTCGACCACTCCCGGCGCCGGTCGGTCGAGCGGGCCGGGCGCACCCTCGACCTCGCGCTGAAGTACGACGAAGTCTTCGCGATCGGCATGGCGGGCGAGGAAAGCCACTCGCTGCGTCCGTTCGCGGCGCTCTTCGAGAAGGCCCGCGCGGCCGGGATCCACCTGCTGCACCACACGGGCGAAGACGCCGGCCCGGACAGCATCCGCGAGGCACTGGACGTCGGCGGGACGGAACGGCTCGGCCACGGCATCCGCGTCCTCGACGACCCTGCGCTCGTCGCCGAGGTGCGGGACCGGGGTCTGGCCCTGGAGGTGTGCCCGTCGTCGAACGTGACGCTGGGGCTGGTGCCGTCGCTGCCCGAGCACCCGCTCCCCCGCCTGCTCGACGCGGGCCTGACGGTGACGCTCAACACCGACGTCCCGTCGGTCACCGGGGCCGCGCTGGCCGAGGAGTACACCCGCGTCCGCGACGCCTTCGGTTACGACGACGCCGCGATGGCGGACTTCGCCCGCGCGAGCGTCACGGCGTCCTTCGCGCCCGAAGCGACCAAGAAGGCCGTGCTGCGCGACATCGACGCCTGGCTCACTGTGCCGATCGTTACTAATCCGACCACAGTCACGGCCGAATGACTTCGTAGCAACGGTCACGTGCCGCGTGGGGGGTCGGCCTACTTTCGGCCGGATTAGTACACCGGCAGCAGGCGGGTGACCAGCGTGCCGAGCTGGTGCACCGTGCGGCACTCGTGCATCTCCACGACCTCGGCGTACTCGAGCGCCGCCGAGTCCCCCGTGGACCACAGCGACCGGCGCTCGGGGTTCAGCCAGTGGACGTGCCGGGCGCGGGCCTTGATCTCGCGGACCGCGCCGAGGTTGGGGTCGCCGCCGTTGGTGCGGGCGTCGCCGAGGATCAGCACCGACGTCCGCGGGCCGATCGCGTCCGGCCAGTTCTCGGTGAACTGGCGCAGGGAGCCGCCGTAGTCGCTGTGGCCGTCCCAGCGCACCAGCGCCGCTTCGGACAGCATGCGCGCGCCCAGGTGCTCGGGGTCGGCCGTGCCGGTGGTGACCAGGTGGGTGACCTCGTCGGCGCTGTCGACGAAGGCGAACACGCGGATCTTGCTGAACTGGTCGCGCAGGGCCTGCACCAGCAGCATGGTGAAGTTCGCGAAGCCGGCCACGGAACCGGAAAGATCGCACAGCAGCACGATTTCCGGCCGTCCGGGCCGCCGGTGACGGTAGGCGGGCCGCAGCGGCACGCCGCCGGTCGAGAGCGACCGGCGCAGCGTGCGGCGCAGGTCGATCTGGCCGCGCGTGGTCCTCTTGCGACGCGCGGCCAGGCGCGTCGCCAGCTTGCGGGACAGCGGCTGGATCGTGCGGCGCAGCTCGGCGAGCTGGTTGCGGCTGGCGATGAGGAAGTCGACCCGGTCGGCGGCGGGCGCGATGGCGTGCTTGGCGACGCGTTCGCGGCCGCGGACCTCGGCCGCGCGGCGGCGTGCTTCCGTGCGGATCTGCCCGCGGAAGCCCTCGACGCGGCGGCGGATCTCGGCGCGGTCGAGCCGGTCGGTGAACTCGCCGCGCGCGCCGCCGCCGCGGACCGCGGCCAGCACCCGCGCGATCAGCGTCTGCGGCTGGAGCCGTTCCAACGTCTGGTGGGCGGAGAAGCCGCCACCCGTGCCGGATGCCGAGCCGTACTGCCCCAGCATGTCGACGGCGAGGCCGGCGAGCTGCGACAGCGCCTGCCGGTCGCCGTCGGCGAGTGCGGCGGCCAGCTCCTCGCGCAGCTCTTCCAGCGTCGACGGCTGGTCTTCGCGGGCCCGCTCGGGCGCGCCGATCCCCGCCGGGAAGTAGAGGTCGAACGCGGCGTCGAAGACCGCGCGCTGCCCGCCCCGGCGGACCAGCGCCGCGGCCAGGCCCTCGCGGACGAGCGCACGGTCGTCGAAGCCGAGGACTTCCAGCGCCGCGGCGGCGTCGACCGTCTCCGCGGGTCCCGCCGGGATGCCCTGGGCCCGGAGCGCCTTGACGAACGCGGCGAGCCGCTCCGGCACGCCGCCGGTCACGACGCGTCCAGGACCTGTTCGAGCTGCAGGCCGGCGCCCGCCTTGGCGATGTCGTCCTGGTGCTTGAGCACGACGCCGAGGCTCTCCCGCACCACGCGCTCGTCCAGCGTGGCCGCCCCGAGCGCGAGCAGGGTGCGCGCCCAGTCGATGGTCTCCGCGACCGACGGCAGCTTGCGCAGGTCCATCGCGCGCAGCGCGGCGATCACCCGGACGACGGAATCGGCGAGGGCGGCGTCGATCCCGGGAACCTTGAGCCGGACGATCTCGCGTTCGAGGTCCTCGTCCGGGAAGTCGATGTGCAGGAACAGGCACCGGCGGCGCAGCGCCTCGGACAGTTCGCGCGTCGCGTTGGACGTCAGCACGGCGAACGGCGCGCGCGTGGCGGTGATCGTGCCGAGCTCCGGCACGGTGACCTGGAAGTCGCCAAGCACCTCCAGCAGCAGGCCCTCGACCTCCATGTCGGCCTTGTCGGTCTCGTCGATCAGCAGCACGGTCGGCTCGTCGGAGGAGATCGCCGTGAGCAGCGGGCGGCGCAGCAGGAACTCCTCGCCGAAGATGTCGGTGCGGGCGTCTTCCCACGTCTCGTCGCGGCCGGCGGTGATCCGCAGCAGCTGCTTCGCGTGGTTCCACTCGTACAGCGCGCGGGCCTCGTCGATGCCCTCGTAGCACTGCAGGCGCACCAGCCGCGAGCCGCTGACCTGGGCGACGGCCTTGGCGAGCTCGGTCTTGCCGACGCCGGCCGGGCCCTCGACCAGCAGCGGCTTCCCGAGCCGGTCGGCGAGGAACACGGTCGTCGCGACCGCCGTGGACGCCAGGTAGCCCGCCTCGGCCAGCCGGGTCGACACGTCGTCGACGGAGGTGAAGAATCCGGTGCCCACCACGTGCCTCCTAAGCGGTCGCTCACCCGGAGCGTACCCGAAGATCGGCCTAGCATCGGCCGCATGACCTACGTTGCCGCTTCCGGCCGATACGACTCGATCCCCTACCGGCGCTGCGGGCGGTCCGGGCTCAAGCTGCCCGCGATCTCGCTCGGGCTGTGGCACAACTTCGGCCACGACCGGCCCCTGGAGACCCAGCGCGCGATCACCCGCCGCGCCTTCGACCTGGGCATCACCCACTTCGACCTGGCCAACAACTACGGCCCGCCGTACGGCTCGGCGGAGGAGAACTTCGGGCGGCTGCTCGCCACCGACTTCAAGCCGTACCGCGACGAGCTGGTGATCTCCACCAAGGCCGGCTACGACATGTGGCCCGGCCCGTACGGCGAGTGGGGCTCCCGCAAGTACCTGCTGTCCTCCCTGGACCAGTCGCTCGGCCGGCTGGGCCTGGACTACGTCGACATCTTCTACTCGCACCGCTTCGACCCCGAGACGCCGCTGGAGGAGACCGTCGGGGCGCTCGACGCCGCCGTCCGCGCCGGGAAGGCGCTCTACGTCGGGATTTCGTCCTACAGCTCGGAGCGCACGGCCGAGGCCGCGCGGCTGCTGCGCGAGCTCGGCACGCCGCTGCTGATCCACCAGCCGTCGTACTCGATGCTCAACCGCTGGATCGAAGAGGACGGCCTCCTCGACACCCTCGAAGAAGCAGGTGCGGGCTGCATCGCGTTCTCACCGCTCGCGCAGGGCCTGCTGACCGACAAGTACCTGAAGGGCGTCCCGGCGGACTCGCGCGCGGCAGAGGGCAAGTCGCTCGACCCGGGCACCCTCGACGAGAACCGGCTCCGCCGGGTGCGTGCGCTGAACGACATCGCGGGCCGCCGCGGGCAGTCGCTGGCGCAGCTCGCGCTGGCCTGGGCCCTGCGCGACAGCCGGGTGACGTCGGTGCTGATCGGCGCGAGCAGCGTGCAGCAGCTGGAGGACAACGTCGGCGCGCTCGGCAACCTCGACTTCTCGTCCGAGGAGCTGACCGAGATCGACGGCCACGCGACCGACGCGGACATCAACCTCTGGAAGCGTTCGTCCGACTCCTGAGCCCGGCCCGCGGGGGCGCCCCCCGTTTTCCACGCTACCGGTCGGCACCGACAGTTTCGGCGGGGGCGCTTGCTCCCGCCGTTTCTCGACCGACGTTTGACCAAATTTCGTATTTGGTCATACAATGACCAGGTGCCTCCTGCCGAAGACCGGGCCGAACGAGCCGAGCGCATCCTCGACGCGGCCGCCGAGCTGCTCCTGCGGGCCGGCTACCGGCGCACGACCATCGAGGACGTCGCCGAGCGCGCCGACGTCGGCAAGGGCACCGTCTACCTGCACTGGAAGAACCGCGAGGAGCTGTTCCTCGCGGTTCTGCTCCGCGAATCCGTCCGGGCTCTCGAAGACCTCGTGGCGGCGATCGCGGCCGACCCCCTCGCCGTGCGGTTTTCGCGGCTGACCGAGCTCCAGTACGCCAACGTGCTCGGCCGTCCGCTGCTGCGGGCCGGGTACGCCGACGACACCGAAACGCTCGGCAAACTGCTGCCGAAGCTGCACGGCAAGCTCGACCCGCGGCACGGCGAAGCCTTCGTCGAGTACCTGGAGCTGCTGGCGGCGAACGACCTGCTGCGCACCGACCGGCCGGTCCGCGAACTCGTCGTCGCTTTCCAAGCCGTGCTGCACGGCTTCCTCGGCCGCACTCCCCCGCCCGCGCCGGCCCTGATCGCCGACGTCGTCGCGCACGCCTTCGAGCCGCTCGCCGTGTCGACGAGGCAGCTGCGTGCCGTGGCACCGCGGGCGCTGGCGCTGTTCACCGAAGCCGTCGCGCTCGACCGCAAACAGCTCGAACGCGCGTACTGACCCCTGGAGGACCCATGCGCACCGGAATCCTGATCGACGAACTCGGCGTCGGCTTCGACGCCATGACGGCACAAGCACGCGAAGCGGCGAAGCTCGGCTACGGCACGCTGTGGCTGGCGCAGCGCGGCGGCTGGGACGCGCTCACGGCACTCCCGGCGCTCGGCGCGGCCGCCCCCGGCCTCGAACTGGGCACCTGCGTCGTCCCGACGTACCCGCGGCACCCGATCACCATGGCCGCGCAGGCGCTGACGGTCCAGGCGTCGACCGGGGTGCCCGTCCACCTCGGCCTCGGGCTGAGCCACCGGTTCATCGTCGAAGGCGAGTTCGGATATTCGTACGACCGCCCGATCCGCCACCTGCGCGAGTACCTCCAGGCGCTGCACCCGTTGCTGCGCGGCGAAAAGGCCGATGTCCACGGCGAGACCCTGACGGCGGCGGGCGGGCTGAACACCCCGGGCGCCGAGCGGCCCGCGGTCCTGATCGGCTCGGTGAGCCCGCAGTCGACGCGGCTCGCGGGCGAGCTGGCCGACGGCGTGATCACGACCTGGGCGGGCCCGCGGGCGATCGGCGAGTTCGTGGTGCCGGCGTTGGGCCGTGCGTCCCGGGTGGTCTCCGGCCAGCTGATCTGCGTGACGTCCGAAGTGGACGAACGCAGGCGGCAGGTCGAGGAGATGTACGGCGGGGCGGCGAGCATCCCGGCGTACCGTGCGATCCTCGAGCGCGAAGGCCACGAGCGGGTGTCGGACAGCGTGCTCTTCGGCGACGAGGAAACCGTGCGGCGCCAAGTGAAATCTCTCGAGGACGCGGGCGCGACGGAGCTGCTGGTGATGCCGTTCGGCTCGGCGGCGGAGCAGGCCCGCACCCGCGAGCTGCTGGCGGCGTGAACCGCCTCCGGGCCGGCGATCCCCCGGCCGGCCGCGGGGGCGCCCCCCGATCTCCACGCTACCGGTGAGCACCGACAGTTTCGGCGCCTTGGGCTTCCGCCGACAGGTCCTGCCACTCGGCCCAGGTCGCGAGCCGGTCCGCGTAGGCCTGCTGGATCATCGGGTAGAAGCCGCGCCCGAAGAGGACCCGCAGGGGCGGGGTGGCGGAGTCGACGACCTTGAGCAGGGCCCGGGCAGCGGCGGCCGGGTCGCCGGCAGGCTGCTTGCCCGCCACCTCGGCGAGCCGGCGGCGGAGCCCGTCGTAGACCGGGCTGGTCTCGGCGACGTGGCCGTTGGCCAGGGGATCCGGGTTCTTGCCGTCGCGGGTGGCGAAGCCGCCCGGTTCGATGATCGTGACCTTGACTCCGAAATCGGCGACCTCCTTGGCCAGGGTTTCGTTCAGGGCCTCGATCGCCCACCTCGACGCCTGGTACGCCCCGCCGAGCGGCATCGCGATGATCCCCGCGGCCGACGACAGCTGGATGAAGTGGCCGGCGCGCTGGTCACGCAGGAAGGGCAGGGCGGCCTGGACGACCCACACCGGGCCGAACACGTTGGTCTCCAGCTGGGCGCGAAGTTCGGCCTCGGTCAGCTCCTCGATGGCGCCGATCTGCGCGTAGCCGGCGTTGTTCACGACGACGTCCAAGCGGCCGAAGTGCTCGGCGGCCCGCTTCACGCTCTCGAAGACGGCGGCCTTGTCGGTCACGTCCAGCTCCAGCGGGAGCACCGCGTCGCCGTAGGTGGCGACGAGTTCGCCAAAGCTCTCGGTGGACCGCGCGGTGGCGGCCACCCGGTCGCCTCGGCCGAGGGCGGCCTCGACGAAGCAACGGCCCAAGCCGCGCGACGAACCCGTGACGAACCAGACCTTGCTCATGGTGTTTCCCGTTCTGCTTGGGCATCCGATCGACCACAAGACACCGGGGGCCGGACGCCCGTGACAGCACATCGCCGTGACGCCGGTCACTCCCGAAGGGGCGGCAGTACGGGCCCGGCGTGCGCTGAAGGCCACTTTCCTCCCGTCACATGCAAGGAAGGTGCCCTTCAGCCCGGCCGGGCGGGGGTCAGCGCGGCGCCGGCAGGTGGGTCGCCTCCGGGAACAGGTTCAGCGCCCGCAGCGCCGCGCCCAGCTCCGCGATGTCCGCCGGGTCCGTCAGCGAGCGGCCCAGCTCCTCCGTGATCCGCTTCAGGCGGTGGCGGATCGTGTTGGGGTGGCAGAACATCCGCTCCGACGTCAGCTTCGTCGAACCCTGGCAGTCGAACCACGCGCGCAGCGTCAGCAGCAGCACGTTGCGGTCGTCGCCCGGGAGATCGAGGACCGGCTGGAGCACGTGGTGGGCCAGCTGCACGGACGCCTCCGGGGCGCTGGCCACCAGGCCGGCCAGCGGGGACTCGGTGAACTGCACCAGCCCCGGCGTCCCCGGCGTCATGCTCGACAGCGCCACCCGCGCCAAATGCAAAGCGCGGGCGGTGTTGCCGAGGCCGGTGAAGACCGGGCTCATCCCGACCCGGCCCACGGGGTGCTCCCGGACCAGGGCGACGGTCGCCGGAGCCGCGGCCGGGTTGCGCAGGGACACGACGCCCACCTGCAGGTCCGGGGTGAGCCGCCACGCCGACGCGTGCTGCGCCGAGCGCAACCGGGCCTCGATCTGCGGGAGCGGTTCGTGGCCCAGCCGCGGGGTTTCCGCCGCGACGACGACGAACGTGCCGTCCAGGGACAGGTCGAGCACGCGGGCGATGTCCCAGAGCGTCCCCTCGGTCGCGGCGCCGCCGGCGAACAGCGCCTCCACCAGGGCCGAGCGCCGGTTCTGGTGCGCCACCATGACTTCCGCCGTCGTGTCGCGATAGGCCGTCGTGAGCGCTTCGGCCAGGTCGTCGATGAGCGCCCAGATCGCCGTGGTCGCGGCGACCAGGCCGGCGAGGTCCTGCGCACCGGCGGTCAGCTCGACGAACCGGTGCCAGACCTCGGTGAGCCCGATCCGGTAGGCCCGCAGCAGCTCCGGCAGCGGCGCGCCCTGCACGGCCCGCGCCCGGCCGGTCGCGCGGGCCTGCGACAGGTCGGGGACGTCCGAGCCGCGCAGGGTCCGCATCACGTGTTCGAGGTTGGCGCGCACCGAGTTCCGGAGTTCGGTGTGCGAAACGAACCGCGCGTCGGCGTAGACCGGCATTTCGGCGCGGATCTGCCGCACGGTGCTCTCGACGAGTTCCGGCAGCTTCCGCTCGACCTCGGTGGCGAGGACGGCGACGCGCGGGGCGAGCCCGTCGGACAGAAGCGCCTGGTAGTGCATGGTGGCCTCCGGTCCCCGGCCTCTTCGTCGAGGTCCGAGACCGACATCCAACCCCAACGAGGCCACCACGTTCGGGTGAACTTGCTACAAGAACCGCGAATGCGGAGGTTCTTTTGTGGAACCTCCGCATTCGCGGGGAGGGCACTTTCACGTGAAAGTGCCCCCCGCTCAGGCCAGCTTGGCGGCCGCGCTCTTGATCGCCTCCCGGATCCGGAAGTAGGTGCCGCACCGGCAGACGTTCTGGATGGCGTCGATGTCCGCGTCCGTCGGGTTCTTCGTCTTCTTCAGCAGGGCTACCGCCGCCATGATCTGGCCGGGCTGGCAGTAGCCGCACTGGGCGACGTCCTGCTCCAGCCAGGCCTCCTGGACCGGGTGCAGCTCGTCGCCGTCGGCCAGCCCCTCGATCGTGGTGACCTCCCGCCCGGCGCACTCGGACACCGGCGTGACGCAGGGGTTGAACGCCTCGCCGTCGAGGTGGCTGGTGCAGGCCTTGCAGACGTTGATGCCGCAGCCGTACTTCGGGCCGCGGACCTTGAGCTTGTCGCGCAGCGCCCACAGCATCGGCAGGTCGGCGGGTGCGTCGACGGTGACGGTCTTCCCGTTCACCACGAAGGTGTAGTTGGGCACGGTGGCTCTCCTCAGCGCGGGAACGGGTCGAAGTCGACCGGGAAGGTGATCGGGAAGCTGCGGGGCTTGATCCCGGTCGCCCGGGCGTAGGCGTTGGCGATCGCGCCGACCGGCGCCGGCAGGCCCAGCTCGCCCGCGCCGCCGATGTCCGCGCCGGTGGCGGGCATGACGTGCACGGTGACGTCGGCCGGCGAGTTCTTCTGCCGCGCGTAGTGGAACTGCGAGTAGCTGCCTTCCAGCGGCAGGCCCCGGTCGATGTGCAGGCCCGCGGTGAGCGTCGTGGAAATCGCGTCGGTCAGGCCGCCGAGCATCTGCGCCTGGATGCCGCGCGGGTTCACCGGCTTGCCGACGTCGACCGCGATGGTCGCTTTCGTGACGCGCGGGTGCTTCGGGTCGCGCGCGTCCAGCTCGACCAGGCACGCGGTGTAGGACTTGTACTCGCCGTGCACGGCGATCCCCTGGGCGAACCCGGCCGGCATCTTCTTGCCCCACTCGCCGAGCTCGGCGACCTTGTCGAGCACCGCGCGCTGACGCTCCTCCTTGATGAACTCGCGGCGGAAAGCCACCGGGTCCTTGCCGAGCTTCTTCGCGATCTCGTCGACCATGATCTCTTCGGCGCCACGGGTGTTCGCCGAGTAGACCGACCGCCACGCCGAGGTGTGGAACTTCAGCGGGACCTCGTTGAGCAGCTGCGTGGTGACACCGAAGTTGTACGGCGACTTGACCGTCAGCAGGAACACCGTCTGCGCGAAGCTCAGGTTGCCGCCGACGGGCAGCTTCGCCGCGAACGCCGTGAGGATCTCGCCGAGCCCGTGGCTCCAGTCGGTCTCGACGCTCGCGACCCGGTGTTCGAACGTCAGCACCTGCCCGAGCGCGAAGGTCGCGCGGATCCGGTGGTAGCTCGCCGCGCGCGCCCGGCCGTGGCGCATGTCGTCGATCCGGCTCCACATCAGCCGGACGGGCTTCTTCATCGCCTTCGAGATGTGCGCCGCCTCCAGTGCCGCGTCGAAGAACAGCCGCCGTCCGAACGACCCGCCGCCCTGCTGGACGTGCACGGTGACCTTGTTCTCCGGCAGCCCCAGCTCCTGCGCGATGGTCTGCTTCGCCACGATCGGCGACTTCAGCCCGGCCCAGATGGTCGCGCTGTCCTCGCGGACGTCGGCCACCGCGGAGTTCGACTCCATCGGCGCGTGGCTGGCGAACGCGAAGTCGAACTCGCCGTCGACGTACTGGGTCAGCAGCGGCGGCACCACGAACGGCAGCGCGGCGGCCCGCAGCTTCTTCTTGATCGTCTCGTCGTTCTCGCCGTCGACCGTACCCGGACCCCAGGTGACGTCGAGGGCGTTCTTGCCGTCGAGGGCCTGGCCGAAGGTCTCGGCCATCACCGCGACGCCGGTCGGCACGACGGCGATGTCGATGATCCCCGGCATCGCCCGCACAGTGGCCTCGTTGTCGACCTTCTTCACGGTGCCGTTGATCGTCGGCGGCCGGCGCACCATCACCGGGTTCGCGCCGGGCACGTCGAGGTCGAGCGTGTAGACCTGCTTGCCGGTGACCATCGCGCGGGCGTCCTTGCGCGAGGTCGGCGTCCCGACGAGCGTGTGCGCCGACTCGGCTTTCGGCCGGATCGCGCCGACGCTCAGGCCGGAGCGGGCCGCGGGCCCGGCGAGGACGCCGTAGGAGGCGCTGCGCCCGTCGGGTGCCCACACCGCACCGTCGCGTGTGGACAGTCGCGACGCGTCGGTCCCCCACTGCGCCCCGGCCGCGGCGACCATCCGGGCGCGCGCGGTCGCCGCGGTGGCGCGGACCGGGTCGTAGAGCGAGCGCATCGTGTTGGACCCGCCGGTGAGCTGGTTGAACAGCAGCTCGGTGCGGGCGTCGGAGAGCACGACGTCGACCCGGTCGAGCGGCAGGTCCAGCTCTTCGGCGACGAGCATGGCGGTCGCCGTCGTGATGCCCTGGCCGACCTCGGCGCGCGGCAGCTGCAGCCGCGCCCGGCCGTCGGTGGTCAGCTCGAGCACGAGCATCCCGGCGGTCGGCGCGCACGACAGCGTCAGGACGTCACCGAGGTCGAGGATTTCCGCCGGCTGCGGCAAGGTCGGGATGACGGCCTCGGCGCGGGCCGGGGCGACCGCGTCGGCGGTGAGCTTCGTGGCGACGGTGAGCGTGGGCGCGGCGACGAGGTAGGTCAGGAAGCGGCGGCGGCCGACCTGCCCGGGCTCGGGTTGTTCGGTGGTGGGACTGGCCATCGGGGATCCCTTGCTGGGAGGTGGCGGGGTGCGCGCCACGCTAAGGAGCCCTCGGCCGATCGTCAACGCGGAGTAGTCGAGTTCGCGCATCTCTGTGACGAGATGACAGCGGAAGCCGCCGAATGTGTGCGCCGCCACAGCGCCGGACGGCGGAACCGGCTGAGTCAGCCGGCCCCGCGGGCGCGCCGGGCCTGGATCAGGTCCTCCCGGGCGCGGGCGACGCGGGAGCGGACGGTGCCGACCGGACAGCCGCAGACGTCGGCCGCCTCGGCGTAGGACAGCCCGAGCACCTGGGTCAGGACGAGCACCTCGCGCCGGTCCGGTTCCAGCCCGTCGAGCAGCAGCCGCAGTTCGACGAGGTCCTCGAAGCCGGCCGCGCGATCACGGGTGCGCTCGGCGGCGGCTTCCCAGTCGGTGTCGGCGATCCTGGGCCGCGCACCGGCGGCCCGGAGCTGGTCGACGACGACCCGGCGCGCGATGGACAGCAGCCACGTCCGCGAGGAGGAGCGCCCCGCGAAGCGGCGAAGGCTGCCGAAGGCGCGAAGGTAGGTCTCCTGGGTCAGATCGTCGGCCGCGGCGGTGTCCGTGAGGTGGGCGAGGAAGCGCCAGACGTCGGCCTGGGTGGCGCGGACCCACGCTTCGAGCGCACGACGGTCGCCCCGGCCCGCGGACAGAGCCAAGGCCGTGACGCGGTCGTCGTCCTCACGGTGGGTCATGATCCGGAAGATAGCAGTGACCGGGAACTTCGCGGATCCACCGTCCGACTACTGGACCATGAGGTGCGAGGAATGCCGTGAAGCTCTGTCGGCGCGATCGGACGGCGAAGCCGAGCCGGTTTCGCCCGACGAGCACCTGGCGTCGTGCCCGGAGTGCCGGGCGTGGTTCGCCGCCGCGGAACGGCTGCGGCGCACGATGCTGCTGCGCCCGGCCCCGCCGGTGCCGGACCTGACGGCGGCGATCCTCGAGCGCACCCCGGCACCGTCCGGCGAGCGCTGGGGATGGCGGCTCGCACTGGCGATGGTGGCGATCTCCCAGCTGGGACTGGCGTTCGCGCAACTGCTCGGCACGGCGGTCGGCCACGGCGACGTCCACAGCGCCATCCACAGCGCCATCCACAGCGGCATCCACCTCGGCCACGAGAGCGGCGCGTGGAACCTGGCGGTCGGGATCGGCCTCCTGACGGCGGTCCTGCGCCCGGCGACGGCGGGTGGCCAGCTGCCGCTGCTGACCGGCTTCGTCGGCGTGCTGCTGGCGCTGTCCGCGGGCGACCTGGCGGCGGGTCAGGTGACGCTGTCCCGTCTGGCGACGCACGTGCTCGTCGTGCTCGGGCTGGCCCTGCTGTACGCGGTGCACCGGGGTCACCGGGAGCGGGGCACGCCTCTCCCGGCGGCCACGGCCGACGGCGGCGCGGCGACATCGGGGTCCACTGTGGACACCCCGGCCGCGGGGCGCCCGCGTCCCCGCCCGTTCCGCCGCCAAGCCCACGGCCGCCACGCGGCCTGAGGTATAGGGCGTTATACGAGCTGGGGGCTTACGCGAATTTCGTCTTCGGGCGGTCCTGCCGCACGCCGTCCACGTAGACGTCGACCTTCTCGTCGAGGAACGCCACCAGCCCCGCGGCGCGGATGCTCTCGGGCAGCGGCGTCGGGTAACTCCAGGCGAGGTCTTCCTGACCGGCCACGTCGAAGTGCTCGGCGGCGCCCTTGTACGGGCAGTGCGTCACCACGTCGATCTTCGAGAGCAGGTCCATCCGGACGTCCACGCGGGGCAGGTAGTAGCGGGTCGGCAGGCCGGTTTCGAACAGCAGGTGCGGCCGCACCGAGTCCGCGACCGTGACGCCGCCGACCTCGATCCGGACGTGACGCGAACTCGGCAGGACGTCGACGCGGACGCCCGGGTCGCGCGGGTGCGTGAAGATCTGTTCGTCCTCTTCGAACCAGTCGAAGGCACCGAACTCGAAGCGGACGTGGCCGCGGAGCTCTTCGATCGGGGAATCCGGGTACTCCAGCGCGCCGTCCACCGCCTCGGCCGCGGCACCCTTTATCGTCGACAGAACAGCTTCTCCGCGGCTCGGCGAGTGCGCCGTGCGGCCGGAGGGGGTGAGAACACCGCTCACGACGTCCGCGCGCGGGATGTAGTACGTGGGGTAGTACGGAACTTCCCACACCAGGAGGGGGTGCACCGTGTCCGCGACGACCTGCCCGCCGAGGAACACCCGTACCCGCTTCGCGCCTTGTGCCACGCGGACCCGGCCGCGTCCCGGAGTGCTCATGCTCCGCTCAACGGGCCGCGAAGTGCGGGTATTCCGGCGGGCTCCGGGCCGGGACGGCTAGCGTGGCGGGGACGACGAGCACAACGACACCGAGCAGCACGAGAACGAGCAGCACGAAGACGACAGGAGGCGGGCACGGGTGGCCGGCGTAGGAATCCCCACGGTCGGTACCCCCGCCGGGATGCGCAAGATCAACCAGCGGGCGGTGCTCGACCTGCTGCGCCGCGGCGGGCCGGCGACCCGGCCGCAGGTCGCGAAGGACACCGGGCTTTCGAAGCCGACGGTCAGCCAGGCGCTGCTGGCGCTGGAGGCCGCCGGGCTGGCGCGCCCGACCGGGCAGACGTCCACCGGCACCGGGCGTTCGGCCGTGCTGTACGAGGCCGATCCCACCGCGGGGTACGTGCTGGGCGTCGACATCGGCCGCGAGCACCTGCGGGTCGCGGTGTCGGACCTCGGCCGCACGCTGGTGGCGCGGCGCGACGAGCGCAACACGGCACGCTCCGGCGCGGCACTGGTGACGGCGGTCGGGAAGATCGCGGCGGCGGCGGTCGCGGAGGCCGGGCTGTCGGCGGGCGACATCGTTGTCCGCGTGGTCGGCTCCCCCGGCGTCGCCGATCCGGAGAAGCGGTGCTTCCGGCACGCGCCGAACCTGCCGGGCTGGGGCCGCGCGGGGCTGATCGACGACCTCGAAGCGGCGCTGGGCCCGGACCTGATGGTGGAGAACGACGCGAACCTCACCGCCGTCGGCGAGTGGGAGAGCGGGGCCGCCCGCGGCGCGTCGGTGTTCGGCTGCATCACGATCGGCACCGGCGTCGGCATGGGCCTGATGGTCGACGGCCGGGTGTTCCGCGGCGCGACCGGCGCGGCGGGCGAGATCGGCTACCTGCCGTACGGCCGCACCCGCGCGGCCGACGAGCCCGGCACCCCGCCCGCGCGCGGCCACCTCGAAGAGGCGACGGCGGCCCAGTCGGTCGTCCAGGGCGCCCGCGAACTCGGGCTGGGCACGGCGAAATCGGCCCGCGAGGTGTTCCGGCTGGCCCGCGAAGGCGACGAGCTGGCCCGGCAGGCACTGGCGGCGGAAGCGGACCGCCTGGCGTACACGGTGGCCTCGGTGGCGGCGGTGATCGACCCGGAGCTGATCGTCCTGGGCGGCGGCATGGGCACGGCGGCGGACCTGCTGCTGGAGCCGATCGACCGCGCCCTGCGCGCGTTCACGCCGCTGGTGCCGAAGGTGGTCCAGGGCGAGCTGGGCGAGGACGCGGTGCTGACCGGCGCGATCAGCGTGGGTCTGCGGGCGGCCGAAGGCCTGGTGTTCGACCACCGCGTCGGCGCCGCCTGAGTCGCCGCGTCACCGAAGAAGTAACAACAAGCTGACTAAATGCCACTGAAGACTGGATTGCGTCCATGAGTTAGTACTGAGTACAGTACTAACTCATGGACGACGAGACGGTGCAGGCGGTTCGCCGGAGCGTGCTCCGGCTCGCGCGGCGATTGCGCGGCAGCCGTTCCGCTGGGGCCTTGAGCCCCGCCAAGGTGGGCGTGCTGGGTTATCTCTCGCGGCACGGTGCGAGCAGCCCGGGCGAGATCGCCGCGGCCGACGCGCAGCGGCCGCAAGCTCTGACGAAGGTGTTCACCGAGCTGGAGGCCGACGGGCTGATCAGCCGGTCGCCCAACGAAGACGACGGGCGCAGCGTCGTCCTCGGCCTCACCGGGCCGGGGGCGGCCGCCCTGGAAGCCGACATGCGCGAACGCGACGAGTGGCTGGCCGCCGCGTTCGGCGCATTGGGCGAGACCGAGCGCGGGGTCCTCCGGCTGGCCGCTCCCCTGCTCGAGCGCCTCGCCGACCAGCCCGCCGCGAAGGAGAACCCATGACCGGCGCCGACGCCTTCCCGCTGCCCCGCGCCTGCCCGTACACGCCGCCGCCCCGGCTGGCCGAGCTGCAACGCGACGCCCCGATCACCCGCGTCCGGATCTGGGACGGGAGCACGCCGTGGCTGCTCACCCGGTACGCGGACGTCCGCACGGTGCTCGCCGATCGCCGGTTCAGCGTCGACCCCACCCGGCCCGGCTACCCCGCACGCGGCCCGGCGAGCCGGGGCCGGCGGACCGGACGCGGCTCGTTCATCTCCATGGACGGCCCGGAGCACACCCGGTTGCGGCGGATGCTCATCGGCGAATTCACCGTGCGCCGCGTCGAGGCGCTGCGGCCGGCGATCGAACGCACCGCCGCCGGCCTGCTGGACGAGCTGACCGCCGGGCCTCAGCCGGCCGACCTGGTCGCCCGGTACGCACTGCCGCTGCCGTCCATCGTCATCAGTGAACTGCTCGGCGTGCCCTACGAAGACCACGCCTTCTTCGAAGACCGCGCCCGCGCAATGCTGGACGACTCCGCCGGCGGCGAGGACAACCGGGCCGCCACCGCGGAACTCGCCCGCTACCTCGGCACCCTGCTGCACCGGCGAAGCGCGCACCCCACCGACGATCTGCTGGGCCGGCTGAGCGCCGGGCAGGTCGCCACCGGTGCGCTCTCGCGGGCCGACGCCGTGGCCACGGCGATCCTGCTGCTGGTCGCCGGCCACGAAACCACCGCCAACCAGATCGCGCTCTCCACCGCGTTCCTGCTCGACAACCCCGAGCACGCCGAGGTCTTCCGGCGCGATGCCCCGGCGACCGCGGTCGACGAACTGCTGCGGCTGCTCACGATCACCCACCTCGGGCGCCGCCGCGTCGCGACCGCCGACGTGGAACTCGGCGGCGTCACCATCCGCTCCGGCGAGGGTGTCATCGCCGCCGCCGACATCGCCAATCGCGACCCCGGCGAGTTCGCCGACCCCGACCGGGTGGACCTCGGCCGCAGCCCCAACCACCACCTCGCCTTCGGGCACGGCGAACACCTGTGCCTCGGCCACCACCTCGCCCGCCTCGAACTCCGCGTCGCCCTTCCCGCGCTGCTGCGACGCCTGCCCCGGCTCCGGCTCGCCGTCCCCACGGGCGAACTGCCGTTCCGGCACGCCCACCCGATCTACGGGATCGACCGGCTGCCGGTCACCTGGGACTGAGCCCTATGCGGCCCGCCAGGACTCGCCGCCGGCCGAGAGCCGCCACGGTGTCAGGCGCAGCACCGTGATCTTCGGGTCGCGGTGGTCTTCGCCGCCGAGGATCTTCGGGTCGTAGCCCAGCGGCTCCGGCGTCGACGCGAACAGGTCCCACAGTTCCTTTCGCGTCCGCTCGTCGTCCTCGAACTCCGCGCGGCACTCCGCCACCGCCACCTCGTGCTGCGGGTCCCAGTACGAGCACGACACGTACGGCGATGCCGCCAGGTGCGCGAGTTTGAGCGGCGTCGGCCGGGTGAACAGGCGGCCGACCAAGCCGTCCGGGGTGTGCTCCCAGATCGGGTGGACTACGCGGGACCGCGGACGGCCCCGCCGGTCGACCGTCACCAGCGTGCACCAGACGATCCGGTGCGCCACGCGCACGAACGCTTCGGCCAGTCCGGCCGGCAGTCTGCTAGATTCCACAACCATGGTTGTGCATCCTAGCAGTCTCGACCTGTCGCTGGCAGCTCTCTTCGCGGGCTGGGCGATGACCGACGAGGTCCAGCGACGGCTCGCGACCCAGGGCTTCGGCGACCTGCGGTTCAACGACGGCGTCGTGATCCAGCACGTCCTGGCCGCGCCGCTGTCCATCACCGCGCTGGCCGAACGGATGGGCGTGACCCAGCAAGCGGCGTCGAAGGCGGTCGCGGATCTCGAACGCCGGGGACTACTGCGCCGCGAGCCGGATCCGGCGGACGCACGGACGAAGCTGCTGCACCTGACCGAGCACGCGCTGGCCGCCGTCGAAGCGACGAGGGCGCTGCGGCGGGAACTTCAGGAAGAACTGGTCGCGGAGTACGGCGTCGAACGCGTCGAGGACGCGCGTGCTTTTCTGACAGCGGTCATCGGCCGCTACGGCGGCGACGACGCGGTCCGCGCCCGGCGGGTCCGGCCCCCGCGCTGATTACCTCCGGCGTAATCGACGCCGCCACCCGGAAGGCCGACGATGGGCGGCATGAGCGAAGCCGCGAAGAACCGCATGATCGTCGTCGACTGCCTCGAAAACCTGTTCGTACACCAGGACTTCGACGCCGCGAAGGCCGCGCTGCACCCCGATTTCGTTACCCACAGCCCCGGACTGCCCTCCGGTCGCGAGGCGTTCACCGACGCCGTGAAGAACTCGCCGCTGGCCGGCGCGACCGCGGTGATCGAGCACGTCGTCGCGGAGGACGACCTCGTCGTCGCGCACCTGCACGTGGCCGGGATGGCCGTCGTCGACATCCTGCGCGTCGAGGACGGCCTGCTCGTCGAGCACTGGGACGTCAAACAGCCGATCTAGTGTCGCGCGTCCGAGGTCCGTTGACGCCGGCGCCGCGGCTTGTCGTGAGTGGTATTTAGGGTTCTAACCCTAAATACCACTCACGACAAGCCGCGGCAGACCACCCGGCTACCGCATCCGACGACTTCGCCAACAGCACCATGTGACGCACCCAATGCCACTGGGCGCATGGCGGGAGGGCACGGGCCGAGCCTCAGCGGGACCCGTCGCGCTGCTCGACCACCAGCCGCTGGTGCCGGGCCGCGCGCACCCGGTCGCCGCAGGTCGTCGAGCACCAGCGGCGGCGGGCGTGCTCGCGGACGTAGTACCGGATGCAGCCGTGGGCCTCGCACGGGCGCACCAGCGGCCCCAGCTCCCCGCTCACCACCTCGATCGCGTCCCGCGCCAAGGCCGCCACGGCCTCGTCGAGGCTGCCCGGCCGGGCGCTCCGCCACTCGCGCACCGGCCCGTCACGCCAGGCCAGGGAAAGCGTCGCCGCGTCCGCGCGGGCCGCCGCGTTCACCGTCTCCAGCGCCGCCGCGTCCGGTGCCCGGTTCTCCGCCGTCGCCGCCAGCAGCTCGCGGACCGCCGTGCGCAGGTCCGTCAGGCGGCTCAGTTCCTCCGCGCCGAGGGCGGCCGCCGCCGGCCCGTGCTCGCGCAGCCAGGCCGCGGCCGTGCCGGGTGCGGCCAGGTCGTCCGCCGTCAGACGGCGGGTGTTGACCAGTGCCAATGCGGGCGAGCGGTCCTCGCCGGGTGCCGCCGTGACCATGTTCGCCTCCCGAAGTCCGTCCCCAGAGTGTCCCCGACGTTGACAGCCTACCTCGTCTCATGGATAAATGAAAAAGTAAACATGAGAGGACGAGACATGGTCACCGTGCACCACCGCTACGCCACCGTCGCCGGGCACCGGCTGTTCTACCGGGAGGCCGGCCCCGCCGAGGCCCCCACGATCGTGCTGCTCCACGGCTTCCCGACGAGCTCGCACATGTTCCGGCACCTCATCCCGGCGCTGGCCGACCGCTACCACGTCGTCGCGCCGGACTACCTCGGCTCCGGCGCCTCCGACGCGCCGCCCACCGGCGACTTCACCTACACCTTCGACGCGCTCGCCGAACTCACGCTCGGCCTGCTCGACGGGATCGGCCTCGGCCGCTTCGCGCTTTACATCCAGGACTTCGGCGCGCCGGTGGGCCTGCGCATCGCGGCCGCGAACCCCGATCGGGTGACCGCGATCGTCACGCAGAACGGCAACGCCTACACCGACGGCCTCGGCGCCGGACTCCCGCAGAAGCTGGGCGCCGGGACGCTGACCGAGGACGACCTGCGCGGCATGGTCACCCTCGAGGCCACCAAGGCGCAGTACCTCGACGGCGTGCCCGACCCGTCGCTGGTCAGCCCGGACGTCTGGCTCCACGACCAGGCGCTGCTGGACCGGCCCGGCGCCGCGGCGATCCAGCAGGCGTTGCTCGCCGGCTACCACCACAACATCGGCCTGTACCCGAAGTTCCATGAGTACTTCCGGACCAGCCGGGTTCCGTTGCTCGCCGTCTGGGGTGGCAACGACGACATCTTCGTCGCCGACGGTGCCCGCGCCTACGCCCGCGACCTCCCCGACGCCGAAATCCACCTGCTCGATTCCGGCCATTTCGCGCTGGAGACGCACCTGGACGCCATCGCCGGGTACATCCGCGGTTTCCTCGGCCGGGTGCTGCCCGTTGACCGGGACGCCAGTTGACCATCGGGCCGCCCCGCTCGTAGGGTTTTCGCGACCTCCGCCGTCGTCATCACCCATGGAGGACGGTATGAGCCGACTGATTCGGGCAGGGGCGATCGCGCTGGCGCTCGTCGCCGGGACGATCACCCCGGCGGCGGCCGCGGATCCCTTGCTTTCGCAGGGAAAACCGGTCACCGCATCCTCCTCGGGCGGGTGCTGCCCGGCGGCGAACGCGGTCGACGGGGACTCGGCGACCCGCTGGGCCAGCGCGGCCGGCGTCGATCCACAGTGGATTTACGTCGACCTCGGCGCGGCCGTGCACGTCAGCCGCGTCCGGCTGCAGTGGGATGCTTCCTGCGCCACCGCCTACGAAATCGACACCTCGGCCGACCACGTCACGTGGACGAAGATCTACGCGACGACCGCGGGCAAGGGTGGCGTCGAGGACCTGACCTCGCTGGACGGCACCGGCCGGTACGTCCGGGTCTACGGCACGAAACGCTGCCGCACGGACGCGTCTAAGGGCTACTCGCTGCAGGAATTCGGCGTCTACGGCTCGGGTGGCGACGTGCGGCCGCCGTCACCACCCGGCACGCCGACGCTCGTCGGGGTCACGCCCACGAGCGCCACGATCGAGTGGACCGCGGCCACCGACGACGTCGGCGTCACGGGCTACGACGTCTACCGTGACGGCCAGCTCTGCGCGAGCACGACCGGCGCGCTGACGGCGACCTGCGGCAACCTGGGGCCGAACGGCACCTACGGCTTCTACGTCAACGCGCGCGACGCGGCCGGGAACGTCTCGCAGGCGAGTGGCACGTTGGCCGTGAAGACGCCCCCGTCCGACGACCACACGCCGCCGTCCGTGCCGTCGGACGTGCACACCACCGCGGTGAACAGCACGTCGATCGGTCTCGCGTGGACGGCGTCGACCGACGACGTGGGTGTCACCGGCTACCGGATCTACCACTCCGGCACACAGATCGGGACGTCGGACACGACGAGCACCACGCTCGGCGGGCTGACCCCGAACACGGCGTACCACCTGCAGGTGCGGGCGATCGACGGGAACGGCAACCTCAGCGAGCCGAGCACGCCGGTCCTGGACGTCACCACCACCGGCGGGTCGAACTGCACGCCTTCGCAGGGGGTCTGCGGCGCCACCCAGGTCGGCACCGACGACGACGTCGTGTGGGGCCTGGTAACCCTGCCGGACGGCACGATCCTCTACAACCAGCGCGACGCGCACGACATCGTCCACCTGAACCCGAAGACCGGCGCGAAGAAGACGATCGGCACCGTGCCGAACGCCCAGAGCACCGACGGTGAAGGCGGCCTGACCGGGCTGGAGATCAACCCGGCGTCGTTCGCCTCCGACCACTGGCTCTACATCATGCACACCTCGGGCAGCGACAACCGGATCGTGCGGATCAAGTACGACCCGGCCGGCGACTCGCTGACCACGAGCACCGAGCAGATCCTGCTGACCGGCATCGCGCGCAACAAGTTCCACAACGGCGGCCGGCTGCGGTTCAGCCCGGACGGCCGCTACCTGTTCGCGGGCACGGGTGACGCGCAGAACAGCGCCAACGCACCGAACACGAGCAGCCTCAACGGAAAGGTGCTGCGGATCAACCCGGACGGCTCGATCCCGGCGGACAACCCGTTCCACAACGCGGTGTGGAGTTACGGCCACCGGAACGTCCAGGGCCTGGCGTTCGACTCGCAGGGCAGGCTGTGGGAGCAGGAGTTCGGCAACAGCATCATGGACGAGACGAACCTGATCGTGAAGGGCGGCAACTACGGCTGGCCGTCGTGCGAGGGGACGTCGGGTTCGTGCGACGGGTTCGTCGCGCCGAAGAAGACATACCCGGTGGGGCAGGGTTCGTGTAGCGGCATCACGATCATCCGTGACGCGCTGTACGTCGCGTGCCAGAAGGGGCAGCGGCTCTATCGCGCGGTGATCAGCGGCAGCTCGCTGACGAACTTCCAGACGTTCTTCAACGGCACGTACGGCAGGCTCCGCACGGTCGAGCCCGCCCCAGACGGGCAGATGTGGCTGGCCACCAGCGTGGACGGTGACAAGGACAGCACACCGCACAACAGCCACAACAAGATCCTGCGGGTGTCGGTCGGGTAGGTCCGGATGTTCGTGAAGGCCACCTTGAGGAACTTGAACTTCCTCAAGGTGGCCTTCACGAACCTTGCCGGAGGGCTGGGTGCGGGGAGTTCAGCCGTCCAGCAGGCGGGACAGCGCGTCGCGGGCCTTCGCGTCCTTGTCCGCCAGCGCCGTCAGCTCCCCGGCCAAGGCCGCGAGCCAGCCGTCGACCGAAGCCGGCTTGCGGCTGATCACCACGCCCCGGACCACCTGGTGGATCTCCGCGGCGACGCCGCCGTGCGCGTCCGCGCTCAGCACCAGCACCCGGTCCGGGGTGGTCACCCGCACCGACACCGCCCGGCCGTCCCGGCGCGCGACGCGGTCGGCGAGCGTCCGGCGGCGCGCGATCTCGACCATGCCCGGCGGCAGCGCGCCGCCCAGCGTGTCCACCAGGACCCGGTGGTAGGACTCCACGTCCGCGCGGTCCGCGCGCAGGGCCGCCACCAGCAGGTGGAAGTCCAGGCCGCCCATCAGTCGGTGAGGGGCAGCACGAGCTGCGGCTTGGCGATGTGGTGGTCGGCGCGCAGCGGCTTCACCGCGGTACCGATCGCGAAGAACTCCGTCGTCTGCCCGCCCCACTGGTGCGGCAGCGAGAGCAGCTGCACCCCGACGATGCCCTCCGCCTCCAGTTGCTCCGCCTCCGCCTGCATCCGCGACATCGCCAGCTCGCGTGCGTCGTACAGCGCTTCGGTGTACTGCGGGATCTCGACGTTCTGGCCGAAGTTGCCCACCATCTGCCGGAACCGCTGGTGCGCGATGTGGTAGACGCAGGTGCCCATCACCATCCCCAGCGGGGCATAGCCGGCCTGCACCAGCGTCCAGAAGTCCTGCCCGGACAGGTCCGAGGTGAACGGCTTCCCGGCGTTGGTGCGCCAGTCGCCGGGCTCCTCGGCCTTGACCGCGGTGCCGACGGCGATGAACTCGGCCAGGTCGTTGCCGAACTCCTTGAACTCGATCTCCAGGCGGACCGCGACGATGCCGTCCGCGCCGAGGACGTCCGCCTCGGTCTCCATCCGGGTCATCGCCAGCTCGCGCGCGTGGTACATCGCCTGCGAAAGCCGGTCCAGCTCCTGGTTCTTGCTCCACTGCCGCCACTGGAACCCGACGTGGTAGATGCTCGATCCGAGCACCAGCCCGAGCGGCCGGAACCCGGCTTCGCGCACGAGGAGGAACTCGTTGACGGTCAGGTCCGAGGTGAACAACCCCGGTTTCTCGCCGGGGCGCATCTCGGTGAGCCGTCGCATCGCATCCGCGGGGATGCCGGATTCCTCGGACGTCACAGAGCCTCCTCAGATGCGGGTCAACGGCAGGATCTTCAGCGTGCTGGTCGGCGCGACCGGGCCTTCGCGGAAGCGGGTGATCGCGGTCCCGATCACGGTGGCCATGGCGGCGACCGCGACGTCGTGGACCGGCCAGAGATCGAACTTGAGGTCCGAGACGATGCCGCCGTCGGCGCCGCAGTCGCCGATCTCGCGGGTGAACTCCGCCCGCGCCGCGGTCCGCACGGCGGTGGCAAGCTCGGTGGCCATGGGGACTTCGATGTTCCCGACCCACTCGTTGACCATGGGCCGCCCCCAGCGGTCGGTGAACGCCCGGCCGGAAATGCCGACCGCGACGCGCACCGGGACCCAGCCCGCCAGCATCAGCTTGGCGACGTCCTGGCCCGGCAGGCCGGTGGTGAACGGGCGCCGCGGCCGCGGCCCGGCCGTGGCGCGGACGGCGGTGCCGAGTGCGACGAACTCCTGCACCAGGCCATCGGGCGAGGTGATCGTGAAGTCGATCCCGAGCACGCCGTGTGCGCCGATCGCGGTCGCTTCCTCCACGAGCCGGTCGAGCGCCGTCTGGTAGCCCGCGCGCAGGATGTCCGCCAGCTGTCCGATCCGGTCGGCGGACCAGGTGCTCGTCTCCGTGTAGCCGACCTGGTGGACGACACAGCCCATGACGTCGCCGACCGGGGTGAAGCCGGCCACCTCGGCGCCCACCGCGCCCGGCACGGTGAGCAGCGACGTCTTCGGCCCGGTGGGGGAGAACCGGTCGAAGCGCGCCTGCGTCCCCGGCGACAGGTCGCGCGCTCCCCGCTCGGGCACAGGCGGCCTCCCTCCGGCACTGCTCCCATCGTGGCACGGATTCCGCCGAAACGGCGTCAACGCCAGCTGTCGTCGCCGAAGCCGAGGGTCACCGGGCCGCGGCGGATGCCGGCCACGGTTTCGGACGGCAGGACCTCGTCCAGGAACGCGTACTCCGGGCTGCGGGTTCGCGCGTGCCACTGCGCGATCTCGTGCCAGCCCGGGGCCGCCAGCGCGCCGCCGAAGTGCTGGACCGACAGGCTCGCCGTCAGGCACGCGAACCGCAGCCGTTCCGCCAACGGCCAGCCCGTCAGCGTCGCGGCCACGAAACCGGCGCCGAACACGTCGCCCGCGCCGGTGGCGTCCAGCACGTCGACCGGGAGCGCCGGCACGGCCGCCGTCTCGCCGGTCGTGCCGTCCACCGCGAGCACGCCCTCGCCGCCGCGGGTGATCACCGCGATCGGGACCAGCTCGGCCAGCCGGGACAGCGCCGCCTCGGGGGTGTCCGTGCGGGTGTAGCGCATCGCCTCGATCTCGTTCGGCAGGAACGCGTGGCAGCACGCCAGCTGCTCCAGCAGCGCCGGTGACCACGCCTCCGACGGGTCCCAGCCGACGTCGGCGAACACCAGGCTGCCCGACTGGTGTGCGGTGTGGACCCACTCGGCCGTGTCGAGGCCGATGTGCGCCACCGTCGCCAGGCTCGGCGGCGGCGAACCGGCGAGTTCCGCGACCGGCACCGGCGGCGGGTGGCCGTGGGTGACCATCGCGCGGTCGCCCGCGTAGGCCAGCGAGACCGTCACCGGCGAGTGCCACTCCGGGAACCGCCGCGACCGCGACAGGTCGATGTGCTCCTGCCCGGCCAGCACGTCCCAGCAGTAGCGCCCGTAGACGTCGGTGCCGAACGCTGCCGCCAGCGACGTCCGCAGGCCGAGGCGGCTCAGCGCGACGGCGAAGTTCGCGATCCCGCCCGGTCCCGAGCCCATGCCGCCCGTCCACACCTCCGTGCCCGGGGCCGGCGGGTGTTCGAGCCCGGTGAAAACCAGGTCGAAGAACAGCAGACCGGACAGGAAGACATCGACTTCGGGGGTGGGCTCAGCCGGCACGGGCGCCTCCACGTCGATCGGGCAACGGTCGGCCCGAGCCTGCGTCAGCGGCGCGCGATTCGCAAGAGCTGGGCCGTTCGTACCACGGATTGCGTGCGGCCGGCTGCTATGGTCGCCGGATGCGCGAGGGAAGTGACCCGCGGTGAGGCTGGCGATCCTCGGCGGCGGCGGGTTCCGCGTGCCGCTGGTGCACGGGGCGCTGCTGGACGGTGGCGGCGTCACCGAGCTCGTCCTGCACGACGTCGACGCCGGGCGCCTCGCGGCGATCGAACGGGTCCTGGCCGAACAGGCCGCCGGCGCGGGGAACGCGCCGCGGGTGCGCACCACCACCGACCTCGCCGCCGCGGTGTCCGATGTGGACTTCGTGTTCTCGGCCGTCCGCGTCGGCGGCCTGCGCGGCCGGCACCTGGACGAGCGGATCGCGCACGCGGAAGGCGTGCTGGGCCAGGAAACCGCCGGCGCGGGCGGGATCGCCTACGGGCTGCGGACGGTCCCGGTGGCGGTCGCCCTCGCGCGGCTGATCGGCGAGCTGGCGCCGCGCGCCTGGGTCATCAACTTCACCAACCCCGCCGGGATGGTCACCGAAGCGATGGCCGCGCACCTCGGCGGCCGGGTGATCGGCATCTGCGACTCCCCGGTCGGGCTGTGCCGCCGCGTCGCCCGGGCCCTCGGGATCGACGCGACGGCGGCGAAGTTCGACTACGCCGGGCTCAACCACCTCGGCTGGCTCCGCTCGGTCCGCGTCGGCGGCGAGGACGTCCTGCCGCGGCTGCTCGCCGACACTGCTGCCTGCGAGTCGTTCGAGGAGGGCCGGCTCTTCGGCGCGGACTGGCTGCGTACGCTCGGCGCGATCCCCAACGAATACCTGCACTATTACTACTTCGCCCGCGAGGCCGCCGATTCGGCGTCACGGGGAGCGTTCCTCCTCGAGCAGCAACGGGGTTTTTACGCGGAACCGTCGCTGGCGTCGTGGGAACGCACGCGCCTGGAACGTGAAGCGACGTACATGGCCGAAACACGCGAAGGCGAGCGCGACAATCTGGAGGGCGGCGGCTACGAGAAGGTCGCGCTGGCGCTGATGCGCGCCCTCGCACACGGCGAACGCACCACGCTGATCCTCAACGTCCGCAACGGTTCCACGCTCCCGGGTGTGCCGGGTGACGCGGTCGTGGAGGTTCCGTGCGCGGTCGACGCCGGCGGCGCCCGCCCGCTCGCCGCCGCGCCGCTCGCGGACCACGCACTGGGCCTGGTGACCACGGTCAAGGCCGTCGAGCGGGCGGTGCTCGAGGCGGCGGTGACGGGTTCGCGGGCGGCGGCGCTGCGGGCGTTCGCGCTGCACCCGCTCGTCGGCTCGGTGCCGGTCGCCCGGCGGCTGCTCGACGCCTACGTCGCCGCGCACCCGGAACTCGCCTACCTGGCCTAGACCGCGGCCATCGCGTTGAACTCCGCTTCGGCCTCCCGCTCGGTGTACAGCTGCCACGCCCGGTCGGCGATGTCGTCCGGATCGAGCGTGCCCACGGAGAAGCCGTGGTCCTGCGCGGTGAACACGCGGTGGATGTCGCCGCGCTCGATGAGGCCGCCGATGGTGAGGATTCCGGCGTGCACACCGGTTTCCCGTAGGGCCGCGTGCAGGGTGAGCACGTACATCCGCAGCGCCGCCGACGCCGGGGCGAGGCTGCCGAGCATCGGCATCGGGTACTTGCCGCTCAGGCCGCCGGCGAAGAGCAGCGAGCCCGAACCGCGCGCCAGCATGCCCGGCAGCACGGCTTCGACGAGTCTCGCCGCCGGGAGCACGACGGCGTCGAACGACGCGCGCAGCGTGCCGGCGCCGGCTTCGGTGAGCGGGGTGATGCCCGGACCGGACGTGGCGTCGGCCGGCCCGAAGTACACGGTGTCGATCTCGCCGGCGTCGGCCGTGATGCGCACCAGCACGTCGCGGAGCCGGTCTTCGTCGGTCACATCGGCCGTGTAGGTGCGGGCGTCGACCCCGGCCAGCGACGCGCGGTAACCCGCGTGCCGGGTGTCGGTGCGGGAAACCAGCGCCGTCGTGAAGCCTTCGCGGCCGAACCGGTGCGCGATCGACAGGCCGAGCCCGGGACCAACGCCCAGGACGGTGAGCACTTTCGGCAAGGGAACCTCCTCAACTTGAGTGTGCCCTCAACTTAGCCACAAGTCGAGGGTGACGTCAACTTGGCCTCGATGTCCACAAAGGACTCCGCCAGGGTGAGGCCGTCCGGGCGGTTTCCGGCGTCCGGACGGGTTTTCCGCCGTCACGCGCCTTCCACGACGGCGGGAGCGGCCCTCATCATCGGCGGCATGACCGCTGCCTATCCCGCCGAGAAGGACCATCCCGCCGTCCCGATGGGGGCGATCTACGCCGGGCACCCGCCGATGTCCCGGATCGCGTTCCCCAGCGGGCACGAAGGCTGGCTGGTGACGCGCTACGACGACGTCCGCACGGTCTTCTCCGATCCGCGGTTCAGCCGCAACCTGCTGTACCCGGGCGCGCCGTGCCTGATCGAGCCGGGCGACTTCTCGACCGGCGAGCACAGCATCCTCAACATGGACCCGCCCGACCACACCCGCCTGCGGCGGCTGTCGGCGCAGGCGTTCACCGTCCGCCGGATCGCCGCGTTCCGGCCCCGGATCCAGGAGCTGACCGACGAGCTCCTGACGGCGATGATCGCGCACGGCCCGCCGGCGGACCTGGTCGAGGAGTTCGCCTTCCCGCTGCCGACCGCGGTCATGTGCGAGCTGCTCGGCGTCCCGTTCGCCGGCCGCGAGCGGTTCCGGCAGTGGTCGCGGGTGATCGTGACGCCGATGCAGCACGCCCCGGCCGACGTCGAGCAGGCGCGGCGCGACGGCGCCGAGGACATGGCCGCACTGGTCGCGGAGAAGCGGGCGCGCCCCGCGGACGACTTCCTGAGCGCCCTCGTGCACGCCCGTGACGAGGACGGCGACCGGCTCACCGAGCCGGAGCTGATCGACCTGGCGACGCAGCTGCTGCTCGCCGGCCACGAGACGACGGTCAGCCTGATCGGGTGCGGGGTCGTCCTGCTGTGCCGGCACCCGGAGCAGCTGGCGGCGTTGCGCGCCGACCCGTCGCTGACGCCGGGAGCGGTCGAGGAGGTCATGCGCTTCGACGGCCCGGTCGACTCGTCCCTGCTGCGCGTGGCGATCGAGGACGTGTCGCTCGGCGGGGTGCTCGTGCGCCGGGGGGAGGCGGTACTGGCGCACGTCGGAGCCGCGAACCGCGACGAGAACGCGTTCCCGTCGGCGAGCGAGTTCGACATCCGCCGGAAGGACGCCCCGCAGCTCGGTTTCGGACACGGGATCCACTTCTGCCTGGGCGCGGCGCTGGCCCGGCTGGAGGGGGAGATCGCCCTGCGGGCGCTGGTGGACCGGCTGCCGGGGCTGGCGCTGGCAGTGCCGCCGGAGACGATCTCCTGGCGGCCGCCGCTGTCGGTGCGCGGGCCCGAGGAAGTGCCGGTGACCTGGGCCGGTTGAGCTGAGGGCGGCCGAGCCGGGGCGCCCGCCGCCAGTGTCGCGAATGACTCATTCGGGACGTGCGAGGTCCCCAATGAGTCATTCGCGACGGTCAACCCGCCGGAGTACCCAGCCGGTCGGGGTAGCGCGGTTCGGGCTGCCGGGCCGGGCCTGCGCCGAATGCCGCGTCCGGTTGGCACCATCGGCCGAGCGGAGCGGTGCGCGACTGCTCCACTCGGGTAGAACCTGTTTCAGTTTCGGGGTTGCTGTGTAGACCATGTCCCTCGCCGTTCCTGCGAGCGAGGAGTCGCCATGGATGCCGACCTGACCCGCCGTCAGCTCCTCCGCGGCAGTGCCGCCGGAGTGGGCCTCGCTGTCACCGCAGGGCTCGCGACCCCCGCCGCTGCCGCACCCCTGGGCGAGTACGACGTCGTCGTGGTCGGCTCCGGTGCGGCGGGCATGACCGCGGCGCTGACCGCGGCCAAGCGCGGGCTCAGCGTCGTCGTGCTCGAAAAGGCGCCGACCTTCGGCGGATCCGCGGCCCGGTCCGGGGCCGGCATCTGGATCCCCAACAACCAGGTGCTGCTCGCCGCCGGCGTGCCGGACACGCCCGCGAAGGCCGCGCAGTACCTCGCCGCCGTCGTCGGGCCGGACGTGCCGGCCGCGCGGCAGGAGGCCTTCCTGCGCAACGGCCCGGCGATGATCGCGTTCGTGCTGGCCAACAGCCCGCTGCGGTTCCGCTTCATGGCGGGCTACAGCGACTACTACCCGGAGCTCCCGGGCGGCCTGCCGAACGGCCGGTCGATCGAGCCGGACCAGTTCGACGGGAACCTGCTGGGCGCGGAGCTGGCGAACCTGAACCCGCCCTACCTGGCCACCCCGGCCGGGCTCGTCGTCTTCAGCGCCGACTACAAGTGGCTGAACCTCGCCCTGGTGAACGCCAAGGGCGCCGCGGTCGCCGCCGAGTGCCTCGCCCGCGGCACGGCCGCCGCGCTGGCCGGGCAGAAGCCGCTCACCATGGGGCAGTCGCTCGCCGCCGCCCTGCGCGTCGGCCTCCAGCGCGCGAACGTCCCGGTGCTGCTGAACACCCCGCTCGTCGACCTGAACGTCGAAAACGGCGCGGTCACCGGCGTCGTGACGCCGCAGGGGCTGGTGCGGGCCCGGCGCGGCGTGATCGTCGGCTCGGGCGGGTTCGAGCACAACGCGGCGATGCGCGCGCAGTACCAGCGGCAGCCGATCGGCACCGACTGGACGGTCGGCGCGAAGGAGAACACCGGCGACGGCCACCGCGCCGGGCAGCGGGCCGGCGCCGCCCTCGACCTGATGGACGACGCCTGGTGGGGCCCGGCCATCCCGACCCCCGGCGACCCGTACTTCTGCCTGGCCGAACGGACCCTGCCCGGTGGCCTGATCGTGAACCAGGCCGGGCAGCGGTTCGTCAACGAAGCCGCGCCCTACAGCGACGTCGTGCACACCATGTACGACAAGAACCCGTCGGCGCCGGACATCCCGGCGTGGCTGATCGTCGACCAGAACTACCGCAACCGGTACCTGTTCCGCGACATCGCGCCACTGCTGCCGTTCCCGGACGCCTGGTACGCCGCCGGCGCGGTCTTCAAGGCGTCGAGCATCCAGGCCCTCGGAACGCAGATCGGTGTGCCACCGGCGGTCCTGAAGTCCACTGTGGACCGATTCAACGGCTTCGCCCGGTCCGGCACCGACACCGAATTCCGGCGCGGCGCGAGCGCGTACGACCACTACTACACGGACCCGTCGGTGACGCCGAACTCCTGTTTGGCGCCGCTGTGGGCAGCGCCGTACTACGCGCTGCGGCTGGTCCCCGGCGACCTCGGCACGAAGGGCGGCATGCGCACGGACGCCCGGGCGCGGGTGCTCCGCCCGGACGGCTCGGTGATCCCCGGCCTGTACGCGGCGGGCAACGCAAGTGCGGCGGTGATGGGCCACAGCTACGCCGGCGCCGGGTCGACGATCGGCCCGGCGATGACATTCGGCTACATCGCCGCGAACGACGTCTAGCTGCAGTGACCGGAATGTCGGCCGGTTCCGAGCCCGGGCGAGTTGGCGAATTCGGTTTCAGGCCACCCGGAGCGGCCAACTCGCCCGCCGCAACGGCCAACTCGCCCGCCGGAGCGGCCAACTCGCCCGCCGCTCGTTAGAACTCCTTTTCCACCAGCGGAAGCACCTCGGTGCCGAGGAGTTCGATGGCCCGCATGACCTCGGCGTGCGGAACGCCGGACCAGTCCATCTGCATGGCGTACCGGTCCGCGCCGGTGAGCTTGCCGACCGCGATCAGCCGCTCGGCGATCTCCTGGGGGCTGCCGACGAACAGCGCCTGGGCGTCGCGGGTGTATTCGTCGTACTCCGCGCGGGTCGGGACCGCCCAGCCACGGGCCCGGGCGCCGTACTTCATCGTCTCGAGCCAGTACGGGAAGAAGGTCTCCTTGGCGTCCTGGGACTTCTCGGCGAGGAAGCCGATCGCGCCCATGGTGACGTGCAGGTCCGCCGGGTCCTGTTCACCGGCCTCGCCGGCCTGGCGGTAGAGGTCGACCAGCGGGGCGAAGCGCTCGGGCTGCCCGCCGATCACCGCGTAGACCACCGGAAGGCCGAGCAGCCCGGCGCGGATCGACGACTCCGGGTTGCCGCCGGTGCCGACCGAGATGCGCAGGCGCCTCCCGTACGGCCGGGGCAGGATCCGCGCGTTCTCCAGCGGCGGCCGGAACTTGCCGGACCAGGTCAGCGGGTCCTCGCGGTCGATGCGCAGGAGCAGGGCGAGCTTCTCCTCGAAGAGCTCGTCGTAGTCGCCGAGGTCGTTGCCGAACAGCGGGAACGACTCGGTGAACGACCCGCGCCCGGCGAGCAGCTCGGCGCGGCCGTGGCTGAGCTGGTCGAGCGTGGTGAACTGCTGGTAGACGCGGACCGGGTCCTCGGTGCTCAGCACGGTGACGGCGGAACTGAGGGTGATCCGGTTCGTGACGCTCGCGGCGGCGGCCAGCACGGTGCCGGGGCTGGAGATCGCGTACTGGTCGAGGTGGTGCTCGCCGAGGCCGTAGAAGCCGAGGCCCAGCTCGTCGGCGAGCTTGATCCGCTCGAGGGTGTTGGCCAGCGTCCGGGCGACGGTGGGCTGTTCGCCGGTGCTCGGGTCCGGCGCGCGGTCGCCGAAGCTGTAGATGCCGAGTTTCATGAAACGTTCAACTATCTCGGGGGCGGATTCGTTCCCTCAGCCGAAGCGGGCCTGGATGGCCTCGAGGTTCTTCTCCGACACCTGCAGCGCGGCGGCGCGCAGGCTCAGGCCGTCCAGGGTGGCGACCTCGAACATGCCGGTCACCAGGGCGCGCATCCGGGCGCGGACCTTGCCGAAGGCTTCCTCGGCGTCCGCGCCGACGTCGCCGAACAGCGTCCACCACCACCACGAGTTGGTCGCCGAGTTGGCGACGAAGTCGGGCACCACCCGGACGCCGCGGGCGTCGAGGAGCTCTTCGGCGTCCGGCGTGACCGGCAGGTTCGCGGCCTCGACGATCAGTTTCGCGCCGATCTTGGCCTGGTTGTCGGCGTCGATGCAGTAGGAGATCGCCGCCGGCACCAGCACCTCGGCCGGCACGTCGAGCCAGGCTTCCGGCGGCAGGAGCTCGTCACCGGGCTTGAGGTTGTCGCGATCGATGCCGCCGAAGCGGTCGCGGTGCCGGAGCAGGTTTTCGACGTCGAGCCCGTCCGGGTTGGCGACGACCCCGCGGACGTCCGAGACGCCCACGACGCGCAACCCGGCGTCGGCGAGGAACCGCGCGGTGGCCCCGCCCATCGCGCCGAAGCCCTGCAGCACGACCCGGTTGGGCTGAGTGTCCATGCCGAGCATCTCGAGCCCGGTGAGGGTGGCCTGCGCGACGCCGAGGCCGCCGACCAGTTCGTCGAGCCCCAGCCCGCCGACCTCGATCCGGAAGGCCTCGGCCAGCCGCGCGGTCGCCGCGTCGCGGTCTTCGAGCAGCGGGTAGATGGCCTGCACCGGGCTGAGCAGGCCGATCTCGGCGATGACGCCGTCGATGACGTCCTGCCGCAGCCCCAGGTCCTCGCCCATGGTCCAGTACTGCTCGATGAGCGGCCGCATGGCGTGCAGGTACCGGGCGACGACGTCGCGGGCCCGTTCGTCGTAGGGGTCGAAGTCGATGCCACCCTTGGCGCCGCCGAGGGGGACGTAGCGGCCGTCGGGGTCGTAGTTGAGGCCTTCCTTGAGCGTCATGCCCCTGGCCAGGCCGCGGACCTCGAACAGCGAGCAGCCGCGGCGCATCCGCAGGCCGCCGCTGGCGACGCCCCGCACGAGCCGGTCGATCACCAGGTACCCGCGGCACCCGGTGACGGGATCGGTCCACGCCACTTCGAGCAAGGCTGTTTCGGTCATCGCCCCTCCTGATCCCCCGGTCAACATCCGAGCTCGTAAGCCATCGCCTGCTCGACCCACCGGTCGCAGTCCCCGGTGGTGACGGTGCCCTGCCGGGCGACGACCTGGACGGCGAGCCCATCGAGAAGGGCGGTCAGCCGCCACGCGGCGCCGTGCGGATCGGGGCACCGGAAGACCCCCGCCCCGACACCCTCCGCGATCAGCGCGACCACGGCATCCCGCCACCGGAGGTCCAGCCGCTGCAGCACGGCCCGCAGGGCGGCATCCCGCATGGCCGCGGCGCCGGCTTCGATCCAGAGCTGCCAATTGTCGTGCTTGGAGGGCCCGTACAGGGCGAGGACGGCACGCAGCCGAGTGTCGGCGGGGCCACTTTTGCCGAGTTCGTCGTTCAGCTTGGTCAGTTCGTGCTCGGCGGCCTGCCGGAAGGCTTCGATGACGAGCGTTTCGAGGGTCCCGAAGTGGTAGAAGATCAGCGCGGTGCTGATATCGAGCGAGTGAGCAACATCGGCGGCCCGCACACCGGCGATGCCCCGGGACCGGATTTGCGCGAGAGCGGCCCGCACGATCTCCTCCCGCCGCACGGCCACGGCCTTCCGCATCATTCGGTCACCGTACCGAGGGGAAAGGGCGGGCGGGAGGCGCCGAATGTGGGTTCCTCGGCCTGTGCGGACAGTCAGGACCGCAGGTGAGGGGCTCGCGCGGGCGCGGGGCCCCCGCCCCCGCACGGGTGCGGGCGGGTCCGGTGACCGCGGATCGGGACTCGGACGCCGGCGCGGGGCCGGGCGGTGCTCGGGTGGTCGTGAGTGGTAATTCGGGTTCTAACCCGAATTACCACTCACGACCAGCCGCGGCAGGACTGTAAGCCGGACCCTGGCCCGACTTCGCCAACAGCACCGTCGGAGGTCCCGAATGAGTCATTCGCGACGTCCCTGCGCGCTCAGCGGGCGAGCCGGTCCGCGATCAGCCGGATGACCGCTCCCGCGTGGTCGTTCAGGTAGAAGTGGCCGCCCGGGTACGTCTTCAGCTCGAAGCCCGCCGACGTCCGCTCCGCCCACTGGCGTGCCTCGGCCTCGGTCACCTTCGGGTCCTGGTCGCCGACCAGCGCCACGATCGGGCAGCCGACGTCCGGGCCCGGGCGGTAGCGGTACAGCTCCGCGGCCTTGTAGTCGCTGCGCAGCGCGGGCAGCACCAGGTTGCGGATGTCCTCGTCGTCCAGCACCCCCGAGTCGGTGCCGCCGAGCCGTTTGACCTCGGCCAGGAGTTCTTCGTCGCCCTTTTCGTGGACCCGGTCGTCGTGGAGCACCGACGGCGCGCGGCGGCCCGAGACGAACAGGGCGAGCAGTTTCGTGCCCCGCGCTTCGAGCCGCCGGGCGACCTCGAAGGCCAGGCTGGCGCCCATGCTGTGGCCGAAGAACGCCACCGGCCCGGTGATCTCCGGGGCGAGCACGTCCGCCAGCCGGTCGGCGAGCACGAACAGGTCGTCCACCGGGGCCTCGGTGTGCCGGTCCTGCCGGCCCGGGTACTGCACGGCCAGCACCTCCACCGCCGGCGCCAGCGCCGCCGAAACCGGGTGGAAGTAGCTCGCCGCTCCCCCGGCGTGCGGGAAGCACACGAGCCGCGCCGCGGCGGACGGCGCCGGGTGGAAGCGCCGGACCCACTCCGAGGCGTCGAGGGAAATCGTCATGGCCCCCAATCTGGCAGGCCACCGGGCCGGCGTCGACCCCTAACGTGCGCAGTCCCGGATTGTGCGCGGCCCGGGTCCGGCGGGCCCCGTGCTGCGGCCGGGGCCTGCCGGGTTCCGGTCAGCCGGGCGACCTCACTCCGCCCGCCACAGCGCCGGGACGGCCGGGGGTTCCCAGCCCGGCTGGGCGGTGTGCGCCTGCCGGCAGACGTACCCGCGGCCGCCGTAGGTGACCCGGGCACCCGCCGCGTACGCGGTGCCCACCGCCCAGGACGTGCCTCCGGGTGGGGTGGCGGAGGTCGGCGTGGGCCGCGGCGGCGTCGTCGACGTCGGCGTCTGCGGGACGTCGAGCACGAAGTCGAACGCGGCTTCCTTCGCGGAGCCGTTGTCCCGCACGGTCATCAGCAGCCGCGCGTCGAAGATCGTGTCGGTGTTGTTGCGCGGCTCGCCGGGGAAGTAGAGCTGCGTGGTCAGCACCGGCCGGCCGGGTGCCTGCACCTTCACGTGGATGTGCCGCGTCCGGCCCGGGTAGAGGCCCGGCACGATCGTGGACAGCGTGAACGCGCCCTGTGCGTTGGTGTACTGGTGCCCGCGGAAGGTGTAGCCGGTGTTGTCGTAGGCGCCGTTGACGTCCGCCTGCCAGAAGTCCAGCAGCGCGCGGTTCACCGGCAGGCAGGCGCGGCCGAAGACGTACCCGGTCACGGTCAGCCGGGTGCCCTGGGTGCCGGGCGTGACGAGGCTGGTCCGTTCGGGCGAGTTCGGCTTGAAGTACGGCCCCTCGGTCTGCGCGATCGTCGGATCGTCGTCGTCGTGGCAGGCCGGGGTCAGCTCCGGCGTCGTGCCGCCGACGGCGTTCGCGCGGGCCAGCGCCGGGCCGCCGAGCAGCGCGACCGGCGCGGCGACACCCGCGGCGAGCGCGGCCTTGAGCACCGTCTTGCGGCTGAGCTGCTTTTCTTCGTCCATGCCTTGCTCCTCGTGGTGGGGAGGTCGGGGATCTCCTCGAACGTAGGCAGCGCACGGGCGGGCGGCGATGGACTGGATCAGTCAGTCGTGGTGCTTCTCCCCGCTACGGCGGAAATCCCCGGGGCTCAGCCCGGTCTCGCGGCGGAAGAACCGGCAGAAGTAGGCCGGGTCGGCGAACCCGACGCGGCTCGCGACCTGCCGGACGGTGAGGTCCGTCCGGAGCAGGAACCGCTGCGCCTCCCGGATCCTGGCCTCCCGCAGCAGCTGCGCGGCCGTGCGGCCGGTCGCGGCCTTCACCGCCTCGGTGAGGTGGCCGGGGGTGACGCCGAGGCGTCCGGCGTGCGCGCGCACCGACCACAGCCCCGGTTCCGGGCGGCCGGCGAGCCGGACGAACTCCGCCGCCACCGCGCCGGCGGGTGCGGGCGGCGGCGTTCCCAGCAGCCGTCCCGCCCGCACGATCAGGACGTGCACCAGCGCCCGCAGCACCGACTCCGTGTCGTCACCGCCGCGGTGGTACTCGTCCTCCAGGTCGGCGATCAGCCGCGCGATCCGCGCGTCGGCGTGGTCGTCCAGGTGCAGCCACGACCGTTCGCTCAGCCGCCGCAGGAGCTCGCGGTCGGCCGGGTGGTCGAGGAGGAAGTCGTCGGTGAACAGCACGACGTGCCCGGTCAGGCCCCGGACGCCGGCCCACTGGTGCACCTGCCCGGGCGCGATGACGCCGAAGTGCGGCGGCCGCAGCGGCCAGCGCGCGGTGTCGACGACGTGCGCACCGGTGCCGCCGGTGACGTGGACGAGCTCGTGGAAGGTGTGCCGGTGCGGGAAGTCCGCACGGGACAGCGGCCCGATCGCGTCGAAGGTGCCGACGGCGAACGGCGGCGCGTGCGGGGCGGGCACCTCCAGCCGGTGCATCGGCAGCTCCCCCGGCCGCGGGGTCCGGCAGGGCGTCCCGGGCGGAACGGTCGTACCGCGCATGGCCGGGAAGTCTAGATCGATCCCCGCGCGATTCGCCGGTTTTGCCCCGATGATCGCAATCCGATCGTCGGGTACCGGACAGCGAACGGGGCCGGTCCACAGTGGACCGGCCCCGTTCGGTGGTACTACGTCAGCGCGTTACGCGCGGCCGCGGCGCCGGTTCACCAGCAGCATCAGCGCGCCGCCGCCGAGCAGCAGGCCGCCGATGCCGAACGGAACCGCGGCGTCGACACCGGTGTTGGCGAGGTCGCCACCGCCGGAGGGCGCGCCACCGGGCGTGCTCGGCGCGGTCGTCGGGGCGGCCGCCTCGGCCCAGGACGCGGTCGCCTTCGCGGCCACCTCGGTCTTCTCCGAGTCGGCGACGATCAGCGACTGCGCCGGCTTCTTCGCGTAGTTCTCCGCGACGAACAGGCGGCCGGTGTCCAGCTCGCCGGAGGCCTTCAGGGAGAACGAGCCGTTGCCCGGCTTGGTGCCGGCCGGGACGTCGACGAACAGCTTGCTGCCGTCCTTGACGTCGGCGGTCTTCAGCTCCTTGCCGTCGGCGTCGGTGACCTTGACGCCGTCGGGCAGCTCGGTGGTCAGCGACGTGACGTCACCGGACGTGGCGACCTGGAACGGGCCGATCTTGGTACCGGCCTTGCCCTCGGTCTTCGGCCCCGCGATGTTCAGGGTCGGCTTCGGCTGCGCGCCGATGCCCTTGTTCTGGTCACCGATCAGGTAGCTGTACAGCGCGGCGACGTCGGCGTTGGCTTCGGCCGGGTTGGCCTCGGCCAGCGGCTTGGTCAGGTTGAGGTTCACGCCGTCGCTGAAGTGCCACACCGCGGCCTGCGTCGCGGCGATCGCCTCGCGCTCGGAGACGCCGTCGTGGACCTTGACACCCTGCTTGCCGAGGGCGTCCGCGATCGCGTCCAGCTTGACGCCCGGGTAACCGTGGTGCAGCACCCAGTTGATCTTGTCGCTGTTCTTGTTGAACGGCGAGTCGGCTGCCGGGTACTTGTTCCACGGCGTCTCGACCATGTCGACGTCGGTGCGCATGCCGACGGTGATCTGCACGCAGTAGAGCTTGAGCGACTTGCCGTCCGACAGCTTGAAGCCGAACAGCTTGGCGATGTAGTCGCCGCCACCTTCGAGGCTGATCCGGTAGCCGACCGTGCCCGCGTCTTCGACGACCCGGCCGCGCGCGGCGCCGTCGTCCGCGAGGGCGGAGGGAGCGCTGACCATGACCGCGGCGGCCGCGGCGAGCACCGCGATCCCGCCACGCACGAAAGCTGACCTGACCTGCATAAATCTCCTATCCGAGCCCGAACCACACCGTTAGGGGCGCCGTGAGATCACGATCCCCGATCACGGCGGCCACTGATTCGGGTGAGTGATCACCCGGTCAAGCGAATGGCAGCATACACAGACCACACAAGGGCTACGTACGGTGCCCCCATAAACACGAATTTGCTCAGAAATCCCCTGAAAGAGCGGCAGATTTCAGCCGCCGAAATACCCTCCGAACAGGATTTCGGCGATCTTCGTGGTGGTCTCCTTGCCGGCTTCGTCGCCGCCGGCGATCACCCGCGTGTCGTTCATCAGGGCGAGCGTGTACCGCTCGCCCGGGCCCGCGAAACCGACGGAGTTCATGATCCAGGAGCCGTCGTCGTTGTCGTCGGACCAGCCGTTCTTGTTCCCGGGGTGCGCGGCCGCCCCGGCACCCCAGACGCCCCATTGCTGGTTGACGTCCACGGTGCGCAGTTCCCGGACGAGGTAATCGCGGTGCCGGGCGGGCAGGCGGGTCAGGACGTACCCGATCAGCCGGTCCAGGTCGTCCGCGGTGGTCAGGATCCAGCCCCAGTGGTGCGGGTGACGATCGCTGAACCGCATGTCGGTCATTCCGTATGCCGGAAACCGCCGGCCGAATTCGGACTCGCCGCCGTAACGGGTCCACAACGCATGGGCGGCGTCGTCATCACTCGAATGGAGCATCCGGTGCATCAGCTCGCGATCTTCCGCGGTCAGCGTGACCGCTTTGGCGTCTTCGCGCAGCAGCAGGTCGACGGCCATGGCGAGCTTCGGCGTCGAGCAGGCCCAGATCAGGGTGCCCGCGGCCGGGCTGCGGTAGACGGCGCCGGTCGAGCGGTCCCGCAGGACGATCCCGGCCACGCCGGGCCGGCTGTCGGCGTAGGCCTGCGCCCGCGCGATCCGCGCCCGCAGATCCGGGCCGAAGGGGTCACCGCCGCCGGGCGGGTCGTTCCGGCCGGCGGGCCCCGGCGACGGCGCCAGCGCGAAAGCGGCCAGCAGCGCGGCGAGCAGGAGCTTGCCCATGGAGGTCCCCCGGGTGCCGGAGCGGGTGAGTGCGCCCTGAAGACTCGCACGGACGACGGGGACGGGCGAGCACCGCGGGCCCAGGAGCGCCCCAATGTGGCCTTCGGTGCGTGAGACGCAACCAAGGCCGCCTTGGGTGCGTGAGACGCAACCAAGGCCGCCTTGGGGCGCTCCCGGCAACCGAGCGCGACGCGGGCCTGCGGTGAGCGGCGGCGGCTCACCGCACCCCGAGTCACCCCACCGTGCAGCTCACCGCCGGGACCGCTCCCGTCGCACCCCCACTCGCCACGAACCCGAACGTCGCCGACGCACCCGCGCCGAGCGTCCCGTTCCAGTCCGCGTTGCGAGCGGTCACCACGGCCTCCTCCTGGGCGACCGTCGCGTTCCAGGCCTGGCTGATCCGCTGGCCGGCCGCGAAGCCGAACGTCGCCGTCCACCTCGAAACCGGCGCCGAGGTGCCGTTGCGGACGCTCACCTCGCCCTGGAAGCCACCGGCCCACTCGCCCGTCATCCGGTAGGTCGCGGTGCACGCCCCGCCCGGCGACGGGGTGGCGGTGGTCGTCGTCGTCGATGACGGTGGGACCGGTGTGCCGAGGGCCGCCGCCACCGCCGGGTACCACCGGTCGGCCATCTTGCGGAAGCCCGAGTCGATCGGGTGGACGCCGTCGGAGGTGTCGGCCGCCGCCGAGAAGCCGGTCCACTGGTCGACCACCGTGATCGGGGACCGCGTGGTCGTCTTCGCCGCCGCCCAGGCCGGGATCGCGTTGTTCAGCTCGACCACCCGTTGCGCGCAGCCCGGGCAGCCGCTGGGCTCCATCGGGAGGATCTGCGCGACGATCACCTTCATGTCCGGGTTGCTCGCCCGCATCTGGTCGACCAGCTTCGAATACGCGGCGAGGATCGCGCCGGTGCCGATCGTGCCGCCCCACAGGTCGTTCGTGCCCAGGTGCATCAGCACCACGTCGGGCCGGGCCGCGGCCAGCCACGGTGGCAGCTGGTTCTGGTCCGCGATCCCGGTCGCCGCGTAGCCGCCGTGGCCCTCGTGGTCGCCGTCGAAGGGCACCGAACACCCGCCGCCGGGCTGCGAGCCCACGAAGTCGATGTTCGAGTACCCGGTGCGCTGCAGACGGTCCCACAGCAGCGCCCGCCAGCAGCCCGGACCGGCCGTGATCGAGTCGCCCAGCGGCATGATCCGCACCGGCGCGGCCGCCGAGACCGCCGGCTGGGCCAGTGTGAGGCCCAGCACGGCGGCGACGACCGCGATCAGCGCGTACACCCGCTTCGGCATCACGGGTGGACCGTCAGGAGGTGGGCCCGGAAGCCCTCGCCGTAGGTCTTGGTCGGCGTGCCGTTGTAGTCCTCGATCAGCACGTTGCCACCGCTGCAGCCCCACGGGTTCCACGTCCAGGCCGTGTACCCGAGGTTGTGCGCGTCCAGCCAGGCCAGCACCTGGTCGATGTAGTCGTGCGCACAGCTGTTCTGGCCGACCTCTCCGGCCTGCACCGGAACCTGGGCCGCGACCGTCCCGATCTGACTGTCCCAGCAGGACACCGTGACGCAGGCGTTGAAGTTGTAGGTGTGCCAGGAGGCGACCAGGTTGCCCGCCGGGTCGGACGGTTTGTAGGCCAGCCACTGCGTGAGGTCGTTGGTCCACGTGAGGCCGGCGGTCATCACCACGTTCGCGGCGCCGGTCGCGCGGACGGCGTCGAGCAGCTCCTGCATCCCCGCCACCGGGTAGGTGATGCCGGTGCAGGTGCCGCCGTCGCGCAGGCACTTCCACGCGGCAGCCGCGTCGGACCAGTTGGCGGCCGCGTCCGGGTAGGGCTCGTTGAACAAGTCGAACACCACGGCGTTGTCGCCCTTGAACGCGGTGGCCACCTGGCTCCAGAACGTCGGCGTGTATTGCCGGCTGGGCATCGGCTTCTGGCAGGTCGCGTTGACGTCGGTGCAGGCCGACGACGTCCCGGTGTACTGGCCGTGCGTCCAGTGCAGGTCCAGGATCGGGTTGATCCCGTTGGCCTCCAGCAGTTTCGCGTAGTCCTTGACGGCCTGCTGGTAGGTGGCGCCGCTGGGGGTGCCGGACAGGCCGAGCCAGCAGTCCTCGTTCAGCGGGATCCGCACCGCGTGGATGTTCCACGCCTTCATCGCGTCGACCGAAGCCTGGTCGACCGGGCCGCTGTCCCACATGCCCTTGCCCTGCACGCAGGCGAACTCGCCGCTCGCGCGGTTGACGCCGAGCAGCCGGTAGGTCTTCCCGTCGGCGGTGAGCAGCTTGTTGCCCGAAACGTGCAACGCGGGCGCCGGGCCGGGCGGCGGTGGCGTCGTGGTGGTGGTGGTGGGCGTCGTGGTCGTCGGGAGCGTGATCGGGGTCGTCGCCGTGGTCGGCGGGGTTCCGGTGCACGCGGCGCCATTGACCGCGAAGTCGGTGGGCTTGGTGTTGCTGCCGCTGTAGGAGAAGTTCGCGCCGCTGCTGACCGAACCGCCGGCCGGGATGCTGCCGTTCCAGCTCGCGTTGGTCACGGTGACCCGCTTGCCGGACTGCGTCCAGTTCCCCATCCAGCCGTTCTGGAGGGCCTGGTTCCCGGTGTAGGAATAGGTCAGCGTCCAGCCATCGACCGCCGCGGAGCCGACGTTCGCGATGCCCACGGCGGCCGAGAAACCGCTTCCCCAGTCGTTGGCCGAGTAGGTGACGCGGCAGGCGAACGCGGCGCTCGTCTCACGCGCCGACGACACGGCCGTCGTCGAGGTGATGACGACCCCGGCGGCGACCGCGAGCCCCGCAACCGCAAGCACGGCAGGACGTTTTCCGGCTCTTCCCCACATCGGCACTCCCTTGTGCACACTGACGGCGGAAGCGTCTGGGAGCGTTCCCAGAGGCCCGCCCACACGGTCGCTTCCCGGCCCCGGGGTTGTCAATCACCAACGCGGATAAAGCGGCCGATTGAGGCGAACAGCGTCCCGTGCGTTCGCCCATCGAACGCAGCCGCCTCCTCCGGCCGGCGGCCCGCCTACGGCCGCCACGGGCGGTAGCCGCCGGGCTCGGCCGTGAAGACCGCTTCACCCTGGCCGAGGGACGGCAACCGGCGCCGGAAGTCCGCGGTCGCGATCGCCGGCAGCGAGCCGCTCAGCCGGGCCACCTCGCCTTCGACCACGGGCGGCTCGCAGAGCGCCGCCAGCTTGGCCAGCGCGATCAGCGCCGCTCCGACGGCGTGCTCGGGCACTTCGAGGTCGAACCGGTCCACCGGCTCGTACACCCGGGTCCGCGCCCGCTCGAACGCCAGCGAAAGCAGCCGCGCGGTGACTTCGCGAAACCCACCGGCCGTGCTCAGCGGCGGCTGGAACCCCGAGTGGGTCAGAGTGACGACGCAGTCGGTGACCTCCCAGCCGTGCGGGCCGGATTCCGCCGCGCGGTACACCGTCTGCTCGATGGCGGTGTGGAACGCCCGCGGCAGCGAGCCGCGTTCGACGGCCAGCTCGTACCGGACGCCGCTGCCGGCCCGGCCCGGAGCGACCCGCAGCCCGACCGTGGCGATCGGATCGGTGGGTCCGAGCCGGTCCAGGAACTGGACCGCTTCGCCCACCCCGACGGGCTTTTCGACGTGGACCGGCGCCGGTGGCGCGAACCGGGCGACCAGCCCGAAGTCCTCGCGCAGCCGCTCGAGGAGCACCTCGATCTGGACCTCGCCGTAGGTCCGGACCGACAGCGTGCCGCGGTCGGCCCGGAGGCCGAGCAGCGGATCTTGGTCGCACAGCTCCCGCAACGCCTGGTGCAGCCGGGTTTCCTCGCCCGGGCGCGCGGTGACGACCGAAACGAGCCCGGGCGGCGGGAACAACCCGGCGTCCGCCACGCCGTCCGCGGAACCGAGCCGATCGTCGACGCGGACGTCACCGAGCCCCGACAGCCGGACCAGGTCTCCTGCGCCCGCCCGGGTGACTTCGGCCCCCGCGAGCGTCATCGCCGTGACCCGTCGCCGGCTTCGCTCGACCGTGCCGTCCCCGGTCCGCCGGAAGAGATCCACCCGGTCGCGCACCCGCAGCGTCCCGCCGTGCACGCGGGCGTAGGCGATCCGGGCACCGCCGCTGCCGCGTTCGACCTTGAAGACGGTCGCGCGGAGCTCGGCGCCCGGCTCGGGCGTGGGCAGGAGGTCCACGATCCTGGCGATCAGCTCGGGGATGCCGATGCCGGTCACGGCCGAGCCGAAGAACACCGGATACGCCTCGCCGGTCGTCACCCGGGTGCGGACGGCCTCGGCGACCGGCACCATGGCGGGGGACAGCTTTTGCCGCAGTTCGTCCAGCACCCCGGCCGGATCGACGCCGGGCTGGTCGAGCTTGTTGACGAACACCAGCGTCGGCACGCGCAGCCTGCGCAGGACGCGCCAGAGGATGCGGGTGCTCGCCTGGACCCCGCTCGGTCCGGAGACCACGAGGACGACGCCGTCGAGCACCCCGAGCGCGCGTTCGACCTCGGCGACGAAGTCGGCGTGCCCCGGCGTGTCGATCACGTTGACCGTCCGGCCGCCGGCCCGGAAGGAGACCACGCCGGTGCTGATCGTGATGCCGCGACGCCGTTCGATGGCGAGGGTGTCGGTCTGGGTGTTGCCGTCGTCGACGCGGCCGAGCGCACCGACCGCGCCGGTGTCGAACAGCAGCCGCTCGGTCAGGCTGGTCTTACCGGCGTCGACGTGGGCGAGAATTCCGATGTTGAGGGAAGTGGGTGACAAAAAGTGCTCCAGAGGCCGCAACGAGTGCTGGGAATTCGGCGGTGTTGCGGATCTGGCGCATGCTGCCCCCCGGTGTGGATGGATCAGAGCGGCCCGACGGTAGCCGACCGCTCGGCGAGGGACAACGGATTAACCGGCCGGTCGCATATGCCCGCGATATCCCGTCCCGCCTACGCTCCCGGCTCGTGAACAGGCGCCCCGGGCTCAGCGTGCGGCTGAAGCTGACCATCAGCTACGCCGCGTTCCTCGTGCTCGCCGGCGCGGTCATGCTCGCCGTCGTGCGGGTGTCGCTGCTGCGCTATGTGCCCGACAACGATCAGGGGCTGCTCGGAATCTCCCCGAACCGGTACCTCCTGGTGCGGATGTTCGCCCCCTCCGCGGCCACCGCGCTCGGCTTCCTGCTGGTGTTCGGCGTCCTGGGCGGCTGGCTGCTCGCCGGGCGGATGCTCGCCCCGCTCACCCGGATCGCGGACGCCGCCCGGCTGGCCGCGCACGGCTCGCTGGCGCACCGCGTCCGCCTGACCGGCCCGTCCGACGAGTTCCGCGAGCTCGCCGACGTCTTCGACACGATGCTCGAACGGCTCGAATCCCAGGTCGGCGAGCAGCAGCGGTTCGCCGCGAACGCCTCGCACGAATACTGCGCACCCCGCTGGCCATCTCGCAGGCCATCCTCGACGTCGCCGGCCAGGACCCGGCCTACCCCCGGGACGACCTCATCGAACGGCTCCGCACGGTGAACACGCGGGCGATCGACCTCACCGAGGCCCTCCTGCTGCTCAGCCGCAGCGACCGGCGGCACTTCACCCGCGAGCCCGTCGACCTCTCCCTCGTCGCCGAAGAAGCCGCCGAGACGCTGTTGCCGCTGGCCGAGCGGCGCGGGATCACGCTGGACGTCACCGGGGAGCCGGTCCACGCGTCCGGCTCCGCCGCGCTGCTCCAGCGCATGGTGACGAACCTCGTCCAGAACGCGATCGTCCACAACCTCCCGGACGGCACGGTCACCGTCCACACCGAACGCCGGCGCTACGCGAGCGTGCTGCTGGTCGAGAACACCGGCCGGCCGCTCCCGCCGGAGCTGGTCCCGACGCTGACCGAGCCCTTCCAGCGCGGGACCGCCCGCACGCGCACCGACGAGCACGACGGCGTCGGCCTCGGGCTGGCGATCGTGCACAGCATCGTCCAGGCCCACGACGGGATGCTCGAGCTCGAACCGCGCGCGGCGGGCGGTCTTCTCGTCACGGTCCGGCTGCCCGCCCGGCCGGGCCGCTAGGAACCCGGCGTATCGCGGGAGACGTGGCGCACCACCACACCGACGATCCGCTCCCTCGGCACGAACCCGTAGTGCCGGGAATCCCAGCTGGCCGGCCGGTTGTCGCCCAGGACGACAGCACAGCCGCCGGGCACCACCTCGCCGCCGAGGCCGTGCACGTCCGGGTCGGCCCAGCCGGGCGGGAGGCGGTCGCCCGCCACCGCCACCACGCGCTTGAGCAGCAGCTGGTCTCCCGCCGGCGCTCCGCTCGGCAGCTGCGGGAACCGCAGCAGGGCCACCTGACCACGGCGCGGGCGGCGGGTCCGGCGCACCAGGACCCGGTCGCCGGACAACAGGGTGGGCGCCATGCCGGGACCGTCCACTGTGGTCATGATCGGCCGGCGGCGAGCGGCGAGGACACTGCCGGCGGCCAGCAAGCCGAGGAACAGCAGCCCTCTCACGAGACGGCCTGGTGGCCGTCGGCCTGCAGGTGGAACCGGCGCGCGTGGCCACCGTCGCCGGCCAGCAGGCTCTCGTGCGTGCCCAGCTCCGCGATGCGGCCGGCGTCGCGCACCGCGCTCAGCCGGTGCGAGACGAGTGCGGACAGCTCGCCGGGCCCGATGTTCTCGGCCGCGGTCATGTCGTGGTTCAGGTGGTCCTGGAAGACGGCGCTGATCCGGTTGCGCAGCAAGGCATGCGGCACGTCCCGCAGGAGGAGCTGCCCGCGCGCCGGGTCGTACCCGCGGCACAACAGCTTCACGAGCGTGCTCTTGCCCGGGCGCCGGGCGAACCACTCGATGCGCCATTCCGGCGCCGCGCGGCGCCGGGCCGGCAGCAGATCGGTGCTGGGCCGCGTCCGGCCGGCCTTGAAGCAGCCGGCCACGGTCGTGCGCGCGGTCCGCTCCCCGGGCGGCCGCCCGGCGGCCGTCCGGAGCCGGTCGACCCGCTCGGCGATCTGCGCGTACGACGGCCCGCCCGCCCACGCCTCGCGCGGCCGCGGCCGCGGCCGCGCGATCAGCTCCGCCGGCGTGCGCGCGTGCCCCGGGCCGGGTGGTTCGGTGAACGCCATCCCGCCATGGTGACCGCGTTCCCGCGATCGGCGGCCCGATTTTCCCGGAATCGGCCGCCGGTTCGGTCTCAGCCGAACAGTCCGAGATCGACGCAACCTGCCAGCGCCCGGTAGCCCGCGTCGCTGCCGTGCAGGAAATCGCCCGAGTGGAACTCCGCTCTGATCCGGCTCGGGTGGTCCGGGTCGCGCCAGACGGCGTCGAAGTCCAGCACCGCGTCGAACGCGCCGCCGGTGCGGATCCACTCGTTGACCACCTGCCGCGCGGCTTCGGCTTCCGGCGTGTAGGCCTCCGAGCCTTCGAACGGCGCGATCGTGGTGGCGTAGACCCGCACCCCGTGTTCCCGCGCCCGCGCCACGAGCTGCCGGTGACCCGCGATGACGTCGTCCGTCGTCACCGGTGCGCCGCCGAACACCTTCAGGAAGTCGGCCAGGGGACCGTCGTCGCGCGGGGCGCAGGAGATCGCGATGTCGTTGCCGCCCACGGACAGCACGACGCCGCCCAGGCCCGGCGTCGCCAGGACGTCCCGGTCGAAGCGGGCCAGTACCGAGGTACCGACGCGGTCGTTGAGCAGCCGGTTGCCGCTGATGCCCTGGTTGACGACGAAGCCGGCGCCGCGCGCGGCGAGCAGTTCCGGCCAGCTCTGGTGGGCGTCCGGAGTGGATCCGGCGCCGTCGGTGCGCGAGTCGCCGACCACGACGACGGCCGAGGCCGGCGCGTCGGGGAGCACGTCGACCGCGGAGATCAATGCCCGAACCGGCAGGATCGACGCGTCGTCCGGCAGCGACGAAGTGGCGACGGCGTCGCCCGGGATCGTCCAGCCGGTGTCCAGGACGGGGTCGTGGCAGGTGCAGGTCTCCACGCGTTCGGGCAGGTAGAGGCTGATGGACAGCTCGGTGAGCGCCGCCGCGGGCAGGTCGACCGGGTCGCTCAGCATCGGCGCCCCCACCGGGATGGTGCCGGCCGTGGCCCCGGAGAACGTCAGCACGCGCCCGTCTTTCACCCCGCCGCCGGGCACCGCGAGGCCCACCCGCGCCGCGCCGATGGTCACCGGTGCGGTTCCGAACTCGTTGGTGAAGCGGACGCGCACCCGGCGTCCACCGCCGCTCAGCCGCACCACCTGGCGCAGGGTCACGCCGGCGAGCGGCGGGTGGTCGTCGAGCGAGCCCAGCCCGTCGTGAGCCGACTGGGGTGCGGCGCCCCAGCTGCGCACCCAGCCGATGTTCGTCTTGGTCATCTGTTTCCTCCGTGGGTCGAGCCGACCCACGGAGGCTGCGGCGAACCGCTCACACGCGACGCACACTGCGCTGACACGGCCGCCCTGATTGAGGCCGCGGCGCCGAACACGCGAAGATCGGAGCATGGACGGGCTTCGGATCACGCTGCTGGGCACGTTCCAGGTGTCCCGGGGTGACGTGGTCCTGCCGGTGCCGGGCGCGCGGTTGCGGGCCCTGCTCGTCCGGCTGGCGCTCGCCGGGGGCCGCGCGGTCGAGCCGGGTGTGCTGGTCGACGCGGTGTGGGGCGACGAGCCGCCGTCCGGAACCGCCTCGGCCCTGCAGACCCTCGTCTCCCGCCTGCGCCGCGCCCTCGCCGCGGCCGACGGTGTGCTCGTGCAGGTCGCGGGCGGCTACCGGCTGGCCGTGGCCGACGTCGACGCGCTGCGCTTCGAGCAACTCACCGCGGCCGGCCGGGAGCGGCTGCGGGCCGGGGACGCCGAAGCCGCGAACGCCGCACTCGCCGAAGCCGTGGCGTTGTGGGGCGAGCCCGCGCTCGTCGCCGCCGTCGCCCCGGCGGTGGCGACCCGGCTGGCCCACCTGTCGATCGAGGCCGTCGCCGACCTCGCCGACGCCGAGCTGTCGCTGGGCCGCGTCGAGCCGGCCGCCGCCCGGCTGACCGCGCTGCTGGCCGAGCACCCGGCGCACGAACGCGCGGCGGCCCTGCTGATGGACGCACTCGCCGCGCAAGGACGTCAGGCCGAAGCGCTGACCGTCTACGAACGGGTCCGCCGGACCCTGGCCGACGTCCTCGGCGCCGACCCGGGCACCGCGCTGCGGGACCGTCACCTGCGGCTACTGCAACCCGTCCCGGCGCCAAGCCCGGACCGGCCCCGGCCCGCACCCCTGCCCGCGCCGCTGACCAGCTTCATCGGCCGCGCCGACGACCTCGCGCGCGTCGGCGCCCTGCTCACGACCGGACGCCTGGTCACCGTCCTCGGCCCCGGCGGCGCCGGCAAGACCCGGCTCGCGCTGGAGGCGGCCCGCCGGCACGGCCCCGACGTCTGGCTCATCGACCTCGCGTCCGTCACCGAACCGGGGAAGGTCGTGCCGGCCGTGCTGGCCGGAATCGGGCTGCGGGGCGGTGCGCTGTTCGACGCCCGCCGTCGAGCCGGCGGTGCCGAACCGGACGTGCTCGTCAGCGCGCTCGGCGGCCGGGACAGCCTGCTGCTGCTCGACAACTGCGAGCACCTGATCGACGCCGTGGCCCACCTGGTCGCGACGCTGCTGCCGCGCTGCCCCGGTCTGCGGGTGCTCGCCACCAGCCGCGAGCCCTTGGCCGTGGACGGCGAAGCGCTCGTGCCGCTGGGTCCGCTCCCGTTGCCCGGCCCGGACGACGACGTCCGCGAGGTGGCGTCCGTGCGGTTGTTCACCGAGCGGGCGGCGGCCGTGCGGCCCGGTTTCGACGTCGACGAAACCACGCGGGCCGACATCGTGCGCGTGGTGCGCGGCCTGGACGGCCTGCCGCTGGCCCTCGAGCTCGCCGCCGCCCGGTTGCGGACGCTGTCGCTGCCCGACCTGGCCGACGGGCTCGCCGACCGGTTCCGGCTCCTCAGCACCGGCAGCCGGACCGCGCCGCCGCGGCACCGCACCCTGCGTGCGGTCATCGCGTGGAGCTGGGACCTGCTCGACGACCGGGAACGCACGGTCGCGGACCGGATTTCCGTGCTGCCCGGCGGGGTCACGCCCGCTTCGGCCGCCGCCGTCTGCGCCGGCACCGCCGTGCCCGCCGTCGAGATCCCCGAACTGCTCGCCGCTCTCGTCGACCGGTCGCTGCTGCAGCTGGCGCCCGGCACCGGCCGCTACCGCATGCTCGAAACGATCCGCGAGTACGGGATCGATCGCCTCACCGGCTCCGGCGACCTCGGCCCGGTCCGGGACCTGGCCGCCGCCCACTTCGCCGGGCTGCTGGCCCGCCACGACCCCGAGCTGCGCGGGCCCGGCCAGCCGGCGGCGATGGCCGCCATCGGCGCCGAGTACGACAACACCCTCGCCGCCCTGCGGCACCGGTGCGCCACCGGCGACTCCGCCGCCGCGATCGGCTTGGCGCTGGCGCTGACCTGGTACTGGCAGATGTTCGGCCGCGACGCCGACGCCGGCTACTGGCTGGGCGAGGCTCTGTCGGTGCCCGGCGGCGAACCGACGCCCGAGCGGGACTGCGCCCGGGCCGCCCACCTGCTCAACCGGGCGGACATCCTGTCCGGCATCTCCGCCGGGGAAGCCGCGGCGGACCGCGCGGAGATGCGCGAGCTGGCCGGCCGGCTGTCGGCGCACCCGCGGCTGCCGAGCCACTACCGCGTCTTCGGGCCGATGCTGCTCTTCCTGCTGGGCGACGAGACCGCCCGCGCGCTCTTCCGGCAGCTGGCCGAGGGTCCCGACGAGTGGTTGTCCGGGCTGGCCAACATGTTCCAGGCCGAGATCGCCGAGAACGCGGGCGAGCTCGACCGGGTGCGCGTCCACGTGGAGGCGGCCCTGACCGGCTTCCACCGGGCCGGCGACCGGTGGGGCCGGGCGGCGGTGCTGCCGATGCGCGCCCAGTTGCGGCGCTACGACGACCTCGACGGCGCGCTGGCCGACCTGCGCGAAGCCCGGGCGCTGGCGGGCGAATTCGGCGCACCCAGCCTCGGCGACCAGCTCTACACCGACCTGCGCTGGTTCGACCTGCACGTCCGGCGCGGCGAAACCGGCCGGGCCCTGGAGATCATCGGCGCCGTCCGGGAGCGGGTGCTGCGGACGTCACCGGCAGAGCTGCCGGTCCTGATCGACGGCTGGGAGGCCGGTCTGCGAGTACACATCGGCGACCTGGACGCGGCCGGTGTCCTGCTCGACGACGCCGAACGCCGGCTGCTCGGCGACGCCGGATTCCCCTCCGACCACGCCCGGACCTTGATCGCGGGCGCGCGGTCCGCGCGGTGCCTGGCGTCGGGCGACCTGGCCGGTGCGGACAAGGCCGGGCGCGTGGCGTACGCGGCCGCGCTGGCCGCGCGCGACCTGCCGATCCTGTCGCTGGTGACGGTGCACACGGCCGCGCTCGCCGAAGCACTCGGGCGGCCGCGTGAATCGGCCGTGCTGCTCGGCGCCGCCGCCCGGCTGCGCGGCACGCACGACCGCACCGATCCGCAGGTCCGCGAGCTCACCGACCGGGGCCGGGCCGCGCTCGGCGACGTCGAATTCGCCGCGGCGTACGCGAACGGCTGGGAGCTGGACGCGACGTCTGCCGTGGCCGCGGCCGATCCGGCCCGGCTGGCGCGGTGAGCGCGGTGTGCGCGCCGTGTGAGTGACGGCAGCCAGTCTCGGGGCCGTCTCAGCACCTCGAGAAGGCGGTATGGCGTGCATGACGTGGTGATCGTGGGAGCCGGTCCGGTGGGTTTGTTCCTCGCCTGCGAACTCGGCCTCGCGGGCCGTTCGGTGCTGGTGCTCGAACGGGAGGCGGAGCCGCATTCCTCGTGGCGGAGCTTCCCGCTCGGCCTGCGGGGCCTGTCGGGCGGGTCCGTCGAGGCGTTCCACCGCCGCGGGATGCTGCCGGCGCTGCTGGCCGCGTCCGGTGTGGACGAACGGCCCGAGGCAGCCGCTCCACGCTCGGTCGGCCACTTCGCCGGCACGCCCCTCGACCCGGCCGCCGTCGACCTCGCCCGCCTGCCCTACCGGCTGGCCGGCCCGGCGCTCGACGGCATCATGACCAGCCTGGAAGCGGTGGAGACGGTGCTGGCCGAGCGGGCCGGCAAGCTCGGCGTCGAGATCCGCCGCGGGGTCTCGGTCACGGCCGTCGCCGAGGAGGGCGCGGCGGTGGTCGCCCGGTCCGGTGCGGAGGAGTACCGGGCCCGCTGGCTCGTCGGCTGCGACGGCGGCCGCAGCACGGTCCGGCGGCTGGCGGGCTTCGATTTCGTGGGCACCGAACCGCAGCTGACCGGCTACCTCGCGCTGGCCACGCTCACCGATCCCGGTGTCCTGCGGCGGGGCTTCGCCGTGACCCCGCAGGGCATGTACGTGACGATGTCCGAGCCGGGCCACCTCGGTGTGCTGGACTTCGACGGCGGGGCGTACGACCGTTCGCAGCCGCCGACCCGCGAGCACCTCCAGTCGGTGTTGCGCCGCGTGTCCGGCACCGACGTGACGCTCGGCGAGGTGCACCTCGCGTCCAGCTTCACCGACCGCGCGAAGCAGACGACGACGTACCGCCGCGGCCGCGTCCTGCTGGCCGGGGACGCGGCGCACATCCACTCGCCGCTGGGCGGCCAGGGCCTCAACCTCGGCATCGGCGACGCGCTGAACCTCGGCTGGAAGCTCGCGGCAACGGTGGCCGGGCGCGCACCTGCGGGCCTCCTCGACACCTACACCGCCGAACGCCACCCGGTCGGCGCCCGGGTGCTCGACTGGTCCCGGGCGCAGGTGGCGGTGACGCGCCCGGACCCGCATTCCCGCGCGATCCGGTCGGTGGTCCGCGACCTCCTGTCCACTCGCGACGGCACGACGTACGTCTTCGAGCGGACGTCCGGGACTTCGCTGCGCTACTTCGGCGAACCTGGCCTGGCCGGGCACAACGCGCCGGACTTCGTGCTGGCGGACGGAACCCGCCTGAGCGACCTGCTCCAGGACGGCCGCGGCGTCGCGCTCGACTTCAGCGGCCGGCTGCCCGCGGTGGGAGACCGGATCCGGCACGTCGCCGGCCCGGCCCGCGACGACCTGGGGTTCGGCGCGGTGCTGGTCCGCCCGGACGGAATCGTCGCGTGGGCCGGCGACCGCGTGCCGGACCGGGGTTCGTTCGAGGAGGCCGTGCGCCGCTGGTTCCAATTTTGAGGAACGCTCGTTCTTGACTGATCGTTCCTCAAAAGTCTATCGTCATGACATGGGCAGGCAACGAACGTTCGACGAGGACGAGGTGGTGCGCGCCGCCGTGGGGTTGTTCGGTGGCCGCGCGTACGACGGGGTGTCCGTCGACGACCTCGTCACCCACCTCGGCGTGCACCGCAACAGCCTGTACAAGACGTTCGGCAGCAAGCGCGGCCTCTACCTGGTCGCGCTGCGCCGCCACCTCGCCGACGACGTCCACCCCCTGGCCGAAGCACTGGCCGCGGCACCGGATGCCGCGACCGCGCTGCGGCTGATCACCTCGGCCGACCTCGACCTGCTGCTGCTGGCGGTGGTCGAACGGGCACCGGCCGACGAGGAGGTGGCCGCCGAGGTGGCGGCCGCCCTGACCGCCGTCGACCAGGCGATCGCCGACGCGCTCGGCATTCCCGCCGCCCTGGCCGCCGCCCTCACGGCTGCCGCACTGGGCATCCTCCTGCGCGGCAACCCCGACGGAGTCGGCACCGCGCTGACCCGACGCTTCGATTCTCCCGACTGACAAGGAAATCCACATGGCACTGGTCCACATCGACGGCGACGACCTCGTTGTCGTGATCGAAGGTCTCGACAAGCTCTGGGCCTTCAAGAGCAGCCTGACCATCCCGCTGGCCAACGTCCGCGGCGCAACCGCCGACCCCGGCATCGCCGCCGACCCCAAGGGGATCCGCGCGCCGGGCGCCCACCTGCCCGGCGTGATCACCGCGGGCACGTTCCACCTCGACGGCGAAAAGATCTTCTGGGACGTCAAGGACCCGTCGAAGGCCGTCGTGATCGAACTCGCCGACGAGCGCTACGCCCGCATGGTCATCCAGGTCGACGACCCCCGCGCGACCGTCGCGCTGGTCGAGAACGCCCTGCGCTGAACCATGTTCTCCCCCTCGCCGCGGTCGTGTTGTCGGCCGCTGTCGTGACCGCCACCCGGCACCCTGCACGTGCCCGCGCACCGACCGCAACGGCAACCAACCACCACACGTCCCCGGACACCTTGACGCAGGTGGCCGACGCGCTCGACAGTGACCGCGTCGCCACGCTGCGCTTCGACAAGTACAGCAAGTCCCTTGCGCCACAACGGATGCGTTGACCACCGCCGTGCACCGCGCCCACACCGCCGGACCGGGCCGGGTGCCACTGCCCGGAGTGGACCACCTGCTGCACGACGCCGACCACCCGGCCACCCCCGCCCCGGCCGTGCTCGCCGCCCTGCACCGGTTCGCACGGACTCCCGAGCCGCCGCCGCACCCGGCTTTTGACGAAATCGCCTCGGGGCGATTGAACTCCCCGTCGGCTGGGTAGGTTCCCGGTACTCGGGACGGGGGTCTCGGGAACAGACGGCGGCCTGCCGCGATGACCGCCTCACACCGTCGGGGCGGTGTCGGGCCATGACGGTCATCGCAGCAGGCCGCCGTCGTGCCGAGATCGCCGACGACGGCGCAGTCCGGAAAGGACAGCCACGTCGCGCCTTTTCGGACATAAAAGACCCCTTATCTCGGCCTCAGGTCCACTCCGAGCATGCCTGCCATCTCGGCCAGCTGCGCCCGGGTGTAAACGTCCCGGAACGGGACCAGCACCTTGTCCTCGGCGTCGGCGAAGAAACCGGCGCCCGACCGCGGCGTCCTGATCCCGGCAACGGCCTCCCGCCGCGCCGTGCCGGGCGCACCGATCAAGGTGTGCACCCGGACCTGCTCGGCATCGATGACGATCTTGGTGCGGCGGAGGTAGGCGACGGTCGGTCCGGCGACGAGCACGACGGCTCCCAGCCAAAGCAGGAACTGACCGGCTCCCCGGCCGGCGACTCCGCCGCCGACCAGGCCGGCGGCGAGGACGCCGGCGGTGCACAGTCCCATCACGATCACCAGGTAGGCAACGCGCCCGTTGCGCAGGGAACAGCGGAACACCGCCGGCGTCGACCTCAGCTCCGTCACCGGATCAGTGTCCACAGCCGCTCTTGATCGCGTAAATCGGGTCGAACCCGCCGAGTGCCATGCTCAGACCGCCGATCATCGTGGTGTTGAACCGGCCCAGGACCTTCAGGTAGTCCTCGTCGTAACCGACCGACCTGCCGTACGCGTTGAACCCGTCGCCGAGCGCGCCGACCGCGCCGCCGATCAGTCCCTCGCCGGCGACCTCGCCCCAGTCGACCTTGCTGTTGTCCCAGCTGTTGTCGTGCAGCTGGGTGAGGTAGTCGACGGTGAGGTTGGTCGCCACGCCGGCGCAGATACCGCACTCGGCGAAGGTCGCCCCGAACACCCCGCCGGCCGCGGCGGCGATGCCGACGTCCGCCCAGTCGACGTGGCCGGTCAGCGCGCCGTGGATGAGCGCGCCACCGCCGGCGGCGATGGCGCCCACCGCCCCGGCGATGAGGTTGTCCAGGCCGAACAGCTCACCGGTCGGGTCGGTGCGGTTGACCGGGTTGCCGTCCGTGTACGCGTACGCCGTGGCGGTGCTGTCGACCAGGGGATCGACGGACAGGAACAGCGCGGTCGCGGGGTCGTAGTACCGGGCACGGAGGTAAATCAGCCCGGACTCGGCGTCGGTGTACTGGCCCGTGTACTGCAACGGCGTGCGGGCGCTGCCGCTCGTGGTGACCACGCCGTAGGGCGTGTAGGCAGCACGTCCGGCCACACTCCCGGTGCCGTCGAGCAACCCGATCGTCGAACCGAGCTGGTCGTGCACGAACCAGTTCGTCGCCGACCCGATCTGCTCGACGGGCAGGCCGCCCGGTCCGTACAGGTAGCTGTTCGTGCCGTCGGAAAGCACGTTCGGCGTCTTACCGCTGTCCCAGACGAACGTGGCGGTCACGCCGCCGGCGGTCTTGGCCGTGCGCAGGCCGTCGCCGTTGTAGGCGTAGGTCGCCCCGGCCGTGCCGGTCAGCCGCCCCGCCTGGTCGTAGCTGTAGGTCGCGGAACCGAACGTCTTGCGCTCGCCCAGGTTGTCGTAGCCGGCGGACGTGGCACCGCTGGGTGCGGTGCCACAGGTGGGGTTGGACACCGTGCCGCTGGGCAACGACCAGCACAGCTGACCGGCCGCGTCGAAGGCCTGGGTCACGGCTCCGACGGTGGTCGGGTTGTCGGCCGCGTCGTAGGCGAACGTGCTGCCGCCGGCACTGCCGAGCTGCTCGCGCGGGGTGTAGCCGAGGGACTGCGAGCCCGTGCCGACGGTCTGGGACGACAGCTGCCCCAGCGGATCACGGCCGTAGGTGGCCGACAGGACGGTGGTCGACCCGGTGACCGCGGAAGTCGAGGTCTGCCGCTCGGCGTCGTCGTAGCCGTCGGTGACGGTGTCGCCGTCCGGGTACTGGGTGGTCCGCACCCTCCCGTCGTTGTCGTAGCCGAAGACGACCTGGTTGTGGTTCCAGTCGGTGACGGTCTTCAGCCGCTCGGCGTCGTCGAAGGTCCGCAGCACCGACGTCGTCTGCCCCGGGTAGGTGATCGACGTCTGGTTGCCGGCGTTGTCGTAGCCGTAGCCGACGGCCGCACCGGATCCCTGCGTCTGGGCGGCGACCTCGCCGAACGTGTCGTAGGTCCAGGTGGACGTGCCGGTGCCGTCGGTCATCGTGCGCCGCCGGCCGGCCGGGTCGTAGCCGTAGGTGACGCCCGGGGTGACACCGTCCGAATAGGACACCGACTTCAGCTGGCCTGCCGCGTCGTAGCCCATGGTCGTGACCCGCCCGGCCGCGTCGGTCGCGGTGAGCGCGCGGCCCGCCGGATCGAGGTGCGTGCTGGTGGCGCGGTTGTCCGGATCGGTGCGGCTGTCCTCGCGGCCCTGTCCGTCGTAGCCGTACTGCGTCTTGGCGCCGAGGCCGTCGACGGTGTCGGCGAGCGTGCCGTCCGGGTTGTAGTCGTCGATCCGGGTGGTGCCGTCGGCCTGCGTCACCTTGGTCACCTGGTCGGCGGCGTCGAAGGTGGTGCCCACGGTGTGGCCGTTGGGATCGGTGGCCGACGTCTTGTTCCCGTCGGCGTCGAAGACCGCCGTCGAGGTGCGGTTCAGCGGATCGGTGGTGCGGTTGACGTTGCCGTAGGCGTCGTGGCCGTAGGTGGTGCAGCCCCTTGCCGGCGGCGTGCACGACGGTGACACGCCGGCCGCCGTGCCGTTCGGATCCACTGTGGAGGTCGACCAGCCGGTCCGGGTGTCGTAGCCGTACTGGGTCCGGTCGCCGGCCGCGTCGGTGACGGTGGCCTTGTCGCCGTAGCCGTCGTAGGTCGTGGTGGTGGTCTTGCCGTTCGGGTCGGTCACCCGGGTCAGGTCGGCCGGGTGCGCGGCGTCGTCGTAGTGGTAGGCAGTGGTGCGGGTGGGCGCCGGCCCGAAGTTGCCGGTCAGCGACTCCACCACGTTGTTGGCCTGGGTGACGGTGGCGACCGTCGGCACCAGCGTGTTCGGGTCGTAGGTGGTGACCGTGGCGACGCCGTTCGCGTCGATGCTCTCGATCAGGTCGTCGTGGTCGTCGTACGCATAGTTCTTCGTGAAGCCCAGCGAATTCGACTCCGACGTCTTGTTGCCGTGGTCGTCGTAGGTGAACGTCTGGAGGTTGCCGTCGGGGTCGGTCCGGCTGGACACGCCGAGCGTCACCGGGTCGTAGGTGTAGCCGGTGGTGCCGGCGTCGGCGGTGCCGTACCCCTTGGTCTCCGAGACCAGCAGGGCGTTCTGGTAGGTGTCCAGCGTCTTGTGCCCGGCCGGGTCGGTCACCAGGGTCTGGCCGGCGGTCAGCCCGCCGTCGGGGCCGTAGGTGAAGGTCGTGGTGTGCCCGTTGGCGTCGATCTGCGTCTTCACGCGTTCGGCGCTGTCGTAGCTCATCGCGGTGACCGCGGACGCGGCGCCACCGTAGTTCTTGGGCGACCGCATCGAGGCCATCAGGTGGCCGGCGTAGGTGTATTGCGTGTGGTCGTCGTCCTTGACCGACGGTGTCCGGGTGGTGCCGGCTCCGTAGACGTCGGTCAGGTTGTCGCTGCCGTCGTAGGCGTAGGTGACGGTGCGGCCGGCCGGGTCGCTCAGCCCGGTGATGTGGTTGCCGGTCCAGGTCAGCGTGTACCCACGGCCTGCCGCGTCGGTGATCGTGTGCAGGTGGCCGCTGCCGTCGTAGGCGAGACCGGTCTGGTACGGCGGATTCGCCTTGCTGCCGGCCGGATCGGTCTCCGCGGTGAGGCGGCCGCTGGTGGTGTCGAAGGTGAAGATCTCCTTGCCACGCCTCGTGAACGCGTAGCTGGAGCCATTCTTGACCAGCGTCGCGTCGTACCGGGGCGCCGACGGCGCATAGCTGCCGGCCGAGTCGACGAACGTGACCTGGGAGCCGTCTTCCTGGGTGACGGTGACGTTCCCGTTGGCGGCCGTGGTCGCGAACAGGTTGTACGAATCGGTCCAGCCCCAGCCGAACGGCCCGTCGACGGCGAGAGAACCGTTGGGCCCGCTGGGATCCGCGACGCTTTCGGCATAGCTGCGGGTGAAGTTCAGCGGCATGCCGCGGCCGGGCGTGGACAGGTCGGTGAAGGTCTGGCCGAAGAAGCCGGTCGAGGTGTCCACCGGGTCGCCCGCGGTGCGCCTGGCGCAGCCGCAGGCGACGAACGCCGGATTGGATCCCCTCGGCGCGTCCTGGATTCCGGGCGGGCCGCCGATCGGCTGGCCGGGCGTGCCACCCTGCGGCACGAACGCGATCGCGTCGTAGGCCACGTCGAAGTCGGAGTAGCCGAAGCCGCCCCGGTCGGCCGAGCTGCCGTTGTTGGTGAGCACGACGTTGCCGCCGTTCTGCATGGCGAAGGTGCCGATGGTGACCCACTGCTCGGAGTTCCAGGCCTGGTTCACCCGGATCTTCCACGGCGACACGCCACCGCCGGGGTTGATCGTGTAGACGACGTTGGTCGCTTCGGCGCCCAGGCCCGGGATGTGCAGCTTGATCTTGTAGTACTGCAGCGACGGCAGGTTCGGCGTCCAGGTGCCGGTGTTGATGAGGTCGGACTCGGAGCCGTCTTCGGTGTGGCTGAACAGGATGTGCCCACCCAGCCCGGTGCCGAGCTGGTGGGTGTCGATCGCGCCGATCGGATCACCGGCGGAGTTGGTGCCGTAGGTGTAGGCGAACGTCCCGTTCGACGACCAGTTCGCGCTGCCGCAGCCCTGCAGGTTCAGTGGCGGTGACGGCTCGTCGTCGACGATGATCGAGCCCGAAGGGACCTTCGAGGTGTCCTGTGGACAGGTCGGCGGGTTCTGGCTCGGGTTCGCCGGTTCACTGCCGCCGGGAACAGCGTACGGGCTGGTCGCGCAGGTCGTCGCGCAGGTGGGGATCCAGGTCACGGGCTGGTGCCACCAGCACTCGAAGTCGTTGAGCAGGCAGTGGCTGGCGCCCGGGTTGCTCTGGTTCGTGGTGTTCGGGTCGCAGTGGTTGTCCGCGAGGTCGCACATCGCGGTGAACGGCGCGGGCTGCACCCACGTGTTCCCGCCGTGGTAGGTCGGCTTGGCGTAGGCCTTGCTGCCGTAACGCAGCAGCGGGCTCGCCGTCCAGCCGAGCACGCGTTCCTGGTACGGCCAGCTGGCCGGGTGCGCCGCGTCGGCGTAGGTGTCCTGCAGGTACGGGTCGCGGTTGGGCGGGTAGTCCAGGTTGGCCGGGTTGTTGGTCCAGCCCAGGCCCCAGGTCCCGTCGGGACCCGTGCAGGACGGGCCGGGCGTGCAGCCGGTGGTGTTGCCGTTGGCGGCGTTCGGCTGCAGGCCCGAGTTGTACGCCCAGGCCGCGAAGTACCAGTTCTCCAGATCGGCCGGGTCACCGTTGTTCGCGATGATCCCGTCGCCGTAGAGGGAGTTCCAGGTCGTCTCCAGGATCTGCAGACCCGCGGCGATGTTCTCCTGGTAGTCGACGGCGACCTTGATCTGGCCGTGCGCGGACAGCGAGTGGTCGCCCACGTGCATGCCGTCGGTGACCTGGCTGATGCCGTAGCCGCAGTCGGCGCCGGCGTAGTTGATGGACCGGATGTCGCCGCCGGCGCCGTAGTAGCTGGCGATCAGCGGGTCACCGGCGGTTCCCGCGGGAGCGTGCCAGGAGGCCTGGGACCAGTTCGACTCCTGGGCCATGATGCCCTCGAAGATCGACCGCGGCACGGTGTTCGAGGCGCCGGCCGGATGCGAGAGCGGGATCAGCGGGAAGTCACTGTTGGGCGCGTAGGCGACCAGCCCGAGGTTGGCGAACCCGGCCGGGCGCGTGTACGCGCTGCCGGTGAGCAAACCCTGTTCCGCCAGCTGCACCGCCCAGTCGACCTGTGCCGGGTTCGGCTGCATCACCTGCTTCGCCGTGTCGAGCGGCGCGACCGCACAGGTCGGCGTCTGGGTGGTCGTCGCCGTGGCCGGCGCACCGCCGCCGCCGTGCGCGGGCGCGGCGTCGGCGTGCGGCGCCAGGTAGCCCGGCTGCGCGCTCCGGGCGGCAGCGACGTTGGCCGCGGGGTAGCCGGGTAACGCGGTCGACGGCGTCGCAGTGCTGGTGGCGACGGCGCGGGGCAGGACGTTGCCGGTTTTGGTCGACAGCAGCACCGGCGCGGATTTCTGTCCGTCCGCGTCCGGCCCCAGCAGTGCGTCGCCGTCCAGCGAGGAGGCGGTGGAGGCCCGCGACAGCCCGGAATCCTTGACTGCCCGGACGCCCGCGTCAGCCAGGGCGGCGGCGCTGGTCCGAGCCGCGCCGGCCAGGACGGCGTGACCGGATCGGCCCTGGAACAGGTGCAGGCGCGTGAGGTCGCCGGAGCCCAGGGTCGTGATCGCTCCTGCGCGCTCGTGCGCCGCGGACGCGGTCTTCGCGCCGGGCGCGGCCTGCAGGAAGCTGACCCCGCCGTCGGCCGCGGGCCGCAGGTCGTAGGCATCACCGGCGAGGCTGGCAAGTACCGCCGGTTTTCCCTTGGCGGGCACCGCGACCAGTCGCGAGCCGGCGACTCCGACGATCCCGGTCGCGGTCGGCACCGCCGACGTGACCTGTCCGGGCACCGTCGTCGAGCCGTCGATCTTCCCGGTCGCCAGATTCGCGGTCACCAGCTGCGTGTTCTCGTCGTTCGCACCGACATCGAGGGTGAACACGGCCTGGTCGCCCGCGCCACAACCGGGCGAAAAGTACTTCAGCCCGACACCGCTCGCCAGCGGGCGCACCACACCGGAGGAGAGGTCCACGGCGTAGGCGAACGCACCGTGGTCACGCGCGGCCTGGCTGGTGACCGCCGAGATCGGCAGCACCGCCACTGCGGCGAACCGGCCATTTCCGGACACGCACTGGTAGCCGGTCCACGACGAGTCGTCCAAGCCTGCCGGGTGCAGCAGCGCAACCTCGTGCCAAGCGAAACCAGAGCTCTCCCGGCCCAGCTCCAGGTGGTACCCCCGCGGGTCACCCCAGCCGTCGACGGCAACATCGGCCGAGGCCGCCGCACCCGGCCCGAAGTCCCCCGGTCCGGGCGCGGCGGCCGGGTGCACCGATGCCGCTCCCACCGGAGCGGGCGCCGCGGACACGGTGGCCACCGAACTGGAGAAAAGCGCAAAAACGGCCATAAAAATGACGAACGAACGAAACCTGGACCATTGGCCGAAAGGCCCTCGATCGATCCGAAAAGTTCTTTTGCGCGCAGAGGCAACCGAATCGAGCACAGCACGAACCTTCCCACCCCGAAGCCCCGGAGGACTTACCCCGTTCGCGCGCACTCGATGAGCCGAGAGCGGCAGATCAGAACACTAATGGAATCTGGAAAACCGGCTATCACCCGTACGAGTGAGGCCGCCGAGTTCGCACCGAAGAATGCTTACCTATTCTTTGCCCAGTCACTACTTTCCCCTCGAGCCGAACGCCTCAGTCCTCGACGACCTCAGTCCAGACAGGATGTTCACACCGAGTGTGCAGCCATCAGCAGCCGGCACGGCTCGCCGCCGATGGGCCGTCGACAGGCGGCCTGCTCCGCAGCTCCGAATCGTGACGGAGCCCGAGATGGCGGATTATGCAGTGGTTGCGCGACCATTGGCGGGTATACGACTTTCAGATTCGGGCAGCGTGCTCCGGCCAGACGACTGTGACGTCCAGGCCGCGACCCCTTGCAGCATCAACGACATCCGCAGTGCCACCGTGGCCGCCGGACGGGCCGCCGTCCCAGACCGCGATCATTTTGTCCGCTATGGACAGAACGTGTTCGCTGGCGGCCATGTAGGCGTCACGGTTCGACTCGGTGAGCGGCATCGTGTGGACGCTCGCGTTCGCGATGAGGCTGTCGAACTCGGCCGCGTTGTCCGGCTTGACCTTGCGGTCGCGGTAGTCCGCCGCCGGCAGCACGACTTCGAGCGTCCCACCCAGCTCCAGAACAACTCTGGCGAAGACCTGGTCGGCGCCGCGGGCCAAGCAAGTGACACCCACGAGATCGTCGCGCTGTTCCTCCAGGATCTCGCGGAGCTCGCCGGCCACGAGCGCGGCGGTGGCGTCGGTCAGGTTGGAGTGGCCGGTGATTCCGATGCGCACCACGGAGTGTCCTCTTCCTAGACGGCGAGCTTCGCTGCGACGACCTCGCGGACGTCGCGTACGGCAGGAACCGTAGCGAACACCCTTGCTTCCCGATGGAAGTCCCGAAAATTGACCCGACCCGGCCAGACGTCCACGGAGCAACATCAGGCAGGGCCACGCCGATCAGCTCGGCCGGAAAGCACGCAACCGCGGGCTTGCCGTCCGGAGCGTGGCCGACTGCGCCAGCTCACGGTGGACGAGGAGCTCATCACGGCCTCCCGCGCTTCAACAAGAGGACGTACCTGCCCTCGATGACCAGGGTACCGGTCGGATGGGGCCTTTCAGGTGATGATGGTCTGCGTGGTGCCCCCGACGGGACTCGAACCCGCACTGAATCGATTTTAAGTCGACTGCCTCTGCCGATTGGGCTACGGGGGCACCGCACACTCTAGGCGATACCCCACACCCCACCGGCAGGTTGCCCCGAAAGCCGAAAGCCCCCGGCCGCAAGGGCCGGGGGCGGAAGGCAGCGCGACGTCAGGACTTCGAGACGCGCGCGAACTCGTCCTTCGGGTTGTTGATCTGCCCGAGCGAGATCACCTCACGCCGGAACAGCCCGCCGAGGATCCAGTCGAACAGGATGCGGATGCGGCGGTTCCACGTCGGCATGGCCTTGAGGTGGTACGCGCGGTGGAAGAGCCACGCCGGGAAGCCCTTGATCTTCAGGTTCAGCGCGTCCGCGACGCCCTTGTGGAGGCCGAGGCTCGCCACCGCGCCGAGGTTCTTGTGGAAGTAGTCCTTCGGCTTGCCGCCGCGGAGGACCTTGATGATGTTCTTGGCCAGCAGGCGGGCCTGGCGGACCGCGTGCTGTGCGTTCGGCGGGCAGGTCGCCGTCGGGTCCTCTTCCGTGCGGGACAGGTCCGGGATCGCCGCGTTGTCGCCCGCCGTCCACACGTCCGGGTGGCCGACGACCTGCATCGCGGCCGTCGCCTCGAGGCGGCCGCGCTTGTCGACCGGGAGGTCGGACTGGCCGACCACCGGGTTGGCCTTCACGCCCGCCGTCCAGATGATCGTGTCGGTGTCGAACTCGGTTCCGTCCGAGAGGACCACGTGGCCGTTCTCGAACGACTTCGCCGCCGTCGACAGGTAGACCTCGATGCCGCGCTTCTCCAGCTGCTCGACCGTGTACACACCCAAGGTCTCGCGGACCTCGGGCAGGATGCGGCCGGCCGCCTCGACGAGCACCCAGCGGATGTCGGAGGTCTTGATGTTCGGGTAGTAGTTCTCCACCGCGAACCGGGTCATGTCCTCGAGCTCGGCCAGCGCCTCGATGCCGGCGAAGCCGCCGCCGACCACCGTGAACGTCAGGAGGCGCTTGCGCAGCTCGGGGTCGAGCGTGCTGGCCGCCTCGTCGAGCTTGGTCATGATGTGGTTGCGCAGGTAGATCGCCTCGCCGATGGTCTTGAAGGCGATGCCTTGCTCGACCAGGCCCGGGATCGGCAGGATGCGCGCCACCGCGCCGAGCGCGACGACCAGGATGTCGTAGCCCAGCTGCTCGATGTGGCCGTCGGCCGCCTCGACCGTGACGGACTTCTTCTCGTTCTCGATCTTGGTGACGCGCGCGGTCAGCACGTGGCAGCGCTTGAGCACCCGCCGCAGCGGCACGACCACGTGCCGGGGCTCGATCGCGCCGGCCGCGGCCTCCGGGAGGAACGGCGCATAGGTCATGTGGGGCTGCGGGTCAACGACGGTCACGGAGGCCTCGTTGGCCCGGAGCATCTTCTGGAGGCCGTACGCCGTGTAGAGCCCGACGTACCCACCACCGAGGACGAGAATCCGAGTCGGTTCCGACTTCGACTTCGCAGCAGCCATGTCCTCATGGTGACACCTTCGCCGCGACCCCGCTCGGGGGCCCCATCCGGCTGTGACCAGCGTCGCCGCGGTTTCCGTAACGATTCAGTCGTGCGCTGTCACCGAGGTCGCGGCGCGGAAGACGTCCGCCACCATGGCGTGGGTCACGCGGTGCGTCTGGACATTGCGCGGCGAGACGTGGTAGCAGCCGAAAAGGCGCAGGTCGCCCAGCTCCACGACGGTCCCGTGGCCGAACGCCGGACGCGGCTGGGGCACCGGCCGGCCCGCCGCGGCCAGCACGGGCAGTAACGCCTGCCAGCCGAACGCGCCGAGCACGACGATCGCCCGCAGTGTCGGACGTAACAGTGCCAGCTCCTCCGCGAGCCACGGACGGCACGTGTCCCGCTCGGCCGGCGTCGGCTTGTTCTCCGGCGGCGCGCACCGCACCGGCGAGACGAGGCGGGTGCCGTACAGCTCGAGGCCGTCGCCGATCGCCGTCGACGTCGGCTGCGAAGCGAGCCCGACCTCGTGCAGGACGCGGAACAGGAAATCACCCGAAGGGTCGCCGGTGAACATCCGGCCGGTGCGGTTGGCTCCGTGCGCCGAGGGCGCCAGGCCGACGACCGCGAGCGACGCGTCCGGCGGCCCGAAGCCCGGCACCGGGCGCGCCCAGTACTCCTCACCGCGGAACGCCGCCTTGGTGCCCGCGACGCCCTCGCGCCAGGCCACCAGCCGCGGGCAGGCGCGGCAGCCGGCCACCGCCGCGTCCAGTTCGGGCAGGGACCTCATCGCGGCGCCGCCCGGGACAGCCGGTCGGCGTGCCGCGTGGTCTCGGGCAGCCGGTAGCGCGGGGTCAGGGCCAGCGTGAGCCGGCACGCGTGCGCGAGGTCGATCCGGTGGCCGGCCGAGACGTACACGGGCTTGACGCCGTCTCGGGTCCGCAGCACCGCGCCGACGACCTCGCCCGCGTCGACCAGCGGCACCGACGACCCCCGGGCAGCCTCGGGAGAACCGTGCGTGCCGACGAACCGCGTCTTGCCGACGCCGAACGCGGGCCGCCCGGTCAGCACCCCGAGGTGGCAGGCCAGGCCGAAGCGGCGCGGGTGCGCGAGGCCGTGGCCGTCGCAGACCAGGACGTCGGGCGTGCGGTCCAGCCGCTCGAGCGCGGCCAGCAGCGGCGGCAGCTCACGGAAGGCGAACAGGCCCGGCTCGTACGGAAAGGTGGCCCGCGCGCGGTGCGTCCGCTCCTCGACCACGGTGAGCCCGGCGGTTTCGAGGGTGACGACGGCCGCGACGATGCCGCCGGTGTCGTCGTAGGCGACGTCGAGGCCGGTGACCGTCGGCGGCAGCTCGGGACAGTCGTCGGTGAGGTCGACCCGGCCGCGGAGCCGGTCCTGCACGGCGAGCGCCTCCTCGACCGTCGACGGCCAGTCCTCGGTGTGCACCAGGTCACCCTGCCACAGACGCCCGGGTCAACCACTAGGTTGGGTCCATGGCGGACACCACCCCCGAAGAGACTGCCGAGACGAAGACTCCGGAGACTCCGGAGTCTTCGGAGATCCCGGCCGAGCCGACCGACGACATCGTCACCACCCAGCACACGCTGACCGTGAAGCGGAAGAAGCTCGCGTACACGGCGAAAGCGGGCCGGATCGTCCTCCGCAAGGAGACCGTCAAGGACGGCAAGTCCGAGGGCGTCAAGGCGAAGGCCGAGGTGTTCATCACCTCCTACACCCTCGATGACGCCGACCCGGGGTCGCGGCCGGTGACGTTCGCCTTCAACGGCGGGCCCGGCTCGTCGAGCATCTGGCTGCACATGGGCCTGCTGGGCCCGCGGCGGGTGCTCTCGGGCGACGTCGACGACCTGGTGCCGCCGCCGTACGGGCTGGCCGACAACCCCGAGACGCTGCTGGTGCACAGCGACCTCGTGTTCATCGACCCGGTGTCGACCGGCTACTCGCGCGCGTCCGAAGGCGGCGAGACGAAGGACTTCCACGGCTTCAAGGGCGACATCGAGTCGGTCGGCGAGATCATCCGGCTGTGGGTGTCCCGCCACCAGCGCTGGCTGTCGCCGAAATTCCTGGCCGGCGAGTCGTACGGCACGCTGCGCGCCGCCGGGCTGGCCGCGCACCTGCAGGACCGGCACGGGCTCTACCTGAACGGCCTGCTGCTGATCTCGTCGGTGCTCGATCTGGGCACCCTGCGGTTCACGGAGGGCAACGACCTCCCGTACTCGCTGTACGTGCCGACGTACGCGGCGATCGCGCACTACCACGGCCTGCACGGCGAGCGCCCGCTCGACGACGTCCTCGCCGACGCCGAGGACTTCGCGGCGAAGGACCTGCCGTGGGCGCTGTCCCGCGGCGCCCGGCTGTCCACTCAGGACCGGACGGAGGCGGTGGCCACGCTGGCGTCGCTGACCGGGCTCGCCGAGTCCTATGTGGACCGGGTGAACCTGCGGATCGAGCACGTCCGGTTCTTCACGGAGCTGCTGCGCGACCGCGGCCTGACGGTCGGCCGCATGGACGGCCGCTTCACGACGTGGGAGCCGGACGGCGGCCGCGAGCACATGAGCGACGACCCGTCGATCTCCCGCGTGGTCGGCGCGTACGCGGCGGCGTTCAACCACTACGTGCGGGCGGAGCTCGGGTACGCCAACGACCTGCCGTACGAGCTGATCAGCGAGGACACGTTCAAGGCGTGGTCCTATTCGGACTTCGAGGGCCGCTCGGTGTCGGTGGTGGACTCGCTGAGCGCGGCGATGCGCGCGAACCCGCACCTGAAGGTGCACGTGGCATTCGGCCACTACGACGGCGCAACGGCGTACTACGCGGCCGAGCACGTGCTGGCTCACTTGCAGATCCCCGAGGAACTGCGCGAGAACATCGACTCGGCGTACTACCCGGCGGGCCACATGATGTACGTCCACGAGCCGACGCGGGTGCAGCAATCGAAGGACCTGGCGAAGTTCGTCAAGAGGGCCTCGAACCGCTGAGTTCCACCGGTCCCCGGAGATCCTGCTCCGGGGACCGGTGAGACCCGTCAGCCGATCATGCGGCGAACACCGGCGCGCGGCCGGTCCCGCCGAGCAGCACGCTTTCGGCGCCGGTCGAACCGTGCGGGTCGTCGGTCCAGTAGACCGCGCCGGCGACCACGTACCCCACCGGTCCGCCGAACGAGCTGCGCAGGACGTAGAGCTTGCGGTCACCGAGTTCGCAGTTCAGCAGGTCGCGCAGGCCCGCGAACTCGGCGGGGCCGCCCAACGACACTTCCAGCGGGTGGTAGCTCTCGGCCACCGCGAGCACCGAGACGTTCTTGAACAGCACGTCGACGACCGAGTCGTACTTCAGGTACTCGCCGTCGTGATAGCCACTCCGGCCGCTGCGAAGCAGCAGTTGTGCGTGGCCGCTCTCGTACTTCGCCAGGTGGAACTTCCGGTTCAGCACGAGAGGCAGCTGTCCGGGCACGGTCTGCACGGCTGCACTTCCTCTCTGTCCGTTGGGCGCGCTACCCACCGTACGGGTTCGGGGTGCGCACGCCGCCCTGGTAGAACTCGACCTTGTCCAGGACGCCGGCGTACTTGTACGTCGTGAGCTCCCACTGGGTCGGGTTGGCGGTTCCGCGCATGTCGGCCAGGTAGGCCTGGTGGAGGATCTCCGCCGGGGTCTCCCCTTCCAGCCCGTCCAGCGCGAACGAGACCTTGATGTCCGTGTCCCCGAGCTTCAGCAGGTCGGCCGAGATCTGCACCTGTTCCCGCCAGTCCAGATCGGACAGCAGGTTGCGGCCGCCGAGCTTGGCCGTCAGGTCCTCCAGCCCGTGGTAGCGGGACCCCAGGACGATGTGGTCGCCGAGCTGGCGGCCCGCGACCTCCTGCGCGGCTTCGGCGAGCTGGGCGTCCTGGCCGACCAGCCGCTCGCCCGTGGCGGCCTCGTTCACCGCTGTGGCCAGCTTGCTCGCTTCGGCGGCCACCGAAAGGGCCTCCGCCCCCTCTTCGGCGAGACCGAGCAGTCCCTCGAACCCTTCGAGCGCCGCGGCCTCCCCGGGCGGTCCGATGAAGGTGTGGGCGGCCATCGCGGCGGCCGGATCGGGCAGCGGGTTGAAGTTGGGGTCCCACAGGTTGTTCGGGTCCAGGCACCGGTTGACGAGGTCGTTGTCGCCCTCGTTCAGCCGGCGGCACGCCTGCTGCATGGCCCCGAAGATGCGTTCGCGGTCGGCGTCCGTGCCCGTCACCAGCAGGATGCAATCGGCGGTGCTGAGCAGCACGACGCCCTGCTGTTTCCGGTTCTGGCACGCCGTGGTGCGGTCGTCGATGATCTTCTGGCGTTCGGCGTTCGCCTTGGTGACGACGGTCTGCCACGCCTGCCGGGCAGCCTCGTCGGCGGCGTGGGCGTCGAGGCCCGCCTGCACGGCAGCGTCGAACGCGGTGCGGGCCGAGGTGGCCGCCTGGTCGGCGTACCCGGCCGCGATGTCCGCCGAGTGCTGGGCGGACAACGCCGAGCGTGACGCCCGGTCCGCCGAAGCGACGGCCGAAGCGGCGGCCTGGGCGGCCGTGTCGGCCGACTGCTTGGCCTGTACGGCAGAGGCGGCCGCACGGGCCGCCGCGTCCTGGGCCTGATTGGCGTAACCGGCCGCCTGGCTGGCCGCGGCCGCGGCCTGGTTGGCGTAGTCCGCGGCCTGCTGGGCCGCGTTGCGAGCCCTCGCAGCCGCGGCCTGTGCGTCGTCGGCGTTGTGCGTCGCGTCGGCGGCCGCACGCGAAGCCTGCGCGAGCAGGCTGTCGATCGCCGCGTAGTGCGCCGCGCTGTTCTGATCCCGGCGGGCGGCCGTGTACTGGCCGACGGTCAGGAACCGGTGCAGCAGCTGGGGTGGTCCGTCCAGCGCGGCCTGCGCCGCGGCGGCCAGCTCTCGCGAGCCCGACGACTGCGCGGCGGACATGATCTGGTTCGCCGCGACGTGGTCGTCGATCTCGGCAGCGGAATACCGGCCCGTCTCGAGGAACTGCCGCAGTGGCTGGTCACCGCCGGCGTCGAGGGCTTTCTGCCCGTTGGCGACGACCGTGAGGTGCCCGTCCGCGCGCGCCGCGGCCATGACCTGGTCGACCAGGATCCGGTCGTCCTGCTCGCGTCCCGGATACTCGCGGCTGCGCAGGAAGTCGCGGACTCCGGTGTCCGGCCCGGCCAGCACCGAGGCCGCCGCGTCCTTGAAGGCCGAAGTTCCGGCCGCCGCCAGATCTCCGAGGATCACGCGGTCGTCCTGCCCGGCCGCGGCGAGCAAGCCACCGGTGGCGAACGAAACGGCCTCGTCGTCGGATCCGGCAAGGGCCGACCCGGCCGCCGCCCTGGTCCACGGTCCGCCGGTGACGCTGAGGGTCAGGGCGATCTTGCGCGCATCGGTCAGCACTGTCGCCCGTGCCGTGCCGGACGCGGTGGCCTCGGCGAGCAGCCGGGTGATTTCGGCGTCCCAGGTGGCCGCCTGGTCCAGATCCCACCGCGGGGTCACGGGCAGCTGGGCTGCGGCGGCGAGGGCGTCCCTGGCTGCGTCGTCCTCCTGCTGCGCGGCCAGGGCGATCCGGTCCGCGTCCGCCTGACGTGCCGCGGCGGCGATCTGGGCTGCCTGGTGGGTGGCGTTGACCGCGGTAGTAGCGGCGGCGGTCGCGGCATTCGCGTGGTTGGTGGCCTGCTGCGCTGCATCGGCGGCTTGGCCGGCGTGCGCGGCGGCGTCCTCGGCGGCGGCCGCGGCGTTCGTCGCGTCCGTTCCCGCTGCCCGGGCGGCCGCGGCGGCCTGGCCGGCCTGGTCAGCCGCCTGGTTCGCCCAGGCGCGGCTGGCACCGGCCGCGGCGACGGCACGGGCAGCCTGCGCGCGAGCACGAGCGGCGGCGGCCTTGGCCTCCCGCGCGTCCGCGCCCGCCGCGGCGGCAGCGTCGGCCGCCTCGGTCGCGGCATTGGCGGCGTTGACCGACTGGTTGGCGGCGTCGTTGGCGGCATTGCCCGCCAGACCGGCCTGCTGAGAGGCCGTCCTGGCCCAGTCCGCGGCGTTGGCCGCGGTGGACGCGGCATTGGCGGCGTCCCGGGCCACCTGCGCCGCGAACTTCGCGTCGCCGGCCTTCTTCTGATCACCGACCGCGAGAGCCGCGGCGTCATAGGCGTTGGACGCCGCTCGTCCCGCTGCGGCGGCTGCGGCGGCAGCGCGCGACGCCGCGGCTGCCGCGGTGTTCGCCGCCGAGGACGCCGCATTGGCCGCACCGATCGCTTCCTGCGCCGTCGCGGCCGCTTGGCGGGCCGCGAAGGCGGCACGGGAGGCGGCGTCGGTGGCTTGCTGGGAGTGCCCCTGCGCCGCGGCAGCCGCGTCCTTCGCGGCCTGTGCCGCGGTCTGGGCCGCCGCGGCCTCGGTGACCGCGCGATCGGAGGCGTCCTGTGCCGCCTTCGTCTCGGTCGCCGCCGTCGAGGCCGCATTGCTCGCCGTCGCGGCGAGCTGGGCGACGTCCGTCGTCTCGGCGTCCCGGGCCTGTGCGACCGGGAGGTCGGCATCCAGGAAGCGGTTGTAGGCGTCGACCGTCCCGTCGTCGAGCGCCTGTTGCGCGACGGCTTGGACCTCGGGGCCACCGGCAGCCATTGCCTGATTGACCCGCAGCCGCTGGTCCGTGGCGAAGGGGCCGCGCCACCCGGCCTGCAGGAACGCCGACAAGGCGTCGTCGGTGCCGGCGTCCAGAGCCTTCTGTGCCGCCTGGCGCAGCTGCGGCCCGCCCGCGGCCATGACCTGATCGACCCGGACCCGCAGGTCACTGGTGTAGGGCGCCTGCCAGCCCGACTGCAGGAACCTGACGAGCGCGTCGTCGTCCCCGGCGTCCAACGCCTGCTGCGCCGCGCTCCTCGTCGCCGGTCCACCGGCCGCCATGAGCTGGTTGACGTGCACGTCCCGGTCGATCGCGGCGTCGCGCTGGCGCAGCGTGGTGAGGAAGGTGGTGACGTCGGCGTCGGAACCGGCGAGTGCCGCGGCCGCGTCGGCCCGGGTGACCGGACCGCCGTACTTCCACAGGACCTCGACCTGGGCCCGGTCCGGCGGCGGCGCGGCGGCCGCGGCGGCCACCGGGACGGTGACCGAACCCGCGGTCACGGCGACCACGGCGGTCGTGATCAGGGCAGCACGAAATCGTCTCAGCGCGGTGCGCACGTTGAAAGTCCCCCTCGAGCGGAATGTCCGAAGAACCGGGTCCCCGACCGCATTTCTCCGAGGTGAAGATTTCCCGATCCCGCCCGTTTCTGTCAACGGCCGGACGGGTCACGATCACGCTCTCACCACCGGAAACGCCGATATCCGGCACACCCCGACAAATCGGGACGAATGCCGATCAGGAACGCGAACCGGCCCGCTCTCCTACCGGAGACCGACCGTTTTCCAGCGGAAAACCACTTCAGGCGCCGAAGCTTCGGGGCGACCAGTCGACGTCGGTCTGCACCGGCAGCGGATCGCCGTAGTGGCCGGGCGGCAAGGGACGGCGGCTTCGGACGTAGGCCACCAGCTCCGTCGCCACCACCAGTGCCGCGTACGCGACCAGCCAACCTCCGTACCCCGCCGGCAGCCGGTTTCCGAGGGCGACGTCCAGGATCGGCGGGACCGCCGCCAAAGCCGGTGCCGCCGCGTGGACGTTCTCCGCGAGCAGTGCCCGGTACACCGCCAGCGACGGCTCGTCCACCGCGAGCACCGGCGCCCGCAGGAATCCGGCCAGGACGCAGCCGCTGCACAACGCGCTCAGGAGCAGCAGACCCAGCCAGCTCGCGGCGTAGGTCCGCGCCGGAGTGGCGAAGAACAGGACGAGGGCCAGCGCGGCGCCGCCGCCGTAGGCCAGCGCCGCGGAGGCGACGAACCAGCCGCCGGGTCGTTCGTGCGTCGCACCGGGCCACCGACGGGTCTGCTTCGCGAGCGCGCGCTGCCGGGACCGGGCGCTCAGCCAGATGGCGAGCTGGATGGCGAAACAGGCGAAGTACGCCGGCGTGCCCACGGTCGCGCCCGGTCCGAACAGCTCGTGGTAGCCGATGGATCCGGCCGTCGCCAGTGCGCCGAACAGCAGGAGCCACGGCAGGACGCGGCCGATGGCGACGTTGCGCGTGGCCAGCAGGGCGTCGAGGAACGGCGTCGGCGCCGCGACCGGCCGCCCGCGGCTCGCCAGCCACCGCAGGCTCATGGCGCGCTCGGCTTCCGTGCTCATCGGACCTCCCGGCTCGGTACCTGTTCAGCCACGGCTTCTCCCCTGCGGGGCCGTACACGCCCGGACCACCGCGCCGATCACGAGGTCACCGTCCCGTAGTGGCCGGGCGGCAGGCTTTCGCGCCGGGCCTCCTTCGCGGCACCGACGTGGACCGCCACCACCAGGGCGAAGTACCCGGCCGCGGGCACCCACCGCGCCGGGGGCCACGGCCAGCTGGTGGACAGGTCGATCCACCCGAGGAACGTGAACAGGAACGGCACCGCGAATGCCCGGGCGTCGTAGGCCCGCAAGGCGGCGTCGACGGCGAGGGATGCCCCGTCCTCGGCGATCACCGGGGCACGCAGGGCCCGGCCGAGGACCAGCGCCACGCTCGCGGCGCCGATCGCCAGCGCGGCCGCCCAGCCCACCGGGTTGGCGGCGAACACCGCGCACAGGACCACGCCGCCGCCGAACGTCGTCGCCACCGCGGCCAGGTACCACCAGCCCACCTGCCCGGCCGCCTCCCGGACCGACGGCCGGGCGCCCGGGGGAACCAGCCGGGCGGCGGCGCGGTCGGCCTGATGCACCCGGCGCCACTGCAGCAGCGGGAAGGCGGTGCAGACCACGGCGAACACCAGGAACCGCGCGAGCACCGGGACCGCCGGGATCAAGGCGAACGCCCAGAGCAGGGAGGAAAGCACGTTGTAGGCCGGGTAGGACCGCGTGGCCAGCTCCCGGGCCCCGGCGCGCACCGCGAGCAGCGGCGTCGGCTCGTCCACCTCCACGCCGCGGCGGGCCAGCCACGCCCGCGCCCCCTGCCGCTCGGCGAGCGTCGTCCACGCTGCTTCCACCGCCATCGGACCTCCCCCTGTCCTGCCGTACACGCTCGAAGCGGGAAAAGGTTTACCGGCCGTAGCAGCCGGGCGGCAGCCGGCGGTACCGGTGGCGATGCAGCAGCCAGCCGGTCAGCTCCAGCCCGGCCACCACCGCCACGTACACCCACGCGGCCCGCTCCAGCAGGGCGGGTGGCTCCCAGCCGGCCATGAGCACCGGGGCCGTGAACAGTGCGTACCCGGTGCACGAGGTGTAGCGGTGGACGTCCTCGGCGCGCAGCACTTCGTCGACCAGCCGGGACGTCTCGTCCTCCGCGATCACCGGCGCGCGGAGCGCCTTGCCGAGCACCAGCGCCGTCGCCCCGGCGGTGACGGCCAGCGCGAACGTGTGCACCCCGGTTTCGACCGACGGCAGGTACCAGTGCCCCGCGGAGGACAGTGGCGCGGAGAGGAACGACGCCGCGCACAACACCGCTCCGCCGGCGAAGGTGACCGCCACCGCACTGAGGTACCACCAGCCCACCTGCTTGGCCGCCGCCCGCAGGGAGGGCGGGGTTCCGGTGCCCGCGAGGCGCTCGGCGAGCCGCTCGCGGGTCTGCATCCGCCGCCGGCGCAGCACGAGGACCACGGCCAGGAGCACGCCGACGAATGCTCCCTTGCCCGGCAGGTCCGTCTTGGTGACCACGGCCGCGCCGAAGGACGTCAGAACGGCGACGACGATGGCGTACTCCGGCTTTTCGCGCAGCCCGAAGCCGCGCGCGCCGATGCGCAGCGCCAGCAGCCGCGTCGGCAGCCACACCCGCACCCCGCGCCGGCCCAGCCACAGCCGGGTACTGCCCACCTCGAGCACCGTGGGCTCGCCGGGCAGGTTCGGGTCCACCGGCAGCGCCGGCTCACGAACGATCAACGGAACCTCCCCCGAGTCACGGCATACACGCGCAACGCCCCGGACAGGTTGCCTGTCCGGGGCGTTGCGTTTCGAGCGTTCCTTACTTCAGGTACTGCGAACCGAGCGTCACCGCCGCGTAGGCGTCGACCGCGCCGTGACCGTAGAAGCCGTTGAACGACGGGTCACCCTGGCAGGTGGCCGTGAACTCGGGCGTGCGGCCTTCCTTCAGGTAGTCCACCGTGCGCGGAACCGGGCAGGCGATCTTCGCCGCCGTGCCCTCGAGGACGCGCTGGACCTTGTCCGGGTCCATCCCGAACTCGCCGTGCGACTTCTTGCCGTACTGCGAGATGATCAGCGCCGCGACGCCGGTGGCGTGCGGGGTGGCCATCGACGTGCCCTGCAGCCACTGGTAGTAGCCGACCCGGCCGTCGGCCGCCGTGGCCTTCTTGACGCCCGCCGTGACGCCGTCCGGCGTGACGTTGCCGTCCGCGTCGATGTTGCCCTCGGCGATGCCCACGTTCTTCGGGTACGTCGAAAGGATTTCGTTCTCCACCGTGCGGTACCACGGCGTGCCGAAGCCGTCGCGGTAGAAGCCGCCCGGGCCCGAGACCGAGATCTGCTCGAGGCCGTAGTTCGAGTAGTCCGCCTTCTTCTGGGACGGCCCGAACGAGCCCACGCCGATCGTGTGGTTGCCCTCGACCGGCAGGTTCAGGCAGGAACTGTTGTCCACCGTGCGCGGGTGCGTGCTGTTCGCCGGGTAGTCCGGGCTCGTGGTGTCCGGCAGCGGCGCGCCCAGGTCGGTGTGCTGGTTGCCCAGCGCGACCACCATCGTGACGCCCTTGCGGTGCGCGTAGTTCAGCGCGCGCTGCGTCGCCTCGATGATCGTGCGCTGCTCGGCCTGCTCGGCGGCCGAATCCGCCGGGTTCGCCGTGCAGTTGTACAGCCACGGGTCCGTGTAGAACGACATGTTGACCACGTCGATGCCGGCGTCGCCGGCGTAGGTCAGCGCGTCGACCGTCGGCTGCAGGAAGAAGAAGCCCGAGTCCTGGCCGGCGCGGATGTTCACCAGCGTCACGTTCGGTGCGACACCGGAGACGCCGAAGCCGTTGGCCGCGGCGGCGATGGTGCCGGCGACGTGCGTGCCGTGGCCGCCGTCGTCGTGGTTGGCCGGGTCGACACAGCCGCGGAACTCGCACGGACCGTCGACTTCGGCGCCGTTGACGTCGGTCGGGATGTCGCGGGTGAAGTTGCGCGAGTCGGCCAGGTCGAAGTTCGGCGCGATGTCCGGGTGCGAGCCGTCGATGCCGGTGTCGATGACGCCGACCTTGACCTGCTTGCTGCCCGCCTGCTTGGTGCGCGAGAGGTCCGAGCGGACGGACTTGAGGCCCCAGAGCTGGTCGTCCAGCGGGTCCATCCCGACGGCCTTGGTGGCGGCTGTGCTCTTTTTCGAAGCGCCGCCACGGCCTTCCTTCTCGACGCCGGCGTCACCCTTGGCCTTCTTGCCCGTCTTCGGCACCGAGCCGATGGACTGGGCCTTGGCGGCGCCGAACACGGCGCGGTTCGTCGTGACGCGCTCGCTGAACCCGGTCGCCGGCGCGCTGGCCCTGATCAGGCCGACCGCGGTGTTGGTCTCCAGGACCGTGCCACCCGCGGCCTTGATCGCCTGCTGAGCAGTGCCGATGCTCTGGACGTCCTTGGCGAGCACGGTGAACTCGGTCGCCGGGCCGGACAGCGCGGGCTGCGCCGACGCGACCGGCACCGCGACCGCGGAAACCGCGCCGAACAGCGGCACGGCCAGCACCGCGGCCAGAAGCCTGGATCTCTTCACGTTTCTCCTCCTCAGAAAGCGGTTCCTGCACCGTATAGACCGGACAATGCGTGTACAACGGCCAAACGTACGTTATGGAACAACCGACTTCTGCTCCGCGAAGTGACAAGCTGACAAGTGCCCGTCCGTCCTGGGCACCAGCTCCGGCACCTCCGTCGCGCACCGGTCCTGGGCCTTCCAGCACCGCGTGCGGAACCGGCACCCGGACGGGGGATCCAGGGGACTCGGCACGTCCCCGGTCAGCCGGATCACCTGGCGGCGCCCGCGCACGGCCGGGTCCGCCACCGGCACCGCGGACAGCAGCGCCTGGGTGTACGGGTGGGACGGTCGTTCGTAGATCTCCTCGTCGGTGCCGAGCTCGACGATCTTTCCGAGGTACTTCACCGCGACGCGGTTCGACAGGTGCCGCACCACCGAAAGGTCGTGCGCGATGAAGACGTAGGACAGGCCGAACTCGCTCTGCAGGTCGCCGAGCAGGTTCATCACCTGCGCCTGGATCGAGACGTCCAATGCGGACACCGGCTCGTCGCAGATGATCACCTTCGGCCGCAGCGCGAGCGCCCGCGCGATCCCGATGCGCTGGCGCTGACCGCCGGAGAACTGGTGCGGATAGCGGTTGAGGTGCTCCGGGTTGAGCCCGACCACCTCCAGCAGCTCCCGCACCTTACCGGCCCGCGAGCCCTTCGGGGCGACATCGGAGTGGATCTCGAACGGCTCGCCGACGATGTCGCCGACGGTCATCCGCGGGTTGAGCGAGGTGTACGGGTCCTGCAGCACGATCTGGATTTCGCGCCGCAGTTTCCGCAGCTCGGCTCCTCGCATGGCGAAGATGTCGCGGCCCTCGAACTTCGCGGTGCCGCCGGTCGGCTCCTCCAGGCGCATCAGGACCTGGGCGAGCGTCGACTTCCCGCAGCCGGACTCGCCGACGACGCCGAGCGTCTCGCCCGGCATCAGGTCGAACGAGACGCCGTCGACGGCCTTGACCTGGCCGATCGTGCGCTTGAACAGGATGCCGGTGCGGACCGGGAAGTACTTCTTGAGGTCCTGAACGGACAGGATGGGGTCAGGCACGGGAGCTCACCACCTCTTCGGCGAAGTGGCACGCGCTGGTCCGGCCGAAGCCGATCGCGTGCTGCGGCGGAACCTCTTCCGAACAGCGAGCTTCGGCCCGCTTGCACCGCGGGTGGAACGGGCAGCCCGGCGGGATGTTCAGCAGGCTGGGCGGCAGGCCCTTGATGGTCTCCAGGGTCTGTCCTTTGAGGTCGAGCCGGGGCAGGGAGTCCATCAGCGCGGCGGTGTACGGGTGGGCCGGCGCGCGGAACAGCTCGACGGCGTCGGCCTGCTCGACGATCCGGCCCGCGTACATCACCGCGATCCGGTCGGCGACCTCGGCGACCACCCCGAGGTCGTGGGTGATCAGGACCAGGCCCATCTTGCGTTCGGCCTGGATCTCCTCCAGCAGGTCCATGATCTGGGCCTGCACGGTGACGTCGAGGGCGGTGGTCGGCTCGTCGGCGATGAGCAGGTCCGGGTCGAGGGCCAGCGACATCGCGATCATCGCGCGCTGGCGCATCCCGCCGGAGAACTGGTGCGGGTAGTCCTTGATCCGGTGTTCCGCGGCCGGGATGCGGACGATGTCGAGCAGTTCGATCGCGCGCTTCCGGGCGTCCTTCTTGGACATGCCGAGCCGGACGCGCAGCTGTTCCTCGATCTGGAAGCCCACCGTGAACACCGGGTTCAGCGCGGACAGCGCGTCCTGGAAGATCATCGCGATCTCGCTGCCGCGCACCTCGCGCCGGCGGTCCTCGGACGCGGTCAGCAGGTCCTCGCCGCGCCAGCGCACCGCGCCGGCGGTGATCACGCCGGGTGGCGTGTCGAGGATCCCCATCACCGTCTGGGCGGTGACGCTCTTGCCGGAGCCGGACTCGCCGAGGACGGCCAGCGTTTCGCCCGCGTGCACCGAATAGCCGACGCCGTTGAGCACGTTGGCCACGCCGTCGGACGTCCGGAACTCGACGTGCAGGTCCTCGACCTCGAGCAGCAGTTCGTTGTCGGACAAAGGATCTACCTCGACTTCGGATCGAGCGCGTCGCGGATGCCGTCGCCCAGCATCACGAAGGCCAGCACGGTCAGGGTGACGAAGGCACCGGGGAACAGCAGCATGTGCGGGTCGTTCCGGAAGTAGTCCCGCGAGTCGGCGATCAGCACGCCCCACGAGATCACCGGCGCGCGCACGCCGATGCCGAGGTAGGCCAGCGTCGCCTCGGCGCCGATGAACGCGCCGAGCGCGATGGTGGCGTACACCAGCACCGGCGCGATCGTGTTCGGCAGCAGGTGCCGGAAGATGATCCGCGGGGTGCTCGCGCCGAGGCCACGCGCGGCCTTGACGTAGTCGAGCTGCTTGGCCACCAGCGTCGCCGAGCGCATGATCCGCATGCCCACCGGCCAGCTCAGCGCCGCGATGGAGCAGACCACCTGGACGATGATCGTCACCGCGCCGGGATTGGAGCCGGGTGCGTTGAACGTCGTCAGGATGACGATCGCGCCGAGCACGAACGGCAGGCCGGCGAAGATGTCGCCGAAGCGCGACAGCAGGCTGTCGACGAGCCGGCCGTAGTAGCCGGCGACGATGCCGATGATCGAGCCGAGCAGCACGGTCACCAGCGTCGAGAAGACGCCGACCAGCAGCGACGCGCGGGTGCCGTAGATCGTGCGGGCGTAGACGTCCTGGCCCTGGTTGTCGTAGCCGAACCAGGCGTCCGCGGACGGGCCCTCGTTCGCGTGCGTCAGGTCGCTGAAGCCCGCCTCACGCGAGCTGAACAGCCCGGGCGCGATCGCGATCAGCACGATGAACAGGATGATCACCGCCGAGGCGATCACCGCGGGCTTGCGCCGCAGCTGGCGCCAGGCGTCGCTCCACAGGCTGCGGGGTCTCTGCGGGCCGGTGGCGGAGTCGTCCACACGGGACAGTTCCGCCGCGTCGGCCCCGCCGCCGCCCACCAGGTTCGGGTCAGTCATAGCGGATCCTCGGGTCGAGAACGGCGTAGAGCAGGTCGACGACCAGGCTCATCAGCAGGTACACCACCACCAGCAGGACGACCACGCCGACGACCGTCGCGCTCTCCCGGTTCTGGATGCCGCGGAAGATCAGCCCACCCAGGCCGTTGATGTTGAACACGCCTTCGGTGACGATCGCGCCGCCCATCAGGGCACCGAGGTCGGTGCCGAGGAACGTCAGCACCGGGATCACCGAGTTGCGCAGCAGGTGGACGAGCACGACCCGGCTCTGCGGCTGGCCCTTCGCGATCGCCGTCCGGACGTAGTCGGCGCGGCGGTTCTCGGCGATGCTCGTCCGCGCCAGCCGGGCGACGTACGCCATGGACAGGCTGCCGAGCGCGATGCCCGGCACGATGAGCTCGCCGATGCTCGGGTCGTCCGACACGCTCGCCTCGATCCAGCCGAGGCCGTTGGCGCCCAAGGCGAGCTGCAGCACGATCGCGGTGACGAACACCGGCAGCGAGATCAGGAACGTCGTCGAAACCAGCACGAGGTTGTCGAGGAAACCCTTGCCGCGCAGGCCGGTCAGCACGCCGGCCGTGAGCCCGATGACCGCTTCGATGATCACGGCGATCACGGCCAGGCGCAGGGTGATCGGATAGGACGTCGCGATCAGCTCGCCGACGGACGTGCCGTTGAAGGTTTCGCCCCAGTCGCCGGTGAACAGGCTGCCGAGGTACTTGACGTACTGGACGAAGATGTTGTCGTCCAGGTGGAACTTCTCGGTCATCAGGGCGACGTAGGCCGGCGGGCAGGCGGCCTGGCCGCACTTGCCGGAGAACGGGTCGCCGGGCACGGCCCAGACCAGGACGTAGATGAGGAACGTGGTGCCGAAGAACACCGGGATCAGCTGCAGCAGCCGTCGCAGGACATAGCGGGTCATCAAGTGTTCCTAGTGCGCGCCGGCCCTCGTGAGTGGTAATTCGGGTTAGAACCCGAATTACCACTCACGACGGCGTGGTGGTGGGAGCCGCAACTACTTCTTCAGGACCTCGATGGACGGGTAGTCCGGCATGCGGCGGAAGTCCAGGGCCGCGGACTTGAGGTTCTTCGACTTCGCCGCGGTGCCCTTCTCGTCCCACACCGGGATCGTCGGCAGGTCCTTCGCGACCAGGTCCTCGGCCTGCTGGTACAGCTTGACCGCGGCGTCCTTGTCGACGGTCGAGTCCGCCTGGTTGAGGATGGCGTCCACCTGCGGGTTGGAGTACGTCGAGTCGTTCGAGGACGCGCCGGTCTTGAAGATCGGGTTGAGGAAGTCCTCGATGGACGGGTAGTCCGCCGACCAGTCCGAGCGGCCCATGCCGGTGAGCTTGTGGCCGGTCACGATGCTGCGCCACTGGCCGAAGTCGGTGGCGGGCACGAAGTCGCACTCGACGCCGAGGGTGTTCTTGATGCTGTTGCACGCCGCGACCAGCGGTTCCTTGCGGCCACCGTCCGCGTTGGACGCGATGGTCAGCTTGCCCTGGAAACCGGACTTCCGGAAGGCCTCCTTGGCCGCCACCGGATCGAAGTGGCAGAACTGGCAGACGCCTTCGCGTGCGCCCTGGATGCCCTGCGAGATGTAGCCGTCGGCCGGCACGTAGGTGTCGTTCATGACGGTCTTGGTGATCTGTGCGCGGTCGATCGCCATCGAGATGGCCTTGCGCAGCTCGAGGTTGTTGTAGCCGGGCACGTAGTAGGGCACGGCGATCGTGCTGATCCCGAGCAGGTGGCCGGTCACCAGCCGGTCGCCGAGGTCGGCCTTGTACTTCCCGCCCGCGACCGCTGACGGCGGCAGCGCCTCCATGAAGTCGAGCCGCCCGCTCAGCAGGTCCTGGTAGGCGGTCTCCTGGCTGGCGTAGATCTTGATGTCGAGGTTCTTGAACTTGACCTTGTCGTCACCCTTGTAGTCGTCGAACCGGGTGAGCTTGATGTCCTGGTTGGGCGTCCGCGAGACGAACTTGAGCGGGCCGTTGCCGATCGGGTGCTGCTCGAAGCCCGGGCGGTCCTTGAAGAACACGTCGGGCAGCGGCGCGAAGGCCTGGTAACCGATCTTGATGTCGAACACCGAGAACGGCGCGTTCAGCGTCACCTGGAACTCGTAGTCGCCCTTCACGACCAGCCCGGACATTCCCTCGGTGGACGGCTTGGCGTTCTCGTCCTCGGGGTGAACGTCCTTGTAGCCCTGGATGTTCGAGAAGAAGTCGGTGTTGAGCTGGCCATTCGGCGCGTAGGCGGCGAAGTTCCAGGCGTCGGTGAAGTTGTGCGCCTTCACCTCGGTGCCGTCGTGGAACTTCCAGCCCTGCTTGATCTTGATGTCGTAGACTTTGGAATCGGTCGTGGTGATCGACTCCGCCATCAGGTTGAAGGGCTTGGCGTCCGCGCCCTTGAAGCCGACCAATGTGGCGAACATCGGCTGGATCGCCTTGGTGCCGCCCAGGTCGTTGATATTGGTCGGGACCAGTGCGTTCTGCGGTTCGGTGCCGTAGACGCTCACCGTGCCGTCCGGGTCCGTCTCGCCGGCGCCCGCGGAGCTGCCCGACCCGCCACCGCACGCGGCGAGCACGAGTGCCAGCGAAGTCATCACCACCGTGGGTCCCCAGAGCCTGCGCGAACGACGCATGATCCCTCCATATCCGGTGTGTCCGAAAGGTGAGACGCACGCTATCGGGGCCGACGAAGCTGATCACAGGACTGCGGTGTTGCAAATGTGTGACGGTCGTCGGGACCACCTGGTTGGAGCACAACAAACGTAGGAATCCGGATACTCCGGACGGCCTAGCGCGGACAGCAGGTCATCACCCGCTCACCCACGGTTTGCGTTGCGCCACAAGCCCTTTCGGGCGGCCGAACGGTCGGTCAGGTCTCGCGGGCAACCTGCCGGTCACCGCGTGATCAGGCAGGCATCACGCGTGATTGGGGAGGCATCTCGCGTGATTGGAGAGGCATCACGGTGATGCCCCCGCCCAGTCACGCGTGATGTCCGCCCAGTCACGCGTGATGCCCGCCCAGTCACGCATGATGCCCCTCGGCGCACGCGTGATGCCCCGCTGATCACGCGTGATGCCCCGGTGCGGACCTCTCAGGCGAGGGAGAGGGCGATGCCGTCGAGGATGTCGTGCTCGCTGATGACCAGCTCGGTGGGGCCGCCGCGGGCCGCCAGCTGCTCCGCCAGGGTCTGGACCACCACCGCGCCGCCGCCGATCACGTCGACGCGGCCCGGGTGGATCACCGGGTTGGCCGCTCGGGTGGCGTGGTCGCTCTGCAGGAGCTCCGTCGCCAGCCGGTCGATGTCCGCCGGGGCCAGTTTGGACAGGTGCACCCGCTCGCTGTCGTACTCCGGCAGGCCCAGCGCGATCGCCGACAGCGTGGTCACCGTGCCCGCGACGCCGATCCAGGTCTTGGCGCGGGCGACGTCGACGACGTCGAACGCGTCGGTGAGGACCTTGCCGGCCAGGTCGCGGGCGGCGGCGATCTCGTCCGCGGACGGCGGGTCGCTCTTCAGCGCGCGTTCGGTGATCCGGACGCAGCCGATGTCGACGGACTTCGCCGCGAGCACCTCGGCCCGCCTGCCGTCCCAGGTGCCGAGGACCAGCTCCGTCGAGCCGCCGCCGACGTCGACCACCACGAACGGGCCGTCGTCCGGGTCCTGTTCGCCCACCGCGCCGGTGAACGACAGCCGCGCCTCCTCGTCGCCGCTGATCACCTCGGCCTCGACGCCCAGGGTTTCGCGGGTCATGCGGAAGAACTCGTCGCGGTTCTTCGCGTCGCGGGTCGCGGACGTGGCGACCATCCGGACCTTCTCCACGCCCTTGCGCCGCGCGGCGATCGTGTAGTCGGCGAGCGCGGCCCGGGTGCGCTCGATCGCCTCGGGGGCCAGCTCGCCGGTGGCGTCGACGCCCTGGCCGAGCCGGACGATCCGCATCTCGCGGTGCAGGTCGCGCAGGTCGACCGTGCCGTCGTGGCGCGGCGTCAGCTCGGCGACGAGCAGGCGGATGGAGTTGGTCCCACAGTCGATCGCGGCAACACGAGGCATGCGCTCACCCTAACCGGCCGCACGCCCCGCCTCGCCCGCGGCGCGAACGCCTTGAATGACTCATTCCTGGCGTCGGAGGTCCTGAATGAGTCATTCATGACCTCCGCTCAGCTGGTGGGGGACGGCAGCGTGGTCGTGGTCAGGGTGGTCGACGTGCTGACCGAGGTGACGATCTGCCCACACGTCGGCGACGGGGTCGGGGTGGTCGTCGTCGGCGTGGTCGGACTCGGGTCGGGGGTGGTGGTCGGCGACGGCTCGGTCGTGACGCTGATGACCGTCGTCGGGATCACCGTCGTCGTCGGCGGAACGCAGGTCGGCGACGTGGTCGGCGGCTTCGAGGTGCTCGTCGTCGGCGGTGCCGAAGAAGCCGGCGGGACCGGGGGCGGCGGCACGGCCGGCGGGGCCGGGGCCAGCGCCGCGTTCGGCGCGCCGATCGGCACCGTGCTGTCCGGCACCTGCATGATCCCGTTGCGGTAGGCGTCCGCCCACAGGATCACCGTGTTCACGTACGTGTCCGAGTTGTTGTACCGGTAGATCGCCCCGCGCAGCTGGTCCGGCTTCGCCACGTCGAACCCGCCGGAGCACAGGTACCGGCCGGTGGCCAGGGCCGCGTCGAAGATGTTGTTCGGGTCGGACTTGCCGTCGCCGTTGCCGTCGGAGGCGTAGCCCTTCCAGGTCCCCGGGATGAACTGGGTCGGGCCGACCGCGCGGTCCCACACCGGGTCGGTGTCGAGCAGGCCCTGGTCGGTGTCCGGGATCGCGGCGAAGTTGCCCTGGCCGTTGAGCTGCGGGCCGAGGATCGGCTCGCGCGTGGTCCCGGACGCGTCGACGTACCCGCCGCGCGCGTGGTTCGACTCGATCCGGCCGATGCTGGCGATCAGCGCCCAGTCGATGTGACACGCGGGCAGTTCGCGGCCGAGGATGTCGGCGGCGTTCTGGTACGCCTTGAGCGCGGTGGCCGGGATGCCGAGCGGGCCGTCGGGGAGCTCGTAGGCCGGGAGCGGATTCGGGGTGGGGGCGCCGGGGAGGGTGCCGTCGACGGCGATCTGCTGGAGGGCGGCGTTGCCGGGGTCGTAGCCCTGGGCGAGCGCGGCGTCGCGGGTGTGCTCACCACTGCCGCCGAGCCAGCCGAGGGTGCCACCACCGGCGACCAGCGCCGGGACCACCGCCAGGATGCCGGTGACCAGCGGGTACGCCGTGCGGTGGCGGATCCCGAATCTTCGGGCGTAGCTCCCGACTGCGTCTGGCAGCCGCCGCACACGCATGATCGGAGCCCTCCTGGCCGGATCGATCGCCGTTCTCGGGGGACAGCCTGCCGCAAGCGCGGCGAAGATTCAGCCCATCGAGAGACGCAATCGAGGTTTTCGCTCACCCGGACCAGTTATCTGTTCACCGGGCGCGAGTGTTACGCGGCGCAGTCACCCGAGGGCCACCCGTTGGCCGCAAGCAGAGCCAACGTCTCGTCACCGAACGGATTCACGCCCGGGCCGACGGCCAGCGCGTGGGCGACGTGCACGTGCAAGCACTTGACGCGGCCGGGCATGCCCCCGGCGGTGACCTGGTGACCCAGCGGCTCGATCGCGTCCCGCTCGGCGAGGTAGGCCTCGTGCGTGCGCTGGTACTGCGCGGCGAGCTCGGGATCGGTGGTCAGCCGCTCGGTCATCTCCTTCATGATCCCGGACGCCTCGATGGTGCCGATCATCGAGTTCAGCTTCGGGCAGGTGAGGTAGTAGAGCGTCGGGAACGGCGTGCCGTTCTCCAGCCGCGGGCTGGTCTGCACCACGGACGGGTGCCCGCTCGGGCACCGCGCGGCGATCGCGCGCAGCGCCCGCGGCGGCCGTCCGAGCTGCTCCGCGATGATCTCGCGGTCGGCGTCGGTGACGGGCTCGAACCGGTGCTGCTGCGTGCTGTTCACGCGGTCCAGGTTAGAGCGTGCCCCGGCTCCAAGCCCAAAGCGCCCCAATGTGGCCTTCGGTGCGTCAGACGCAACCAAGGCGGCCTTCGGTGCGTCAGACGCAACCAAGGCCGCCTTGGGGCGCTTGGGTCAGCCGCCGGAGACCTGGTTCCACAGGTTCTCGTACCAGGAGCTGCCCGGGACCTGCTGCTGTCCGGCCGGCGGGGCCGCGTCCGGAGCCTTGTCCTCCGGCAGCTGGACGATGTACGGCGTCTCGCCCGGCTTGACGTACCGCAGCCGCCGCCGGGCTTCGGCCTCGATCTGCGCGGGGTCGCTCAGCTCTGCCTTTCGGCCTTGGAGCTGAGCGACCTCCTGCTGCAGCTGAGCCTGCTGCGCCTGCTGTTCGCGGACCTCGGTCCGCTGGGAGAGGTACGTGCGCAGGGGCACGGCGATGGTGAACGCCAGCGCGCACACCACGATCGCCACCACCGCCGCGCGGCGGGTGGTGGACATGCCGAGCACCTTCGCCGCACCCGACGCCCGTTTCGCCGCGAGGCCCCGGCGCAGCCGGGCCCTCGTGGTCTCGGCGTCGCCGGCTCGGCGGCGCGCCGCCGCCGAGCCGTCCGCCGTCCGGGGTGACCGGGATCCCGGGCTCCCCGCACGACCGGCTTCGGGGCGGCGGGTCCGCGTGGGTCCACCGACCCGCGCCGCCCCGCCGCCACCGCCGCGGCGGCCACGTGTCCTCCCCCGGTCCGCCATCGGCGTCAGGCCTCGGCGCTGAACCGCGGGAAGGCCAGCTCGCCGGCGTACCGGGCGGCGTCACCGAGGGTCTCCTCGATGCGCAGCAGCTGGTTGTACTTGGCGATCCGCTCGCCGCGGGCCGGGGCGCCGGTCTTGATCTGGCCGACGCCGGTGGCGACCGCCAGGTCCGCGATGAACGTGTCCTCGGTCTCGCCCGAGCGGTGGCTCATCATCGACTTGTAGCCGAACGACGTGGCCAGCGAGATCGCGTCGAGCGTCTCGGACAGGGTGCCGATCTGGTTGACCTTCACCAGCAGCGCGTTGGCGGCGCGGCGGGTGATGCCCTCCTCCAGGCGGTCCGGGTTGGTGACGAACAGGTCGTCGCCGACGATCTGGACCTTGTCGCCGACCTCGGCGGTCATGGTGACCCAGCCGTCCCAGTCGTCCTCGCTCAGCGGGTCCTCGATGGACACGAGCGGGTAGTTCGCCAGCAGCTCGCCGTAGTAGGCGGACATCTGCTCGGCGCTCTTCTTCGCGCCTTCGAAGGTGTACGCACCGTCGGCGAAGAACTCCGTCGCGGCGACGTCGAGCGCCAGCGCGACGTCGCGGCCCGGGGTGTAGCCGGCCTTCTCGATGGCCTGGACGATCAGGTCGAGCGCCTCGCGGTTGTTGCCGAGGTTCGGCGCGAAGCCGCCTTCGTCACCGAGGCCGGTGGACAGGCCGCGGCCCTTCAGCACCGACTTCAGCGAGTGGTAGACCTCGGTGCCCCAGCGCAGGGCCTCGCGGAAGGTCTCCGCGCCGATCGGCGCGATCATGAACTCCTGGACGTCGACGTTGCTGTCCGCGTGCGAACCACCGTTGAGGATGTTCAGCATCGGGACGGGCAGCACGTGCGCGTTCGGCCCGCCCAGGTAGCGGAACAGCTCCAGCTCGGCCGACTCGGCGGCGGCCTTCGCGACGGCCAGCGAGACGCCGAGGATCGCGTTCGCGCCGAGGCGGGACTTCGCCGGGGTGCCGTCGAGGTCGACCAGCTTCTGGTCGACGATCCGCTGGTCGACGGCCTCGATGCCGACCATCTCCGGGCCGATCTCGTCGAGCACCGCGGCGACCGCGCGCTCGACGCCCTTGCCGTTGTAGCGGCCGGTGTCGCCGTCACGCAGCTCGACCGCTTCGTGCTCACCGGTCGACGCCCCCGACGGGACCGCGGCCCGCGCCAGGGTGCCGTCGTCGAGAGCCACCTCCACCTCGACCGTCGGGTTGCCGCGCGAGTCCAGAATCTCGCGCGCGCCTACCTGCTCGATGAGAGCCACGCCATGCTCCTCGGTGCTTTGTACTGTGTCTACGCCGCCTCCGCGGGAAAGAGAGCGTCGGCGGGCCTGCGGTTTCGCGCCCAGCCTAGCCGTCTCGGGAGTTCACCCGTTGGAGGACTCACCGCCCGCGCGGACCTCCTGCCACCCCGGCGGCAGCTCGACGGTCTCGGACGTCTGCTGCCAGAACGTCCAGCTGTTGCCCCCGAGATCGGCGACCGTGTACACCCGGGCGCCGTACGGCTGGTCCTGCGGCGGCTCCAGCTCGCACTCGTCCCCGAGCGCGGCGGAGATCCGCGCGTAGTGCTCGTCGACGTCGTCGACGTACACGATGTTGAGCTGGCCGACCGGGCCGTCGACGCCCTTGGCCTGCCAGTAGCCCGGGCCGACGCCCGCGATCTGGATCCGCGCTTCGCCCGCGCGCAGGGTCGCCTGGAACACCTCGCCGGCGCCGTCGCAGAACCGGACCTCTTCGGCGAACCCGAAGACCCTGGTCAGCCAGGCGAGCGCCTCGGTGGCGTCGGCGTAGTACAGGTAGGGCGCCAGGCCCCGGTACGGGCTGCTCATGGCGGCACAGTCCATCACGTCCCGATCGGAGGCGTGTGCAACCCCCTCCCCCGGGGTAACGTTGGAGTGACCATGACGGACGCCGCAGCTGCTTCGCAGCCTCCCGAGGAGTCGCGGTTCCATGCCTTCCGTCAGGCCGAAGACCTGGTCGGCCGCCGTCGTCCGCTCGACGCGCTGAAGGCCCTGCAGCCCCTGCTGGAGTCCGAAACGGACAAGCCGTCGGTGCACTTGCTGGCCGGGCGCGCGTACTTCCACTCCGCTCAGTTGCGACGCGCCGAAGCGGCGTTCACCCGGGTGCTCGAACTCGACCCGACGGACCACTACGCGCGGTTCATCCTGGGCCGCACGCTGCAGCGCCTCGGCCGGTACGCCGAGGCGCTGACCCAGCTGCGGATCGCGTCGGCGATGAACCCGGTGCCGGAGTACCTCGAGGCGATCAGCGAGGTCAAGGCGCACATCGCGCTGCGCGAGCCCTGAGCGGCCAGGGCCGAAGGGCCCGCCTCACCTCAGCCTTTCGGCCGATCGAACCGGGCCCCTCGACCGATCCGCGGCGCCCCCTCCACCGGCGATGCTGAGTGCGGACCGAAACAGGGAGGAACCACGATGTCGATCTTCGCCACGCTGGGTGCTTACGCCGGACTGCTGCTGCTCGTGCTGATGGCCGTCACGCCGCTGCTCGCCGACCGCGAGCTGTGATTCAGGGCGCGACGCTCGCCTCCGCGTAGGCGTCCGCCGCGCTGAAGACGTCCTGGCCGTACGCCAGGGCCTGGTTGTAGAACAGGATCGCCCGCCACCAGCCGGCCGGGGTGCCGAGGTCGTCGCCCCCGGAACACAGGAACCGCGCCGCCGTGAAGGCCGCGTCGTCGATGTTCTGCGGGTCCGGCGCACCGCCGTCGCCGTTCGCCCGCTCCTGGTACTTCTTCCACGTCGACGGCAGGAACTGCAGCGGGCCGATCGCGTGGTCCCACGACTTGTCGCCGTCGAGCTTGCCGCCGTCGCTGTCGTGCACCGCCGGGACGCCCGGCGAGCCGTCCAGCGGCGGGCCGACCACCGGCTTCGCCACCCGGCCGTCCGCGCCGATCGCCGCGAGGTCGAACTCCCCGCGCTCGTTCTCGACCCGGCCGATGCCGGCGAGCGTCGCCCACGAGAGGTGGCAGGTCGGCTTCTGGCGCTGCATCCACATTTCCGCCCGGCCGTACGCGGACAGGACCCGCGCCGGGATGTGCGTCTTGCCGGCGACGCGGGTCGCCCACGCGTCCAGTTCGGCCCGGTCCGACACCTGCGGCCGGTCGACCGGCGCGGCGAGCCCGGCTCGAGGTGCTTCGGCCCCGGGCTGCGGACGCTGTTCGGGGATGGCGAGCGCCGGTTGGACCGGTGGTGACGCGGCCGGCGCGTCCGGGTTCTGGATACCGATGGTCACGACGAGGACCACGCCGGTGACCACCAGGCCCAGCGCGAGGGCGATCCGGCCGACGTACCGCCTGGGCGGCCCGCCCGAGGGCGACGGCGGAGGCGTGACGGTCGGCTGAGCGGTATCGGCCACCCGAACAGGTTACGGAGCCACTCAAGAGCGACCCCCGATCGGCTGACCAGGCAAGCGGCAGGTAAACCCAGGCCCACTGCCTGCGAAATCACAGAATTCGTTATGGAGTCGAGGTGCAAGCCCCTGACCTGCGGTTACCCTAACCTAACTTCGAATTCATGCCCGGTTTGTCCGGTTGCATCGTTTCGAGGAAGCGGACGTGCACTGGACTTACAGGTGAGCCTTACCTAAAAACATCTCTGGAGCACAATCTCAGGGAGGCGGACCGGTGTTGTTTTCGAGCGCGCTGATCGGGCTGCGCGAAGGCTTGGAAGCCGCGCTGGTCGTCAGCATCCTGGTGGCCTTCCTGGTCAAGACCGAGCGGCGGCACGCGCTGCGCTGGGTCTGGCCGGGTGTCGGCGCCGCGGTGCTGCTGTCGATCGCCGTCGGCGCGATCCTCACCTTCACGACCCACCAGATGGCCTTCGAGCACCAGGAGCTGCTCGGCGGGAGCCTGTCGATCGTCGCCGTCGTGTTCGTCACCGCGATGATCTTCTGGATGCGCAAGGCGGCCAAGAGCATCGCCGCCGAACTGCGCGGGAAGATGGACGACGCGCTGGACGTCGGCCCGGCGGCCGTGCTGCTGCTGTCGTTCCTCGCGGTCGGGCGCGAAGGGCTCGAGACGGCGGTGTTCTTCTACTCGACCGTCCAGGCCGCGCAATCGGACACGGTGCAGCCGCTGATCGGCTTCTCCATCGGCATCGCGGCCGCCGTCGTGCTCGCTTACCTGCTCTACAAGGGCGCGGTGCGGTTCAACCTGAGCAAGTTCTTCACGATCACCGGCGTCCTGCTGGTGTTCGTCGCCGCGGGCGTGCTCGGCTACGGCCTCCACGACCTGCAGGAGGCGGCGTTCCTGCCCGGCATCGGCACCCTCGCGTTCGACGCGTCGGCGACGCTGCCCGAGACGTCCTGGTACGGCGCCCTGCTCAAGGGCATCTTCAACTACTCGCAGCAGACGACCGTGCTGCAGGCCGTCGCCTGGGTCGCCTACGTCGCCATCGTGCTGCCCCTTTTCCTCAAGCCCAGCAAGAAGACCGCGCCGGCGCCCGCCGCCGCGGCCGCCTCGAAGGAGTGACCGTGCGCAAGACCCCCTCGCTGGCCGTACTGGCCGGCGCCGCCGCCCTGGTGACGCTGGCCGCGTGCGACAGCAAGAGCGCCACCGGCGGTGCCGCGGCGGACGGCGGCCCGATCAAGGTTTCGGCGTCCGACACCGCGTGCGAGGTCTCCGCGACCACGGCCAACGCGGGCAACGTGACCTTCGAGATCACCAACAAGGGCACCAAGGTCACCGAGTTCTACCTCTACGCCGAGGGCGACCGGATCATGGGCGAGGTCGAGAACATCGCGCCCGGGCTCAACCGGCGGCTGATCGTCGAGGTCGCCGACGCCGGCAAGTACCAGACCGCGTGCAAGCCGGGGATGGCGGGCGACGGCATCCGCGGCGACTTCACCGTCACCGGCGGCGTCGCGAAGCAGAACGACACCAACGCCCAGAAGTCGCAGGCCACCAAGAGCTACGCCGACTACATCGCGAACAACACCTCCGCGCTGCAGGACGAGACGGTGAAGTTCGCCGACCTCGTGAAGGCCGGCAAGGTCGACGAGGCGAAGGCCGCGTACGCGCGTACCCGCGTCTACTACGAGCGGATCGAGCCGGTCGCGGAGAAGTTCGGCGACCTGGACCCGGCCATCGACGTCCGCGAGGCCGACCTCGAGCCGAACCAGCAGTTCACCGGCTTCCACCGGCTGGAAAAGGACCTGTTCAAGACCGGCCTGCAGCCCGACAGCGCCCAGATCGCCGACAAGCTGGTGACCGACGTCAAGGACCTGGTCGCCAAGACGAAGACGCTCGAACTGTCCGCTTTGGACCTCGCGAACGGCGCCAAGGGCCTGCTCGACGAGGTCGCCACCGGCAAGATCACCGGCGAGGAAGAGGCCTTCTCGCACACCGACCTCTGGGACTTCCAGGCCAATGTGGACGGTTCGAAGGGCGCGATCACCTCGCTGCGGCCGATCCTGCAGGCCAAGGACCCGGCGCTGGTGTCCACTCTGGACAAGGAGTTCGCGAACGTCCAGGCCCTGCTCGACAAGCAGCGGGCCGGTGACGGCTTCAAGCTGTACAACGAGCTGTCCCAGGACCAGGTCAAGGAGTTCGCCTCGGCCGTCGACGCGCTGAGCGAACCGCTGAGCAAGGTTGCGGAGGTCGTGTCGAAGTGACGTCGACAGAGGGCACGCGCGTTTCGCGGCGGAAGCTCTTCGGCCTGGCGGGCGCGGGTGTCGCGCTCGCCGGGGCCGGGGCCGCCGCCGGCATCGGGATCGACAAGGCGACGAGCGGCAACGCCGAGGCGTCGACGAACACCGTCGACTTCCACGGTGAGCACCAGGCCGGGATCGTCACCCCGGCGCAGGCCAACCTGCACTTCGCGGCCCTCGACGTAACGACGAAGGACCGCGAGAAGCTGCGGCAGCTGCTCAAGACGTGGACCGACGCGGCCCGCCGGATGACGGCGGGCCAGGAGGTCGTCGCGAACGGCGCGGTGGGCAACGGCGCGTACGCCCCGCCGGGCGACACCGGCGAGGCGCTCGACCTGCCGCCGTCGAACCTGACGCTGACCATCGGGTTCGGGCCGTCGCTGTTCGACGGCCGCTTCGGCCTGGCGGGCAAGCGCCCGCCGCAGCTGATCGACCTGCCGCTGTTCCCGAAGGACAAGCTCGACCCCGCCCGCAGCGGCGGCGACCTGTGCATCCAGGCCTGCGCGGACGACCCGCAGGTCGCGGTGCACGCCGTGCGCAACCTGGTCCGGCTCGGCTTCGGCGTCACCGAGGTCCGCTGGTCCCAGCTCGGCTTCGGCCGCAGCTCGTCGACGTCGCGCGAGCAGCCGACGCCCCGGAACCTGTTCGGCTTCAAGGACGGCACGAACAACATCAAGTCCGAGGACACCGACTTCCTGCGCGACCAGGTGTGGGCCACGGCCGCCGACGGTCCGGCGTGGATGGCCGGCGGCTCGTACCTGGTGGCGCGCCGGATCCGGATGCACATCGAGACGTGGGACCGCGAGACCCTCGACGGCCAGGAGAAGATCGTCGGCCGCACGAAGGGCACCGGCGCCCCGCTGGGCCAGACCGCGGAGCACGACGAGCTGGACCTCGACGTCGGCGGCGCGGACGGCGAGAAGGTGATCCCGGAGGACGCGCACGTCCGGCTGGCCTCGCACCAGGCGCTGAACGGCGTGCGGATCCTGCGCCGCGGCTACAACTTCGTCGACGGTTCGGACGGCCTCGGGCACCTCGAAGCGGGGTTGTTCTTCCTGGCGTTCAACCGCGACACCCGCAAGCAGTACGTGCCGATGCAGCAGGCGTTGTCGTCGAAGGACGCGATGATGGAGTACGTCCAGCACACCGGCTCCGCGCACTTCGCGGTCCCGCCGGGCCTGACCCGCGACTCAAGCTGGGCGGACGCCCTCTTCTCCTGATCCCGGCAGGGCACTTTCACGTGAAAGTGCCCTCCTAAAGCCTTTAGGGTGGGGTACACTGGCTTTAGGTGAATGGGAGAAGGTTGATGGTTCGGGCAGGATTGACCACGGACCGCGTGGTGCGCGCCGGAGCGGAGCTGGCCGACGAGGCGGGCTTCGACCAGGTGACGCCGTCGGAGCTGGCCCGGCGGCTCGGCGTCCGGGTCGCCAGCCTGTACTCGCACGTCAAGAACGCACACGACCTGCGGACGAAGGTCGCACTGCTGGCCCTGGACGAACTCGCCGACCGGGCGGCCGCCGCGCTCGCGGGCCGGGCCGGGCGGGACGCGCTCGTCGCCTTCGCCGACGTCTACCGCGACTACGCCCGTGAGCACCCCGGCCGGTACGCCGCCGCACAGCTGCGGCTCGATCCGGAAACCGCCGCCGCGAGCGCCGGACCCCGGCACGCCGAGATGATGCGCGCGATCCTCCGCGGCTACGACCTGACCGGACCGGACGAGACGCACGCCGTGCGGCTGCTGGGCAGCGTCTTCCACGGGTTCGTCAGCCTCGAAACCCAGGGCGGGTTCGACCACAGTTCCCCTGCCGCGCCCGAGAGCTGGGTCCGCATCCTCACCGCACTCGACTCCCTCCTGCAGGATTGGCCACGGTCGTGATCGACATTCCCCTGACCGCGGGCCTCGTCCGCGGCGCACTCGAACTCGAACGCACCGAGCGCGGCCTGGTGCCCCACCGGCTCCCGGCTCGCGCGCGGGCGCAGAACAGCGACCCGCGGCTCGCCATGGCGGAGGCGCAGCCCGCCGGCGTCCGGCTGCGGTTCCGGACCCGGGCGGACGTCATCGAGCTGGAGACGCTGCGGACCAAGCAGGTGTACGCCGGCGCCCCGCCGCGGCCGGACGGCGTCTACGACCTGCTCGTCGACGGCTCGCTGGTCGCTCAGGCGAGCGTGGGCGGCGGCCACACCCTCAACGTCGACATGGCGACCGGAGCATCCTCGCTCACCGAGGGTTCCCCTGGTGTCGTCCGGTTCGCCGGGCTGAGCGGGCAGCCCAAGGACGTCGAAATCTGGTTGCCGCACAACGAACTCACCGAGCTTGTCGCCCTGCGCACCGACGCACCGGTCGAGGCCGCGCCCGAAGGCCGGGTGTGGCTGCACCACGGCAGCTCGATCAGCCACGGCTCGAACGCGGCGAGCCCCGCGACGACCTGGCCGGCGCTCGCCGCCACCGCGGCGGGCGTCGAGCTGGTGAACCTCGGCTTCGGCGGCAACGCCCTGCTCGACCCGTTCACCGCGCGGGCGCTGCGCGACACGCCCGCCGACCTGATCAGCGTGAAGCTGGGCATCAACGTGGTCAACGCGGACCTGATGCGCCTGCGCGCGTTCGGGCCCGCGGTGCACGGGTTCCTCGACACGATCCGCGACGGCCACCCGGACACCCCGCTCGTGGTCGTCTCGCCGCTGTACTGCCCGATCCACGAGCGGACGCCGGGGCCGGGCGACTTCGACCACGAAGCGCTGGCCGCGGGCGTGGTCCGGTTCCGCGCGACCGGCGACCCGGCCGAGCGGGCGGCGGGCAAGCTGACGCTGGAGGTCATCCGGGCCGAGCTGGCCCGGATCTCGGCGCAGCGGCAGGCCGACGACCCGAACCTGCGATACCTCGACGGCCTTTCGCTGTACGGCGAAGCGGACTTCGCGGACCTCCCGCTGCCGGACGACCTCCACCCGTCGCCCGCGGCCCACCGCCGGATCGGGGCGCGGTTCGCGTCGATGATCCTCGGAGCTTGACTTCAAGGGAACTTGAAGTTGGACAATCCGGGCATGTTTACCGAAGCAGAGCTCGCCTACCTCACCGACCAGCTGCTGGGCCGCCTGGCGACCCAGCAGCCGGACGGGACCCTGCAGGTGAACCCGGTCGGTTTCCGGTACAACCCGGACGAGAAGGCCATCGACATCACGGGGCACAACCTGCGCGAAACCAAGAAGTTCCGCAACATCGCGACGAACGACCGCGTCGCCCTCGTCGTCGACGACGTCCCCTCGACGAACCCGTGGCGGGTCCGCTGCCTGGAGATCCGGGGCCGCGCGGAGGCCCTGGTGGACGTCGGAATCCCGCAGGGGCAGTACGAACACCTCCCGGACGTCCACTTCGACGACGCGGTGCTCCGCGTCCACCCGGAGCGCATCCTCGCGTTCGGCGTCGAGAACTGGGACCAGGAGCCGTACGAACTGAAGATGAACGTCCGCAGCGTCTGAGTCTGCCGTGGCCGGGAACGCACCCAGGCAGCCCCCGGCGGCCAACTCACCAACCGGAACGACCAACTCACCCACACCCACCGGCGAGTTGGCCGTTCCGGTGCGTGAATTGGCCGTTCCGGGCGGTGAATTGGCCCTACTGACAACGTGGGCGTTCGCCAGAACCCTACTTACCACTCACGACTACCGGCGACCTCCCCAGGCGGTGTGTGTCACGGCTCCGCCGCTCGCCAGGACCACCGCCGTCCAGGTCGCCACCGCAGTCCCCGGCGGCTGCAGGAGCCAGGTCAGCACCTGGCTCGCCGTCGACGAGTCGTTCGGGACGAACGGGGCGACCGCGCACCAGGCCAGCGGGAGCGTCCAGCCGAACTGGCCGCCCGCGACCGTCGCCGCCAAGCCCGCCAAACCCGCGAGACCGGCCGCGTCGCGGACGATGACCGACGCGGCGACCGCCGACGGGCCCAGCTCCTGCACCCCCAGCACCACCGCCCCGGCCACGACCGCGATCAGCGCCACGTGGGCGAACCGCCGGACCGGCCACGGGAGGGCCGCCGTCCGGTCGAGGTCGGGGTCCTGGCCGCTGAGCCCGATCGCCGCCACCGCCACCGCCGTGGTCAGCGCCAGCGCGACGAGGACGCCGTTCCAGGAGTCCCGGCCCAGGAACCACACCCCGGACGTCGCCACCAGCAGCGCCCCGAACGCCGCCGGCAGCTGACGCGAGCGGGCGTACAGCACCGCCCACCTCACTGGGCAGCTCCCGGCACCAGCGTGTCGAGCGGGTCGCCCTGGCACGTCAGCAACGCCTGGCGCAGCGCGACGACCCGCGCGAACCGGACGTCCGCGGGCAGGGCCTGGAACTTCTGCCAGGCCTGCTCGATCGGACCGGATCGGGTCTTGAACCAGTTCCTGGCGAACTCGGGCAGCGTTTTCAGCTCCCCGGTGAAGTACGCCGCCGCGATCATCCGGGCGCCCACGTCGGACACGTCGGCGTGGCTCGGCGGCAGGCAGGGCGGCACGCCCGCCCCGGACAGCACGGCCAGCCGCAGGTCGCTCGCGTCCGCCCTCAGCAGGATGTCGTTGCGTTGGAAGTCGAGGTAGACGACGCCGGAGTCACGCGGAGGGCGTTCGACCGGGGAGGGCGCGACCTGCTCCTCGACCCGCGTCGGCGCGCCGGGCAGCTTCGCCAGCATGGCGAGTGCTTCACGACCCGGGCCGGCCAACGCGGCCAGCCGGTCCCGGTGCAGTTCCGCCACGCAGATCGGCCCGTCGCAGACCTTGCGAGCCGCGAAGCTGTCGGAAGTGAGGATCTCCGCCGGGAACAGCGGCAGCGCGATGGCGACCCCGGCGACGAGCGGCAGCAGGCTCAGCAGCCGCGCGCGCACGGACTGCACCGACAGCAGCAGGAACCCGGTGACGGCGAGGCCGAGGAACCACACCGCCTGCCCGGCGTCGAGTGACACCGCGGTCGTCACCATCGAACCCCGCGGCTCGGCCAGCGCCGGCGCCAGCGGACCGACCCGGCGGGGCAGGACGGTTTCCAGGTCCGGTTCGAGTGACATCCAGCAGAGGGTCGTCGCGACGAGGGTGAGCACGGCGAGCCCGGGCGCGGTCAGCGGGTGCGGCAGCAGCCGCCCGACGGCCAGCCCCAGCCAGCTCCCGGCGACCACACCGAGCACCCCGACGCCGACGACGGGGACGAGGCCGGCCGAGACGAACCCGTCGTGGGCCAGGACTTCGGCGACGCCGACGCCGAACACGACCAGGTAGCCGAGTCCGGTCAGCGCGGCGACGGCGCCGGCCAGCCGGAGCGCACGCTGCCACGCGGGCCGCGACGTGGTGGCCAGCAGCTCGGTCATCCCGGACCGCCTGTCGCGCATGCCCTGGATGGCCCCGGCCCCGACCACGACGGGCCAGAGGAACTGGAGCAGGAACCGGACCCAGAGCGCGGTCGTGGTGGTGTTCGCGGTCCAGGGCGCGGGAACCTTCCACCAGGGCCCCGAGAGCAGGAAGAGGAACCCGAGCGCCAGGACGACGAGCGCGAGGCCTGCCCAGGGCGCGATCGAGCGCCGCAGTTCGATGCGGAAGATCACCACGCCTCCCGGCCCGGCTCGTGGCTCAGCAGCGCCGAATAGCCGCGCTCGATCGGGCTGTCGCCCACATGCTCGGTGGTGCCCGCGGCGGCCAGCCCGTCCGGCGTTCCCTGGAACACCAGCTTGCCCGCCGCGAACAGCACGACGTCCGTGCACGCCGTGGCGACGTCCTCCACCAGGTGCGTCGAGATCAGCACGCACGAGTCGCGGCCCAGTTCCTGGACCAGCTCGCGGAAGCGGACCCGCTGCGCCGGGTCGAGGCCGGCCGTCGGCTCGTCGAGCAGCAGGATTTCCGGGTCGTTGACGATCGCCTGGGCGATGCCCACCCGGCGGACCATGCCGCCCGACAGCGTCTTCATGCGATCGTCCGCGCGGTCGGCCAGGCCGACCCGCTCCACCGCCCGCTGGACCGCCCCCGGGATGTCCTCTTTGGACATCTCCTTGAGCCAGGCCAGGTACTCGACGAACTCGCGGACGGTGAACCGCTTGTAGTACCCGAAGTTCTGCGGCAGGTACCCGATCCGGCGGCGCAGCTCACGCTGGCCCGAGCGTCCGCCGGCCTGCGTGCCGAGCAGCGACAGGCGGCCCGACGCCGGCCGGAGCACCGTCGCCAGGGCCCGGATCAGCGTCGTCTTGCCCGCGCCGTTCGGGCCGAGCAGCCCGTGCACGCCCTTGCCGAGGGACAGGTCCAGCCCGTCCACGGCCATCGTCTGCCGCCCCACCCGTACCTTCAGCGCCTCCGCCTGGATTTCCCAGGCGTACGTCGAAGGTGCGACCTCGGCGGCCCCTACTGCCCGCATGCTTTTCCTCCCTGAAGACCTGAAGACCTAGTGACGTGCGCCGAGCCGGGTGAACGCCGGCCCGCGCAGGGCGACGACCACCGTGGTCAGCACGAAGACCCCGGCCCACACCGGCAGCGCGCCGGTGCCGAGCGCGAACACCTGCCCCGGCCGGCCGAACCCCGGCAGCACGACGACCGCCACCCACACCGCGACCAGCGCGTACGCCGCCCGGCTGACGCCGACCAGCCCGCCGAGCGCGAGCGTGCCGGTGGTGAAGGCCAGGCTCGGCAGCAGCCAGAGCGCCGGCTGGGTGCCGGTCAGCCACCCGGCGACCCCCAGCACCGGCAGGACGACGGCGAGCACCGCGACGGTCCGCCGGACGATCAGGTAGAGCCCCGCCCGCGGGCTCGCGGTGACGACCTCATAGGCCGGATCGAGACCCCGCGCCCACGACGCGGCGACGCCGAGCACCGGCAGCACCGGGGCGAAGAGCTGCACGGCCGGCACGCGGAGCACCGCGTGCCAGACGCTGTCGAGCAGGACCGCGGCCAGCGTGACGGCCACGATCATCGCCAGCCACGGCGCCATCGCCGGCGTGACCCAGGTGCCGAGCCACCGGCGCCGCCGCCTCCGCGGGACGACCGGCCGCCGGACCTCGGTCGAGACCCGGTCCCAGACCAGGTCCACGACCGGCTGGACCGGCGCCACCTCGGCCAGCCGCGCCCGGCAGCCGCGGCACGCCTCGAGGTGGGCCTCGAGACCCCACAGCTGGTCTCCCGGGAGAACTTCGCCCGCCACGTACGCGGCGATGAGCCGCTCCGGCGCATGGTTCATGACACTGCCTCCCGCAACGCGATCCGCGCCCGGCACACGCGGGTCTTGACGGTCCCTTCCGGCAACCCCGGCAGGACGGCGATCTCGCGAGCCGTCATGACAGGGCCTCCCGCAACGCGATCCGCGCCCGCCGTGCCCGGGTCTTCACGGTCCCCTCCGGCAATCCCAGCAACACCGCCGTCTCCCGAACCGTCAGCCCGTCGAGCACCATCGCCTGCAGCACCGCGCGCAGCTCCGGCGCGAGGTCGCGCAGCGCGGCGCCGACCTCGTCGCCCATCGTCGCCGCCAGGAGCTCGTCCTCGGCGGCTGCCGCCGGTGCCGCGTCGAGGGCCACCTCCGGCGGCAGCTGCGCGTGGTGGGCCCGGCGCCGGAACGCGTCGACCAGCCGGCGCGCGGCGATCGTCCAGACCCAGCCGACCGCGCTCCCGCCGGTGGCCGCGCCCGCGAACGACGCCGCCGCCCGCCAGACGGCCAGGAACGTCTCCTGCATGACCTCCGCGACGATCTGCTCGTCCGCGCACCGGCGGCGCAGGCGCACGGCGAGCCAGGGCGCCGTGCGGCGGTAGAACTCCTCGAACGCCGCGCGGTCGCCCTTGGCCGTGCGCCGGACGAGGTGTTCCTCGTCGGCGTCCTCCAGCGGCAGGTGTCTCACACCGGGCAAGACGCCGGATGACCGGAACCGGTTCTCACCCGGACGTGTGCTGCGTCACATCGGTCGGACGGGCCAGAACTTCCGCCAGCCGTCCGCTTCCAGGGTCGTCGGCTCCAGCCCGGCGTCGCGGGCGGCCTCCTCGGCGGCCTGGATGTCCTTCGCGAACTGCTTCCCCAACGCCCTCAGCTCACCCTCGGCGTCGACACCCGCCCGGCGCGCGGTGGCCGCGATGCGGAACAGCTGGGCGGCCACCCCGACCCCTTCGGGGAAGAGGTCGAGCGGGATGCCCGCGCGCCCGGAGCGCTGCCCCAGCTTGCCCGCCAGCGCGACCGCGGGCTGGCCGAGCGCCACGCCGTCCACAATGGATCGACGCTGCTTCTCGCGCTGCTTCAGCTCTTCCCACTTGACGTTCTGGTGCTCGACGGTGTGCACCTGGTCGGCGTCGGCGAAGACGTGCGGGTGCCGGCCGACCAGCTTCGCGACCAGCGCCGCGGCGACGTCGTCGATGCCGAACGGATCGTCCGCGTCCTCGGCCGCGACCCGCGCGTGGAAGAGCACCTGCAGGAGGACGTCACCGAGCTCTTCGCGCAGCGCCTCGCGATCGCCTTCCTCGATGGCGTCGAGCAGCTCGTAGGTCTCCTCGACCAGGTACTGCCGCAGCGAATCGTGCGTCTGCACCGCGTCCCACGGGCAGCCGCCCGGCGACCGGAGCCGGTCCATCACGTCGGCGGCCTCGACCAAGGGCGGCACCGGCGTCTCGATGACGTCCGCGCCGGTCGCGATGAGCAGCGACGCCGCGGGCTCGTCCCGGGACCCGGCGAGCAGCACGACGCCCTTCAGCGAAGGCGCCTCGATGACGGGCGGGACGCCGAACGCGGCCGGGTCGACGTCCGTGGCCGCGTAGACAGCGGGTGACTCACGCAGGATCTTGAGCGCCGCACCGGGCAGCGTCGTCCCGCGGACGACTACGACGACACCCGTGCTCACTGCTGCGCGGGCGCGGCACCGCGGATGGGCAGCACGACGCCCTGGGTGGCGTCGGAGTTCGGCACGAGGTTCATGCCCACAACATCCCACACGCCGTAACGCGGGTTGACCCGCAGGCCGCTCTGGCCGAGGTACGGCTGCAGCAGCCGGGTGCCGATCGCGGTCAGCTGCGCGTCCGTCGGCTTCTGCGCTTCCTGGTCGGCCGGCACGGCCTGGTCGGTGCCGCGGGCGCGGATGACGAAGACGAACCAGTCCGGGCGCTGCGGCTTCTGCGCCTGGAAGACGACGACGCTGTTCTTTTCAGAGCCGAAGAGCGCGGTCGACGCCAGGCCGAGGTACTGCGAGGCGCCGAAGAGTTCGGCGGCCTGGCCGGCGGAGTACCCGCTGGGGCCGGGCTGCCCGGTCTGCTGGGCCTGCTGCCCTTCCTGCTGCGCCTGCTGGACGACCCCCTGGACCTTGCCGGGGTTGTCGGCGAACTCCTTCGCGAGGTCGAAGGCGCGGGCACGGGCCGCCTGGTCGTTGTCGGCGGTCGCGCTGATGCCGACGTAGTCCGCGCCGACCGACAGCTTCGGCAGCAGCTTCTGGGCGAACTGCTGCTCCAGCACGAGGTCGCTCGCGACCTCGTTGCGGTCGCGCAGCTGCGAGACGATCTGGGTGACGGCGACCTGGTCGCCCTGCCCGGTGTCCGCCACCGGCGCGTTGGGCACCTGCGCGGCCAGCCCGGCGACCTTCGCCTGGTCGACGACGAGGTTCTCCTGCTTGGTCGCGCGCAGGGTCAGCTCGTGGAGGACGCTCTGCCGGACGATCTCGCGGCCCAGCAGGTCGAGCTTGTGCTCGGTGGCGAGTTTCTGCGCGTACGGGTGTTCGCGGAGAGCCTGGTCGATCATCGACTGGACCTGGTCGAGGGGCACCGACCGGTCGCCGACGACGACGGCGCTGCCGACCTGGCTGGGGCCCGAGCCGCACCCGGCGAGCAGAAGAGCACCGGCAACGACCGCGACCAGCGCGCGAGGGCGCCCCATGATCCGCATCACAGGCCATACCCTCTCACACCATCGCCCCCGAAACGCAACACCCATGGGGTCACCACGGCGGTAATGTCGACTTATGGACCATTGGCTGACCATCGAAGTGTTCGACGGGGAGCATTCGGCTTCGCTGTGGCGCCTGGCTCAAGGGGACGCACTCACCGAAGCGGCGCTGACGAACGGCGCGGAGCAGTGGGTTTGGCACGAGCACCGGTGGGGCGTGGTGCTGGAGATCGAGTTCGCGACGGAGGAGCGCCGTGACGCGTTCCGGGCCTTGCCGGCCGTGACGGCGGCGCTCGACGCGGTCCCGGATCCGGCGCGGGGGCTGCTGGTGTACCCGGGGAGGGGCGGCGGCGCGGGGTCGCGCATGCCGCGGAAACCCCGGCCGTTGCCGATGGCCGGGGCCGGCGCGGTTCCGGTACCGGTGGAGTCGGTGCGGATGGGGCTGGCGGAGCCGATGCCGCCGATGTTCAGCGAAGTCGGCTGACGCCAGGGATTCGGCAGGAATTCGGCAGCGTTCCGGCAAGGTCGCTTCCGCAGGTGTCTTGAATGACTCATTCAGGACACCGGCGGTCCTGAATGAGTCATTCAAGACCTTCCGGCGCGCCGCCGCACCCGCCGTTTCTCCGGGCGCCTTCACGTTCCGCCGCTAGACCGCCGCGGGTTTCTTCGTCAGCTGCACCAGCAGCTTCGTGCACCAGTCCAGCAACTGCTCGTCGCGCAACGTCGGCGCGCCGATCCGGCCACCCGCCGGGCCCTCCGTCGGCTTCGGCACCGACACCGTGTTCGTCACCGCCTTGTACACCGCCTTCGGGTACAGCCGCTTCAACCGCACCATCTGCGAGTCCAGCAGCGGCAGCGGCGCGAACCGGATCGTGTTGCCCTGGGCCGCCACCTCCGTCACGCCCGCCTCGCGGCACGTGTGCCGGAACTTGGCCACCGACAGCAGCCGATTGACCGGCGCCGGCGGCTGGCCGTAGCGGTCGATCAGCTCTTCGCGGACCGCGTCGAGGCCCTCGGTGTCCGGCGCCGCCGCGATCTTGCGGTACGCCTCCAGCCGCAGCCGCTCCCCCGGGACGTAGTCGTGCGGGATGTGCGCGTCGATCGGGAGGTCGACGCGGACATCCGCCAGCTCCTCGTCCTCCGCCGTCTCCGCGCCCGCGTGTCGCCTGAACGCGTCGACCGCTTCGCCGACCAGCCGCACGTAGAGATCGAAGCCGACGCCCGCGATGTGCCCGGACTGCTCCGCACCGAGGATGTTGCCCGCGCCGCGGATTTCGAGGTCCTTCATCGCGACCGCCATGCCCGCGCCGAGTTCGGTGTTCTGGGCGATCGTCGCCAGCCGGTCGTGTGCGGTCTCGGTCAACGGCGCTTCCGGCGGGTACAGGAAGTAGGCGTACCCGCGCTCGCGCCCTCGCCCGACCCGGCCGCGCAGCTGGTGCAGCTGCGCCAGCCCCAGCAGGTCACCGCGCTCGACCAGCAGCGTGTTCGCGTTCGAAATGTCCAGCCCGGTCTCGACGATCGTGGTGCACACCAGGACGTCGTACTCGTTCTCCCAGAAACCCTGGATGATCTTTTCGAGCTTGTCCTCGTTCATCTGGCCGTGTGCGGTGACGACGCGCGCCTCCGGCACCAGCTCCCGGATGTGCCGCGCCGCCTTCTCGATCGACGAGACGCGGTTGTGGACGTAGAACACCTGGCCGTCGCGCAGCAGCTCGCGGCGGATCGCCGCGCCGACCTGCTTGTCGTCGTACGTGCCGACGTAGGTCAGGATCGGGTGGCGGTCCTCCGGCGGGGTCAGGATCGTCGACATCTCGCGGATGCCCGCCAGCGACATCTCCAGCGTGCGCGGGATCGGCGTCGCGGACATCGTGAGCACGTCGACGTGGGTGCGCAGCGCCTTGATGTGCTCCTTGTGCTCGACGCCGAAGCGCTGCTCCTCGTCGACGATGACCAGACCGAGGTCCTTGTAGCGGATGCCGGTCTGCAGCAGGCGGTGCGTGCCGATGACGATGTCGACCTCGCCCTCGGCGAGCTGCTCCAGGATGAGGTCGGACTCGGTCTTGTTCGTGAACCGGGACAGGCCCTTGATCGTCACCGGGAAGGAACGCATGCGTTCGTGGAACGTGTTCAGGTGCTGCTGGGCGAGCAGCGTCGTCGGGACGAGGACCGCGACCTGCTTGCCGTCCTGGACCGCCTTGAACGCGGCGCGGACGGCGATTTCGGTCTTGCCATAGCCGACGTCGCCGCAGATGACGCGGTCCATCGGGACGCCGCGTTCCATGTCGGCCTTGACCTCGTCGATCGCGGCGAGCTGATCGTTCGTCTCCGTGAACGGGAAGGCGTCTTCCAGCTCACCCTGCCACGGCGTGTCCGACCCGAACGCGTGCCCGGGCGCGGCCTGGCGCGCGGCGTAGAGCTGCACCAGCTCGGCGGCGATCTCCTTGACCGCCTTCTTGGCCCTGGCCTTGGTGTTCTTCCAGTCGGAGCCGCCGAGCTTGTTCAGCGTGGGCAGCTCGCCGCCGACGTACTTGGACACCTCGTCGAGCTGGTCGGTCGGCACGAACAGGCGGTCACCCGGGTGCCCGCGCTTGGACGAGCCGTACTCGAGCAGCAGGTACTCGCGGGTCGCGCCGGCGACCGTGCGCTGAACCATCTCGACGAACCGGCCGATGCCGTGCTGCTCGTGCACGACGTAGTCACCGGCCTTCAGCGCCAGCGGGTCGACCGCATTGCGCCGCCGGGACGGCATCTTGCTGGTCAGGTCCTTTGTGGACGTTCCGGCGCCGGCGCCGCGGCCGGTGAGGTCCGCTTCGCTCAGCACGACCAGTGCGCGCTCCGGCGAGAGGAAACCGTCGGTGAGGCCACCGCAGGTGACCGTGACCATGCCCGGGGCGGGCACTCCGGTGAGGCCGTCACCGGCCTGGGTCGCCGGGACGTCGGCGGCCGAGAGCTGCTCCACCGCGCGCGCCGCGGTGCCCTGGCCGGCGACGACGAGCACCGCCGTGCCGCCCGACGCGGTGTGCGCGCGCAGGTCCGCCGTCGCGCGCTCGAGCTCGCCGCGGTAGGCGGGCGCCGCCTCGATCGAGACGCGGTAGACGTCGGGGTCTTCGCTGGTCAGCTGGGTCAGCGTCCACCAGGCGCGCTTGGTGTCCTGCGCGTGTGACGCGATTTCGTCGAGCCCGCGGTAGGCCGACGCGCCGAGGTCGATCGGGGCCTGGCCGCCCGCCGCGGCCGTCGTCCAGGACGCTTCGAGGAACTCCTGGCCGGTGCGGACGAGGTCGGCGGCGCGGGCGCGGATCTTCTCCGGGTCGGTGAGCAGGACGTGGGTGCCCACCGGCATCGCGTCGGTGAGCACCTCGAGCTCGTCTTCGCAGAGCACCGGGATGAGTGCCTCCATGCCCTCGACGGGGATGCCGTCGGCGAGCTTGGTGAGCATCTCGGCCAGGTGCGCGTCGGCCTCGTACGTCTTCGCCAGCTCCGCGGCCTTCTCCTTGACCGGCGGCGTGAGCAGCAGCTCGCGGCACGGCGGCGCGGTGACCCGCGGGATCTCGCCGGGCAGCGACCGCTGGTCGGAGACGGCGAACGCGCGGATCTCGCTGACCTCGTCGCCCCAGAACTCGACGCGGACGGGGTGCTGCGCGGTGGGCCCGAAGAGGTCGAGGATGCCGCCGCGGACGGCGAACTCGCCGCGCTTCTCGACCATGTCGACGCGGGTGTACGCCAGCTCGACCAGCCGTTCGAGCAGGCCCTCGAAACTCTGTTCTTCGCCGACGACGAGGTCGACCGGGGCGAGGGACCCGAGACCGGGCGCCATGGGCTGGATCAGGCTGCGGACCGTCGCGACGACGACGCGCAGGTCATCGTCCCCGGTCTTCAGCCGGTGCAGCACCTCCAGGCGGCGGCCGACGGTGTCCGCGCGCGGGGAGAGGCGTTCGTGCGGGAGCGTTTCCCAGCTCGGGAAGTCGGCGACTCGGTGCTTGCCCAGGAGCGCACCGAGTGAGGCGGTCAGCTCGTCGGCCTCCCGGCCGGTGGCGGTGACGGCGAGCACGGGCTTGGCGGCACCGGCATCGGCGGCGACGGCGGCCGCGACGAGCTGCCGGGCGGCGATCGGGCCCTGCAGCTCGAGCAACGGCGCGCCGGCGCGCTCGACCACACCGCGCAGGGCCGGGTCGGGAAGGATGGCGGTGAGGAGTCCGGACAGTGGAGCGTCGGTCACGGTCCCAGCCTACGTGCCACCCCCGACAGGTTTCCGATCACGGCTGGTCGCGCAGCAGTTCCACCACCTCCGCGAGGCGGGGCAGCTGCTCGTCGAACACCTTCGGGTCCGTGCTCGCGACGCGCAGCAGGAAGTGCTCCACCCCTTCGTACTTCCGCAGCCGCTCCGCCACTTCCACGGCACTGCCGGTCACCTGCATCTGGATGCCCTGGACGAAGCTCGCCGGCATCCCGTAGTTGCGCCGGCAGTACTCCTCCAGCAGCTCACTTCCGCGCGCCGGATCGTCCTCGACCAGGACCGTCGCGAACAGCGCCGGGGTCACCGGGCGTGACGCCGTGGCGCGGATGGCCGCCAGGCCCGAGCCGTAGTCCACGGGGTCGGGCGGGTAGGGCAGCCAGCCGTCGTACAGCCGGCCGGCCCGCTCCAGCGCGCCCGGCGTGTACGCCGCCAGCCACACCGGCGGGCCACCCGGGCGAGCCGAGGCGGGGAACACCGGCAGCGAGTCGTGGTGCAGCACCGAGCCGTGGAAGGACGTTGCGCCGCTCCAGGCCGCGCGCCAGAGCGCCACGATGTCGTCCAGCCGGGCCCGGCGGCGCGCCCACGGCACGCCCGCGAACGCGAACTCCGGCTCGCTGCGCCCGGAGAACCCGGCGCCGACGGCCACGGTGAGCCGTCCTTCGCTGAGCAGATCGATGCTGAGCAGCTGGTTCGCCGTCAGGATCGGGTTCCGCAGCGCCGGGAGCAGCGCCGACGTCCCCAGCGTCACCCGGTGCGTCCGGGCGGCGAAGGCGGCCAGGACGGTGAGGGCGTCGAGCGGAGCCCGCGCGAGGGTGTCGCCGACCCAGACCGAGTCGAGCCCGAGGCGTTCGGCTTCGACGGCGGTGCCGACCAGCTCGGCAGCGGTCCGCCCGGCATCGAGGATGGGCTGGTAGGTCGGGATGACCAGGCCGTAGTTCGTCATGGCCGAAGCGTCGCCGAACCGGGGTATGCCCTCAATTCCCCGCGGGGAATGGACCGGCCGAGCAGGATGGACCCGTGGACTTCGGAACGGCGCTCAAGGACTGGCGCACCCGGCGGCGGATCAGCCAGCTCGACCTCGCCCTGCGCGCGGGCACGACGCAGCGGCACGTCAGCTTCATGGAAAGCGGGCGTTCGGTGCCCGGCCGCGGCATGGTCCTGCGCGTCGCCGAGTCCCTCGAGCTGCCCCTGCGCGAACGCAACGGCCTGCTGCACGCCGCCGGCTACGCGCCGACGTACCCCGAAACGCGGCTCGACGACCCGGCGATCCGGCCGGTGCTCGACGGGCTGCGACGGCTGCTCGACGGCCACCGGCCCTACCCCGCGATCGTCGTCGACCGCTACGGCGTGCTGGTCGCGGCGAACGACGGGTTCCGGCTGCTCACCGAGGGTGTGGCGCCGGAACTGCTGCGCGAACCGGTCGACACGTTGCGGCTCGCGCTGCACCCGCGCGGGATGGCGCCGCGCGTGGCCAACCTCGACGACTGGGCGCGGCACATCCTCGAACGCCTCCGCAACGACCTGGCCCGCACCCCGGACGACCGGCTGGCCGCCCAGCTCGCCGAGCTGGAGGGGTACCTGCCGCCGTCGTCCCCGCCGGGCCCGGAGCACCTCGGGTTCGCGGTGCCGGTCCGGCTGGCCACCTCGGCCGGCGAACTGCGGCTGATCACGGCGATCACGACGTTCGCGACGGCGGCGGACGTGACCGTGTCGGAGCTGAAGCTGGAGACGTTCCTGCCGGCGGACGCCGAGACCGCGGAACGGCTTCAGACCATCAGCGCCGTCGTGTGACCGACCAGCAGTTCCACGCTCGCCCACAGCACCGCCGCCGCCACGCTGCCCGCCGCGAACCGGCGGTACGGCATCGCCGCCGAGCCCGCGACGCGCGGCACCAGCGTCCGGAGGCCCGCCAGGCAGCGCCCCGCGACCACCGCCGGGACGCCGTAGCGCGCGACGGCCGTTTCCGCGCGCTCCCAGCGCTTCCGGCCGACGCGGCGGGACAGCCGCGGCCCCCAGCGACGTCCCTCGAGGTACGCGAGCTGGTCGCCGAGGACGGCCGCGGCGACGGCCACCACCCAAGCGAGTCCGAGGTGGAGCGTGCCCCGCTCGGAGAGGAAGCCCATCAGCAGCAGCGTCGACAACGTCGGCAGCACGATTCCCGGCAGCAGCGCGGTTTCCGCCGTGATGACCAGCGCGCAGACCAGGTAGACGACCACCGGGGGCGCGTCAAGCAGAGGCCGCAGCAGGCTGTCCACGCCGGGCCCTCCCCACCGCCACCGGCAGCGCCGCGCGGTAGACGAACGCGGGCGGCAGGTTGCCCCAGACGACCTGCGTGCGCTCCACGACCGCGAACCGGTTTCGCAGCGACGCGGCGAAGCGGCGGGCGGGTGGCGTCCAGGCCGCATGGGCGTACGCGAACGTCGTGAACCGGCCGTTCGGGGCGAGTGCTGCGGTGACCGCGTCGAGGATGTGCCGCTGCCGGATCGCGGTCATGGCCGTCCACGGCAGCCCGGAGACGACGACGTCGACGTTCGCCACGGCCAGGTGTTCCGCCGAGCCGGTGACGACGTCGACCTGGGGAAAGCGCTCGCTCAGGCCGGCCGCGAAACGCGGGTTGATCTCTATGGCCGTGAAGCGCGCTTCGGGGCGAAGCAGCGCGAGAACCGCTTCGGTGAACACACCGGTGCCCGGCCCGAGTTCCGCGACGCACGACGCGCGTTCCAGGCCGAGGCCCGCTGTCATCTCTTCGGCCAGCCGCGGCGAACTCGGCGCGATCGCGCCCGTCAGCACGGGGTGGCGGAGGAATTCCCTGGTGATCGACATGATCCCGACGCTAGGAACGGCGGGACCGGCCGCGAATCCGCCGGGCCGACCGGATTTGTCCTCCCAAGGGAGGACTCGATCGGGGCCGAAGGGATGACGACCCGGCCCCACCCCCGGCACTACGTTCGGTGGCATGGAACGACTCGTCGTGTGGATGCGCAGGCACCGGTGGACGGTGGACCTGCCGCTGTACGCCGTGTTCGTCTTCCTCGCGCCGAACTGGGTGGGCCAGGGTTCGTGGACCGTGCGGGCGATCCCGATGGTGTTCCTGCTCCCGCTGTTGGTGCGCCGCCGGTTCCCGCGCACCGTCGCGCTGCTGATCCTCGCCGGCACCCTGGTCGCGTACACCAACGAAATCTGGGCCTACGACCGCGGCCGCGCCGAGCTGGGCATGGCGGTCGTCCTCTTCACCCTCGTGCAGCGCGGCGACCGCCGGTCCGCCGCGCTGACCGCGGCCGCCATCCTGGCGCTCGACGCCTTGTGGGGGTTCAGCTGGGGCCCGTCGACCCAGAATCCGACCCTCACGATCGTCGCGATCGTTCCCCTGCACATCGCGGCCTGGGCGCTCGGAGAGTTCTTCCGCGCCAAGGGACAGCTCACCGCGGAAGAGGAGAAACGCGACGAAGCCCAGACCCGCGCGGCGGTCGCGGAAGAGCGCACCCGGATCGCGCGCGAGCTGCACGACGTCCTGGCGCACAGCATCAGCGTGATCGTGCTGAACGCCGAAGGGGCGAAGCTCGCCCGCCACCGCGACCCGGCCGCCGTCGACCGCACGCTCGACACGATCGTCCACACGGGCCGGGACGCGCTGGCCGAGTTGCGCCGGCTCCTCGAAGTCCTGCACGCCGGCCAGGCGGCGCGCACCCCCCAGCCGACGCTCGCCGAACTGCGCGACCTCGTCGACCAGTCCGGCCGCGACGTCACCCTCGACGTCACCGGCGACCCGGGCACCCTGCCCGCGAGCGCCGCGCTGCAGGCGTACCGGATCGTCCAGGAGGCACTGACCAACATGATCAAGCACGCCCCGTCCGACGCGACCGGCCGCGTCGGCATCACCTTCGAGCCACCGGAGGTCCGCATCGAGGTGACGAACACGGGCGGCCATTCACCCCCGGCGCCGGCACTGCCGTCGTCGGGCCGCGGCCTCGCCGGAATGCGCCAGCGTGTCGAGATGTACCACGGCGAACTGACAACCGGCTCGCTCCCCGGAGGCGGGTACCGCGTGTCCGCGAGCCTGGTGGTGAGCCCGTGACCACCCGCATCCTCCTCTGCGACGACCAGCAGCTCGTCCGCGTCGGCCTGCGCATGATCGTCGAAAGCCAAGACGACCTCACCGTCGTGGGCGAGGCCGCCAACGGCGAAGAAGCCATCACCCTTGCGCGGGAGCTCCGGCCCGATCTGGTGCTGATGGACGTCCGGATGCCGGTGCTCGACGGCGTCGCGGCGACCGCGCGGATCTGCGGCGAACTGCCGGAGGTGCGCGTCCTCATCATCACCACCTTCGACCTCGACGAGTACGCGTACGCCGCCCTGCGCGGCGGGGCCAGCGGGTTTCTCGTGAAGGACGCGCCCTCGGAAGAAATGCTCGTGGCGATCCGAGGCGTTCTGCGGGGTGACTCGATGGTGTCGCCGTCGGTCACGCGGCGGCTGCTCGACCGGTACCTCGCCGACGACCGCGACCCCGTGGACGTCGCGAAGCTCGGGGCGCTGACCGAACGCGAGAAGGACGTGCTGGGCCTCATCGCGCGCGGGCTGTCGAACACGGAGATCGCCGCGAAGCTGTACATCGGCGAGACGACGGTGAAGACGCACGTCGGGCGGATCCTGGGCAAGCTGCGGCTGCGCGACCGGGTGCACGCCGTCGTCTTCGCCTACGAGTCCGGGCTGGTGCGACCAGGTTCCTGATCACTCCCTATTAATCCCCTTGATGCGGAGGTTTAGAGTACTTTGCATGACGATATACAAGTCCGAAGCGGGCGCTGCGCTCCTCCGCGAGCGGTACCTCGACGCGCTCGAGACCTGGCCCGTCCCCCATGACCAAGTGCGCGTCCCGACGCCCGAAGGCGAGACGTTCGTCCTGGTCTCGGGGCCGGCCGGCGCCCCGGCGCTGGTCCTGCTGCACGGCTCCGGGAGCAACTCCGCGGAGTGGGCGGCCCGGATCCCGGCGCTGGCCGAGCGGTTCCGGGTGTACGCCGTCGACATCATCGGCGAACCCGGGCTGAGCGCCGAAGCGCGGCCGCCGCTCGACGGTGACCGGTACGCGCGGTGGCTGGAGGCCGTGCTGGCGCACTTCGGCGTCGGGCGGGCGGCCTTCCTGACTTCGTCGTTCGGCGGCTGGCTCGCGCTCGACTTCGCGATCCGGCGGCCGGAGCGCGTCGCCGCACTGGCGTTGCGGTGCCCGGTCGGCCTCGGCCCGATGAAGAAGGGGTTCGTCGTCAAGGCCGTCCTGCTGGCGCTGCTCGGCGAGAAGGGACGGCGGAAGGCCGTTGCCGGCGCGGTCGGGGAGCCTGAGTCGTCGCCGGTCGTGGCCCAGCAGCTGCTGGTGGCCGCGAACTACCGGTACCGCACCGGGCCGTTCCCCGTCTTCGGCGACGCGGCTCTGGCCGGGCTGACCATGCCGGTGTACGCCGTCGCCGGGGCCGATGACGCCATGGTCGACTCCGCGACGACGAAACGACGGCTCGAGGCGGCGGGCGCCGTCGTGGACCTGGTTCCCGGCACCGGGCACTACATCCCCGGCGAAGCAGACCTGGACTTCCTCACGCGCTCGGCGGCGAACGGCGATTTCACCACTTGATGGCAGGATGAGCCGTATGCGGCGTTCGCTGGGTCTCCTCGGTGCGGTGTCCCTGCTGGTCCTGGGCTGTTCGGGAGCGGCGAGCGAGCCCGTGCAGAGCGTCCCGCCGGCGGCCTCCCAGGCCACCGCGAGCGGGAAGTTCAAGGTCGAGACGGTGACAGCCGGCCTGGAGCACGGCTGGGACGTCGGCTTCCTGCCCGACGGCGGCATTCTCGTGCCGCAGCGACCCGGCAAGCTCGCGCTGATCCGGAGGGGCCAGGCCGCCGAGGTGCGTGCCGACTTCTCCGACGTCCTGGTCAAGGGCGAAGGCGGGTTGCTCGGGTTGGTCGTCAGCCCGGACTTCGCGACCAGCCGCGAGTTCATCACCTGCCAGGACCACCAGGACGGCGGCCGGGCCGTCGACATCCGGCTGGTCACCTGGAAGCTGGCCGCCGACGGCGCGAGCGCGTCGAAGGTGAAGGACCTGCTCACCGGGCTGCCGGTGAACCCGAGCGGACGGCACTCCGGCTGCCGGCCGACGTTCGCCCCGGACGGCGCGCTGCTCGTCGGCACCGGCGACACCGCGCGCGCGTCCATCGCGCAGGACCGCCACTCCCTCGGCGGCAAGGTGCTGCGGCTGGACGCGAAAACCGGGGAACCGTTGCCGGACAACCCGTTCATCACCTCGAACAACCCGCGCGAACGGCTGATCTACACCTACGGCCACCGCAACGTCCAGGGCGTGGCGATCCGGCCGGGCAGCGGCCAGGTGATCACCGCCGAGCACGGCCCGTCGTTCGACGACGAGGTCAACCTGCTGAAGCCGGGCGCCAACTACGGCTGGGACCCGTCGCAGGGCGGCACCGAAACAAGCTACGACGAGAGCGTGCCGATGACCGACCTCAAGCGCTTCCCGGACGCGGTGAGTCCACTGTGGACGTCCGGTAAGACCACCGAGGCGATCAGCGGCAACGCCTTCCTGACCGGCGCCCAGTGGGGCGCGAACGACGGCGCGCTGGTCGTGGTGGCGCTCAAGGGCCAGAAGCTGCTGCTGTACCACCTGGACCCGGCGGGCAAGGTCCTCGACGTCACGCTGCCCCCGGAGTTCGACGACCGGTTCGGCCGCCTCCGCGCGGTCCGCAGCGGCCCGGACGGCGCCCTCTACGTGACCACCTCGGACGGCACGGACGACAAGCTGCTGAAGGTCACGCCCGCCTGATCAGCAGGCCGGATCATGCGAAAAGCACGGCCACCGAGTGCCGTGGACACTTCCGCCGGGGTGGCGGTTCGCGGAACATGGTGAGCACCAAAGCTTTCGCCCGCCCCCGACGCGTGTTGGACGCGGTCCGAAGAAAGCGTTCCCGCGGCAGCATCGCGCCGGTCCCCGGGCGCCATCGCCGACCTGGCGACCCGGGGACCGGCATCCATTCCGGCCTCAGGCCTTGCCGGCCTTGAGCGAACCCTTCAGCGCCCCGACGGCGGTGGTCACGGCCGTGGTCGCGGCGGGCCAGTCGATGGTGTCGCTCCAGGACGCCATCACCGCGACGGCGTAGGTACCGGCCGCGGTCCGGACCAGCCCGGTGGTGTTGAGCACCCGCCGGGAATCGGAGCTGCCCCACCCCTGCTTCACCGCCCAGGCCGCGCCCGGGAACCCGCGCGGGATCCCGAAGTGCTGGTCGAACCCGTCGACGGCGGTGCGCGGGGCGTTCTCCATCGCTCCGGTGACGAACCCGCGTTCTTCTTCGGACAGCCGGGCGGTGATGTACCGGTAGATCGTGACGACGTCGGTGGGTGACATCCGGGTGGAGCCCCACTTGCCGGGGTCGGCCGGGGGCGTGGTGTGCGTGAGCCCGAGCTCCCTGACCTGGCGCCGGATGATGTCCGGCCCGCCGTTCTCCTGCCACAGGCGGCTGGCGACGCGATCGTCGCTGGCGGCGAGCATGCTGTGGACGGCCGTCGCTTCATCGCCGGAAGGCACTCCGGAACGGTCGATCAGGTCGAGGGCGATGAGCAGCTTCACCACGGACGCGGCGGGCTGCGGCTGGTCGGCTTTCCACCGCGTTTCCACGACGCAGGCTCCCAGGTCGACGATCTCGATCCCGAGCTGCGGCTCGTTCCCCGTGCTCAGCAACGCCTTCCTGGCTTCCGCGACGACGCTCGCCTGCTTGCCCGCCGGCTCGGCCGGCGGCGAACCGCACTGGGCGTGCCAGCTGTCGCTTCCGGAGTCGCTGTTGACGGCGATCGCGATGAGCAGGCCGCCGATCACGATGACCACGGCGATCCCCGCGAGCACCTTCACGTTGTTCAGTCGCTCGAGCAACAGTCCACCTCCGCCGGATCTTGAGGAATCCGAAGCTATTGCGGAGGTGATCTGCGGGTATCGCCCGATGGGCCGGTCAGTTTTGGCCATCCGGTGGACAACCGCGCCCCGGAAAGCGCTCACCTCGGCCGAATGGCCGATGTGCCGGGCCTATTTGCCCAGGTAAGCCCCGCCGTTGACGTGCACGACCTGCCCGGTCACGTGCCCGGCGGCAGGGCTCGCCAAGAACGTCACCACGGCGACGACGTCGTCCGGCGTTCCCGGGCGCTTGTTCATCGTGTTGCCGATGAGCCAGTCGCGACGCTGGTCGCTCAGCTGCCCGTGGAAGAACTCGGTGTCCCCGATCAGGCCCGGCGCGACGACGTTCGCGGTGATCCCGCGCGGCCCGAACTCCCGGGCCACGCTCGCGTTCCAGGCTTCGACAGCCGCCTTCGCGGCACCGTAGGACCCGGCTCCGGTGTGCGCGGCGATCGAGCCGATGGTGACGATCCGCGCGCCCTCGGCGAGCCTGTCGCGCAGCGCGTGCGTCACCAGCGCGGCACTGACCACATTGGACCGCAGGTTCCGCTCGAACGCCGCCGCGAAGCCGGCCAGGTCCGCTTCGCTTCCGCCGTCGAGGAAATCCGTGTTGCCGCCGGCGTTGTTGACGAGGACGTCGACGCGATCCGGCAACTCGTCCAGTGCGGCTTCGACGGCCGCGGGGTCGGCGGCGTCGAACACGACGGGCCGCGCGCCGGCGAGCGTCGCGGCTTCGGTGAGCACCTTCTCCCGGCGCCCGGTGATCGTGACGCGCTCGCCGGCCTGCGCGAAGGCCGCCGCCACGGCGTAGCCGATGCCCGTGCCGCCGCCCGTCACCACGATTTCCCTGTTGTTCGCCATGAACCCGACCCTAGCGCCTAGGATCGGGGGATGAGCAAGATCGACCCGGCCACGTCCGCGCTTGTGCTGATCGACCTGCAGGAACGGGTCGTGGCGCTGCCCACCACGCCGTACAGCGGCGAAGAAGTCGTCGCGAACGCACTGCGGCTGCGGGAGGCGTTCCGCAGCGCCGGAGCGCCGGTGGTGATCGTGAAGGTGTCCCGCCCGGACAACCCGCCGGGCAACGAGCTGGTCTTCGAAGCCGGCGACGACAAGATCGTCACGAAGTACACGATCGGCGGCTTCGCGGGCACGGACCTCGACGAGTTCCTGCGCGGCGCGGGCGTCCGTACGGTCGTTTTCAGCGGCATCGCCACGGAATTCGGTGTGGAGTCGACCCTGCGCGCGGCCTCGGACCACGGCTACGACACGGTCGCGGTGTCGGACGCGATGACAGCGCTTTCCGCCATCTCGCACGAAAACGCCGTCACGAAGATCTTCCCGCGCCTGGGCACGGTCGTGACGACCGATGAAGCGCTGGCGGCGCTGGTGGCACCGGCGTGATCGACAAGATCGCCTGGATCCACGTGTCGGACGGCCGCATCCTGGCGGCTCGCTCGCGCGGCAAGGACAAGTTCTACCTGCCGGGCGGCAAGCGCGAGCCGGGCGAGACCGACGCCGAGACGCTGGTCCGGGAGATCCGCGAGGAACTCGGGGTGGCGATCGACAGCGGCTCGATCACCCCGGCCGGCACGTTCGAGGGCCAGGCCCACGGCCACGCGGAGGGCACGGTCGTCCGCACGACGGCCTACTCGGCGGAGTACGAAGGGACGCCGCGGGCCTGCGCGGAGATCGAAGAGATCGCCTGGCTCGGCTACGCGGACCGGCCGCGGGTTTCCCTGGTGGCCCAGCTCATCTTCGACCACCTGCACAACGACGGCCGGCTGCGATCATGAGCGGTGTGCAGATCAGGAGAAAGGGCGATGCCGCCTAGTACTACAGGGACAGTTGCCTACGGCCGGGCTGAGGCCGTTCGGTGGCGAGCGGATCGCCCGAGCGGCCAACACGACACCCGCAACGGCCAACTCGCCCGGGTTCTCCAACGTGTTGGCCGTTCCGGCCGCCGAGTTGGCCGCTCCGGCCGCCGAGTTGGCCGCTCCGGTCGGCACGAACCCCGAAAGGCCCCTCAGTGCGTCAGCTGCGAGGAAGGACCCGGGCTGCGCGACCAGGCTTTTTCCCGCCAGGAAGGCGATCTAGCCCTGTAGTACTAGGCCGCGCGCCGGCACCCCGCACCGCCCGGCCAAGCCGATCCCCGGCTTTTCCGCGCGGGCACGGGCCGGGATCGCCCGTCTCGAGCGCGACCGGTTATCGCCGGGCGCCGTGGCGCGGGTGCTGCGCAACCGGACGAACGCCGGTGACGACGAAAGAGGACCGCGATGATCGACAAGATCGCCTGGATCCACCTGCTGGAGGGCCGGATCCTCAGCACGCGCTCGCGCGGCAAAGACGTCTACTACCTTCCTGGCGGCAAGCGCGAGCCCGGCGAAACGGACCGCGACACGCTGGTCCGGGAGATCCGCGAGGAACTCGACGTGGCGATCACACCGGAGTCGATCGCCGCGGCGGGAACGTTCGAAGCTCAGGCGGACGGCCACGCCGCAGGCACGCTGGTGCGGATGACCTGCTACACCGCCGGCTACCGCGGCACCCTCAACGCGAGCAGCGAGATCGAGGAGATCCGCTGGCTCGGCTACGCCGACCGCGACCGGGTGTCCGCGGTGGACCGGCTCATCTTCGATCACCTTCGCGAGGCCGGGCGGCTGCGATGAGCGGCGCGTCCCGCGAAAACGCCCGGAACCCCGCGCGGTAGTACAACTCCCGCGCCGGTGCCGGCTCGCCCATGCAGGCGACCGTCGCGTGCCGGGCGCCCGCCGCGACGGCCAGGCGCATCCCGTGCAGCAGCACCGCGTGCGCCAGACCCTGGCGGCGGTAGCCCGGGTGCGTGCCGACCGGCTCGAACTCGACCGTCTCGTTCACCTCGTCGAGCCACATGATCGCCGAGCACGCCATCGTGCCGTCCGGGGCCTCCACCAGGACGTGCAAATCGCCGCGATAGCCCGGCGCCTGCCGCAGGCCCTCGTACGACGAAGCTGTGTACGACGTCGGCGTCCACGCGTCCACATGGGCCTGGACCACGGCCTCCGGCGGAACCTCCGCGGCCGTGCGGAAGGAGAACCCGGCCGGCAGCGACGGCTCGGCCACGTCCGTGAGGTCGCGCTCGTTGAGCTGCGACCACGCGTCGGGTGCGTCGGGTTCGTAGCCGTGCGCGGCCCACCGCCGCAGCGCGAACTCGTCCGCCGCCGCCGGCAGCACGGTGCGCTCGAGGCCGGCCGCCGTCGTGTCGTACCAGCCGATCACGTCGTCGACGAGCTCCGCGTGGCCGGGATGCACCTGGTACGCCAGGTACGCGCCGGTGATGTCCTTGACCGAACCGTCGTTCCGCTTGACTCTGCGCGGCAGTTCGGCCTGGCCCCACGCAACGAGCTCGCCGTCCGAAAACCACAGCCGGCTCTCACCGCCGCCGCGGGTCCGGCCCCAGTTCCACGCCAGCTCGCCGAACGACGCGTCGGCGTTCACCAGATCGGGGCGGGTGGCGGTGATCCGCTGCGCCAGACCCTGCATGAGCCGCACGTCGGCGGCGGTCGGAAACTCGGCCATACCCACCACTGTGGCAGGGCCGTCGAGCCGATTTAAGCCAGCCGGAGCTTGGGCTTGTGCTCCAGGTGCGACAACCCGTTCCACGCCAGGTTGACCAGGTGCGCCGCCACCTCGTCGCGCTTGGGTTTGCGCGCGTCCAGCCACCACTGGCCGGTCAGCGCCACCATGCCCACCAGGGCCTGCGCGTACAGCGCGGCCAGCTTCTCGTCGTAGCCGAGCGATCCGAACTGCTGGGCCAGGATGTGCTCGACCTGGCTCGCGATGTCGTTCAGCACGGTGGAAAACGTCCCCGTCGAGCTCGCCACCGGGGAGTCGCGGACCAGGATGCGGAAGCCGTCGTGGGAATCCTCGACGTAGGACAGCAGCGCGGTCGCCGCCTGCTCCAGCATCACCCGCGGGTGGCCGCCGTGGAGGGTCGAGACCATCCGGTCGAGCAGCAGCTGCGTTTCGCGGTCGACGACCACCGCGTAGATGCCCTCTTTGCCGCCGAAGTGTTCGTACACCACCGGTTTCGACACGTTGGCGCGGTGGGCGATCTCCTCGATGGACGTGCCGTCGAAGCCTTTCTCGGCGAACAGCGCCCTGGCCACGTTCAGCAGTTGCTGACGCCGCTCGGTTCCGGTCATCCGGACCCGGGTCACCGGGGCGGCCGGACGTGCCCCGGTGACCTGCTGCTCACGCTTCGAACGTCGTCTCCCCGCCATCGAAGCAGCCTAGTTGACTAGGCTTTTTCGGTGGTGATTCGGGCCAGACGCTGTGGCGTCGGCCAGCGGACGTCGTGCACCCAGCCGAACTTCTCGAAGATCCAGATCAGCCGCGCGGAGATGTCGATCTGGCCGCGCTTGACGCCGTGCCGCGCGGACGTCGGGTCGGCGTGGTGCAGGTTGTGCCACGACTCGCCGAAGGAGAAGATCGCCAGCGGCCAGAAGTTCGCCGACTTGTCGCGGGCCGCGAACGGGCGCTCGCCGATCATGTGGCAGATCGAGTTGACCGACCAGGTGACGTGGTGCAGCACGCAGATGCGGACCAGCCCGGCCCAGAAGAACGCGGTCACCGCGCCCCACAGCGACCACGAGATGAGCCCGCCGAGCAGCGCCGGCAGTGTCAGGCTGAGCAGCGCCCACAGCCAGAACAGGTCGTCGACCTTCTTGATCGCCGGGTCCTTCACCAGGTCCGGTGCGAAGCGCTCGGCGTTGGTCTGGTCGCGTTCGAACAGCCAGCCCATGTGCGCGTGCCAGAAGCCCTTGGCGATGGCCCACGGCGAGGTGCCGAACGCCCACGGCGAGTGCGGGTCGCCGTCGCGGTCGGAGAACGCGTGGTGGCGGCGGTGGTCGGCGACCCAGGTGATCACCGGGCCCTGCAGGGCGATGCTGCCCGCGATGGCCATGAACACGCGCAGCCACTGCTTGGCCTTGAACGAACCGTGCGTGAAGTAGCGGTGGTACGACACCGTGATGCCCAGCCCGCTGATCGCGTAGAACAGCACGAAGACGCCGACATCGACCCAGCTCAGGCCCCAGCCCCACGCGAACGGCACCGCGACCAGCAAGGCCACGAGCGGCGCGATCACGCCGAAGTAGACCGACAGCTGCACGCCGATTCCGCGTGTTCCGTCGATGACAGGTTTGGGCCCCTTGGGAGCCTCCGGCTCCCCGGCGGACTGGGAGCGGTCGAGCGTGGCCGTCATACGCTTCACTTCTTCCTACGCAGGCACACCTTCTACCAAGGGCGCCCTAACCTACGATGCCGTAAGTTACGGTACAGGAGGTTCGGGCGGCTGGGGAGAGCCCGAACTCACACTGCTGTCCGGCAGCCGGGTACCCGGCGGAGGCGGGCATAATGCATCCCCCGCGCGGACGACACCCGATCGTCGCTATCCTGACCAGGATCGATCCGCCGTAGTGTAATCGGCAGCACTTCAGATTTTGGTTCTGACAGTTCAGGTTCGAATCCTGGCGGCGGAGCAGAAGGAACCGGAAACCCACGACACCGGGAGGTTGGCGCTGTCCGACGAGGCGACCGACCCGGTGACGGCCAGGCGGCCCGCGCTGGCCGAAATGTCCGACGCCTGGATCGTCGGGCGCGCGCGGGAGCTGAACGCCGCGGTCCAGCGGCACGAGTACACCCAGCAGCTCGAGATCGTCGCGATGATGGACGAGCTGCTCGACGAGACCCAGCGGCGCGGCGAGCCCCTGCTCGTGGCCCAGCTGCTGCGGTCGTCGGCGCTCGCCCGGCTGGCCACGAAAGGCCTGGCCGCGGAGGCCGAACCCCGGCTCGACGAGATGCTCGCGCACACCCGGCGGCACGGCATCGCGCTGCTCCGGGCCGACGCGCACGCCCTGCGCGGGCGCCGGCTGGTGATCGCCGCGCAGGAGGACGCCGCGCTCACCGAGATCGCCAGGGCGCTGGCCATCCTCGACGACTCCACCATCCCGGACCGCCAGGTCGGCCTGCGCAACTGGAACCGGCTGCTCTCCTCGACGCTGATCGACTGCTGGCTCGTGCTCAACCAGCTCGGCGTCTACGAGGCAGCCGAGGAAGCGATCGCCCGGGCCGCCACGGCGATCCGCGAGAGCGCGAGCCCGCACGACATCGCCCTGCAGCTGATCAACCGCATCAAGATGCTGCTCGGCTGGGGCCTGCGGCTGGAGCGCATCGACGAGTACGACGAGAGCGCCGAGAAGTTCCGCACCGCGGCGTCGATGGGTGCGGCCGCCGAAGGCCCGTTCGCCGAGTCGCTGTTCCCGCGCAAGGCGAACGTCGCCGCGATCGACCAGGTCGGCGTCCTGGCCGCGGCGCCGGCGCTGAACCAGCCGGGCGCCGAGCACGTCGAGCGGCTGCAGCACCTCTACACCGAGCGCGCGTTCGGCCACGACCGGGAGATCGTCGCGATCGCGCTGGCGCGCTGCCTGGACAAGGAGGGGCGCCGCGAGGAGGCCCTCTCGGTCCTGCGTGAGACCCGCCAGTCGATCTCGGACGACACCTCGCAGCCGTCGATGCGGCTGAACATCGCCCGCGAACTGGCCCGGCTCGACACGAGCCCGGACTCCGGGGCCGGCGAGTCGCTGATCGACTACGCGCGGCGCCTGGAGTCGGAGATGTGGAGCCTGCGCGAGTCGCAGATCGCCACGCTGAACGCCCGCCGCGAGCACGAACGGCTGTCCGCCGAGCACGGCGCGATCACCCAGCAGGCGCTGCAGGACCCGCTCACCGGCCTGCCCAACCGGCGCGCGCTGGACGAGAAGCTGCGTCAGCTCGCGTCGTCGGCCGACGCGCAACCGCTCGCGGTCGCGCTGGTCGACCTCGACGGCTTCAAGGGCGTCAACGACAAGCAGTCGCACGCCGAAGGCGACAACGTGCTGCGTGTCGTCGCGAGCACGCTTCGTGACGCCCTGCGCGGCGACGACCTGGTGGCGCGCTACGGCGGCGACGAGTTCATCGTCCTGCTCCCGGGCACACCGGCGTCCGCGGCGAAGATGGCGCTCGGCCGCGCCGTGAAGTCGGTCTCCAACCTGCCGCACCACCTTTCGCACGGCGTCACGCTGTCGATCGGGCTGGTGTCATTGCGGCCGCAGGAACGCGGCGAACAGGTCCTCGCCCGCGCGGACGCGGCCATGTACCAGGCCAAACGCGGCGGCGGCAACCAGGTGGCGTCGGCGAACTCGATGGCCGCCGACCCCGCCGCAGCATGGGCCGGCGAGGCCCCTCCCACCGACCCCGCGTGGGACGCCGACGACCACAGTTAGGATTGGCGCCCGACCAAAGCGCCACTTTCACGTGAAAGTGACCTGGAGGGTGCCTCCGGGTCACTTTCACGTGAAAGTGCCGACCGGAGCCATCGTTGGGAGCGCCGTTGACCGGCCCGCTGAGCACGTTGATCCTGGCCGCGGGTGAAGGCACCCGCATGCGTTCCTCGACGCCGAAGGTGCTGCACCCGATCGCCGGGCGACCCCTGGTCGAGCACGCCGTCCGGGCCGCCGCCGGCCTGAACCCCGAACACCTCGTGGTGGTCGTCGGACACGGCCGCGAACTGGTCGGCGAGCACCTCACGCAGGTCGGGGCCGCGCTCGGGCGCACCGTGGGCACCGCGGTGCAGGCCGAGCAGAAGGGCACCGGCCACGCCGTGTCCTGCGCGCTCGCCACCCTGCCCGCCGACGTCACCGGCACCGTGCTCGTCAGCTACGGCGACGTCCCCCTGCTGGACACCGCGACCCTGGGCGCGCTGCTCGACGAGCACACCGAGGCGAAGAACGCGGTCACCGTGCTCACCTCGGTGGTCGCCGACCCGACCGGCTACGGCCGGATCGTGCGCGACGCGGCCGGCAAGGTCACCGGGATCGTCGAGCACAAGGACGCCACCCCGCAGCAGGCCGAGATCGACGAGATCAACTCGGGTGTCTACGCCTTCGACGCGGCGGTGCTGCGCGACGGCCTTTCGCGCCTCTCGACCGACAACGCGCAGGGCGAGCTCTACCTCACCGACGTGCTGGGCATCGCGAACGGCGACGGGCTGCACGTCGGCGCGCTGATCGTCGACGATCCGTGGCTGACCGAAGGGGTCAACGACCGCGTGCAGCTGTCGGTGCTCGGCGCCGAGCTCAACCGCCGGATCGTGCAGCGCTGGCAGCGCGAGGGTGTCACGATCGTCGACCCGGGCACGACCTGGATCGACGCCGGCGTGACCCTGTCCCGGGACGTCGTCATCGAGCCCGGCGTGCAGCTCAAGGGCACGACTTCGGTCGGCGAGGGCAGCACGGTCGGCCCGGACAGCACGTTGACGAACGTCACGATCGGTGCGGGCGCCTCGGTGGTCCGCGTGCACGGCTCGGACTCGGAGCTCGGCGACGGCGTCAACGTCGGCCCGTTCACCTACCTGCGGCCGGGCACGAAGCTGGGCGTCAAGGCGAAGCTGGGCGCGTTCGTCGAGACGAAGGCCGCCGACATCGGCGCCGGCACAAAGGTGCCCCACCTGACCTACGTGGGTGACGCCACGATCGGTGAGCACAGCAACATCGGTTGCTCCAGCGTGTTCGTGAACTACGACGGGGTGAACAAGCACCGGACCGTTATCGGATCGTATGTCCGGTTGGGCGCGGACAACACCTTCGTCGCCCCGGTGCACATCGGTGACGGCGCTTACAGTGGTGCGGGTGCCGTGATCCGCGAAGACGTCCCGCCGGGCACACTCGCGGTGTCGGCGCCGCCCCAGCGCAACATCGAAGGCTGGGCGATCCGGCGCCGGCCGGGTACGCCCGCGGCGGAGGCGGCCCAGGCCGCTCTCGACACCGATTCAGCAGCAGGAACCGACGGGGAGTCGCCAGCATGAGTCCGAAGCAAGGGACGCCGAAGAAGAACCTGATGCTCTTCTCCGGACGCGCGCACCAGGAGCTCGCCGAAGAGGTGGCCCAGCACCTCAACGTCACGATCACCCCGCAGACGGCGCACACGTTCGCCAACGGGGAGTTGTTCGTCCGGTTCGAGGAGTCCGTCCGCGGGACCGACGCCTTCGTCATCCAGGCGCACACCACGCCGATCAACGAGTTCGTGATGGAACAGCTGATCATGGTGGACGCGCTCAAGCGGGCGAGCGCGAAGCGGATCACCGTGGTGATGCCGTTCTACCCGTACGCGCGCCAGGACAAGAAGCACAAGGGCCGCGAGCCGATCTCGGCCCGGCTGATCGCGGACCTGTTCAAGACCGCGGGTGCCGACCGGATCATGACGGTCGACCTGCACACCGCGCAGATCCAGGGCTTCTTCGACGGCCCGGTCGACCACCTGATGGCGCAGACCGTGCTGGCCGACCACATCAAGAAGACCTACGGCGACGCGGACATCACGGTCGTCTCGCCGGACTCGGGCCGCGTGCGGCTGGCCGAGAAGTGGGCGCAGACGCTGGGCGACCGCCCGATAGCGTTCATCCACAAGACGCGCGACCCGGACAAGCCGAACCAGGCCGTGGCCAACCGCGTGGTCGGCAAGGTCGAGGGCAAGCTCTGTGTCCTGATCGACGACATGATCGACACCGGCGGCACGATCGTGAAGGCGACCGAGGCCCTGATCGACGAGGGCGCGGCCGACGTCGTCATCGCGACGACCCACGGCATCCTGTCCGACCCGGCGACCGAGCGGCTCTCGCAGTGCAAGGCGCGCGAGGTCATCGTGACGAACTCGCTGCCGATCCCGGAGGAGAAGCGGTTCCCCGGGCTGACGGTCCTGTCGATCGCCCCGATGCTGGCGGAGGCCATCCAGCAGGTCTTCGAGGACGGCTCGGTGACGTCGCTCTTCGACGGCAACGCCTGAGTCCCAGCCCTGCCGCACCCGTCGTGAGTGGTAATTAGGGTTAGAACCCTAGTTACCACTCACGACAAGCTGCGGCAGACTTCAGTAGGCGACGGTGAAGCGCGCGCGGCGGTGCTTCGGCTGCTCGATCTCGTCGACGTAGGCGATCGCGAAGTCGTCGCCGCCGATGTGCGACTTGCCGTTCTCGTCGGTCACCAGGACGTCGCCGCCGATCCGGAACTCGCCCTTGCGCTCGCCGGGAGTCCACGAGCCGAACTCGGCGGCGGGGCTGACGTAGAACCAGTCGAGGCTCTCGGGCTGCTCGCGCAGCAGGCCGAGGACCTCGGCGTGGTTGCCGGCCTCGTCCTTGTACTCGGCCGGGAACTCCGGGGTGTCGAACAGCCGCGGGCCGCCCTCGGCCACGTGCAGGCTCGCCGCACCACCGACGAACGACAGCCGGACTTCGTTCTCCCGAGCGATCCGCGCCAGGGCCGGCACGGCGTCGATCAGCTTCTTGCCGTCGATCTCGCGGGCCGGGGTGGCGACCACGATGACGTCCGCACCCTTCGCGACCTGCGCGACGAACTCCTCGTCGTGCAGCGAACCCTCGTGCGCATCGACGCCCTCGGGGACCGAACCCGCGTTGCGCGCGACCCCGACGACGTCGTGCCCGCGCCGCAGCGCCTCGGCGCCGATCCTGCCTCCGGCGTACCCCGTCGCCCCGAAAACCACCAGCTTGGCCATGCGATCTCCTCGTTCGTAGTCGGCCGTTCACGGCCGATGCTAGGAACGGAAGATCACCTACTTCAACGGAAGCAACACACCTGGGGGTAGGTGTCCAGGTCAGCCGCCCAGGCCGGCGAACTCCGCGGCGACCTTCTGCTTGACCGCGTTGACGTCGAGGCCCGCACGGACCTCCGCCGTCGCGTTCGGCTTGGAGAGCACCTGGTAGCTGGCCGTGCGGTTGGGCAGCTTGAACTTCACCGCGCAGGACAGCTGGATCGTCTTGTACGGCTCCGCGTCCCCGGCCGTCGTGCACGTCTGCGCCCCGAGCGACTCGGCGCTGACCTCCACCGAGAGGGTGATGTGGACGACGCTCTTCTCCCCCGACGCCGGCGTGCCGACGACGCTGTTGGAGACGTCGACCGTCGTCGTGCAGGAGCCGACGAAGTCCTTGCAGTCGAGGTGGTCGTTGGTGACGACGGCGCTGGCCTGCACCAGCCCCTCGAACGGCTGCCCCAGCCCGCCGACGGCGGCGTCGAGGTCGGTGTGGAACGTCTTGACCGCGTCGCCGGTGAGCGCGGCGACCTGGAACTCGGTGCCGTACTTCGGCCCGTTCTGGGGGTCGAGCAGCGTCGGGGCGAAGCTGACCACGCGGTTCGGCTTGGCCGTCGTGACGCGCAGGACGCTCGGCGCGGCGCCGAGCTGGTAGACCTCGGTGCCGTCCGGCAGCTTCGCCTTGACCGGCTCGCTCATCCGGTCGAGCCCGGCCAGCGCCTTGCGCAGGCCTTCGGCGAGCGCCGGCGGCGAGAACCGGGCCGCCGGGTCGAAGGGCAGTTCGGAGCCGAGCGAGCGCACCCAGCTCGTGCCGAACTGCGTGCCCTCGTCGATGGCGTGCGCCTTCCAGTAGTCGGCGTCGGCCTGCAGGTAGAACTGGCCGGCGGCGACCGTCACCTGGACGAACCGGCCTTCCAGCGGCAGCGCGCCGGCCGCGTAGCCACCGCGGGTGATCCGGAACTGCTGCTCCGCGCCCTTGACCGTGGACTTCAGCGCGATCGCGGGCGCCTGACCCAGCGCCGTGAGGGCCGCATCGACCGCGACGCGCTGCTCCGCGCGACGGTCGGCCGTCGCCTGATCCGCCGCGGAGACACCGGCGGTGCCGGCCACTGCCACCTGGCAGCCCGCCAGCAGTCCACCCAGCAGCAGCACCGCCGCCACCTTGCTCCACCGAGCGCGCATTTTCCCGCCCCCTGCTCTCCCGCTACCGAGCACACCTCGGCCGGCGTCGAATCGCCACCGGATTTGTGTCGTCACGTACCGGGGTTCCAGGAGGGTTCTAGCGTGGGCCGGGCACCCGCCGCAACCCACCGTGATGAGGTTGGTTTACACTCTTGAGGTTGTCTCGGCGAGGCGGGGCCCTTCTGGGGTGCCCGGCGTGATCGACGCGGCGGCTCGAGTAGCCCCCGTCGTCGTGCACGCCCGGAAACTCGCCGCCGAAACTTCCTTGAACAGAACATAACGGCTTCTCCCGGCCGCAGCATGCTGTCTTGATTTGAAGGAGTGCAACACCGTGTCCGAGGTACGTCTGTCCGTCGAGCCGCGCACCGAGTTCGGCAAGGGCGCCGCGCGCCGCACGCGTCGCGCCGGCAAGATCCCCGCCGTCCTCTACGGCCACGGGTCGGACCCGCGGCACTTCGCGCTGCCGGCGATCGAATTCGCCCGCGTCGTGCGCGAGAACGGCTCGAACGCCGTCATCACGCTGGACCTGGAGGGCTCGATCGAGCTGGCCCTGACCAAGACCATCGTGGTCCACCCGCTGAAGAACTACATCGAGCACGTCGACCTGCTGGTCGTGAAGCGCGGCGAGAAGATCGTCGTCGACGTCCCCGTCGTCGTCACCGGCAACCCCGGCCCCGGCGGCCTGGTCAACCAGGACGTCGACACCCTGCAGGTCGAGGTCGAGGCGCTGCACATCCCGGAGCAGTTCGAGGTCTCGATCGAGGGCCTCGAGATCGGCTCCCAGGTGCTGGCCGGCCAGGTCCAGCTGCCCCAGGGCGCGACCCTGGTCACCGACCCGGAGTCGCTGGTCGTGGCCGTCAACGAGCCGCAGCGTGAAGAGTCCGACGACGACGCCGAAGCGGGCGACGAGTCGGCCGAAGCCTCCGAATAGCATCACCGCATGACCGAAGATGTGCCCGGGGCCGGCGAGCTGATCCTGCTCGCCGGCCTTGGCAATCCCGGACCCCAGTACGCCGGAAACCGGCACAACGTCGGGTTCATGGTGCTGGACGAGCTCGCCGCCCGCGTGGGCGGCAAGTTCAAGACGCACAAGACCGGCGGCGAGGTCCTGGAAGGCCGGCTGGCGGGGCGCCGCGTGGTGCTGGTGAAGCCGCGTTCGTACATGAACCTCTCCGGCGGCCCGGTGGTCGGCGCGGCGCGGTTCTACAAGGTCGAACCGTCCGGCCTCGTCGTGGTGCACGACGAGCTCGACGTCGACTTCGGCGCGCTGAAGCTCAAGCTCGGCGGCGGCGACAACGGCCACAACGGTCTCCGTTCGATCACGAAGTCGCTGGGCACCCGCGACTACTACCGGGTGCGGTTCGGCATCGGCCGGCCGCCCGGCCGTCAGGACCCGGCAGACTTCGTGCTGAAGGATTTTTCGACGGTTGAGCGCAAGGAACTCGCGTTGGAGGTGGACCGGTGCGCGGACGCGACCGAAGCGCTGATCGCCACCGGCCTCGCGGCCGCGCAGAACTCCTTCCACGCGGGCTGACATGGGTGGCGAGGTGAAGCCATGACCCCCGACGAAGTCCGGTCGATCGCGTTCGGCAAACCCCGGTTCGGCCGTCGCGGCTACGACGAAGACGAAGTGGACGCGTTCCTCGACCTCATCGCGGAGGCGCTGGCCGGGCGGAACATCCTGACGGCGGACGACATCCACTACGTCGAGTTCACGATCATGCCGGTCGGCATGCGCAGCTACGACCAGGCCCAGGTCGACCTGTTCCTCGACGAGGCCGAAGCGGCGCTGGTGGCGATGCGGACCCCGCCTCCTCCTCCGCCTCCGCCTCCGCCGACGGAGGTCGATGAGCCGCGGCGGCCGGAGGGCCCGCGGAAGTGGTTCGGGCGCTGACGGCGCTTCTCACGGTGTGAATCCGGCCACACAGCGCTCGGTAGCACACACTCACCCGAAGGCGGGCGCGAGGCTGCCCGTCGGGGTGAGGTTGGGAGCAGCCCCTTCCGGGGAGCCTGTCCACGGGTTAGGACGGTGTACGGGAGTTTCGCACCCGCCCACCCCCGGAATCGGAGAGTTCCATGTCGTTCACCGCCGAAGACCTCGCCGAGGTCACCTTCGGTAACGCCCCGATCGGCCGCCGTGGATACGCCAAGCACGAGGTCGACGCGTTCGTCCGGCGGATCGCCAAGACGCTCGCCGACGAGGACGACCTGACCGCCGCCGAAGTGCACCACGCGATGTTCGCGAAGCCGCTGATCGGCAAGCGCGGCTACGACGAGCGCGAAGTCGACGAATTCCTCGACACGGTGGAAGACCAGCTCGCTTCCCGCACCGGCCACGCCCCGGACCTCCCGGGCGCCCGCAGTTCTTCGGAGGCCACCGCCGAGCGCGCCACCCCGCCAACACTCCGCGCAGTCCGCGTCCAGCAGCGCTGAAGCGGGCACTTTCACGTGAAAGTGCCCCACCCTGGAGGCGGCACTTTCACGTGAAAGTGCCCGTTAGGCGTCGGCGTTCTTCTTGATCCGGTCCGCGAACTGCTGCGCCGTCGCCGCGCGCTTGACCTTGCCCGACGGCGTCTTCGGCAGGCTGCCCGCCGGGAGCACCACCACCGCGTACGGCCGCATGTCGACGGCGTCGCGGACTCGCGCCGACACCTGCTTCATCAGGCTCTTCTCGGCTTCGGCGTCACCCGCCAGCTTCGACTCCACGACCACCGCGAACCGCTCGCGGCGGCTGCCCGCGTCCAGCCGGACGGCCACCGCGTTGCCCGCGCGCACGCCCTCGACCGAAGTCGCCGCGCGCTCGATGTCCGTCGGGTACAGGTTGCGGCCGCCCATGATGATGACGTCCTTGCGGCGGCCGCAGATGACGATCTGGCCGTCCACCAGGTAACCGAGGTCGCCGGTGTTCAGCCACCCGGCATCGTCCTGCGTCGAGACCGGGCCGTCCATGGTCAGGTAGCCGGGCGTCACGGCCTCGCCGCGCAGCCGGATCTCGCCGACCTGACGCTCACCCAGCGGCGAACCCGCGTCGTTGACGATCTCCGCCTCCAGCCCGTCGAGGGGCCGGCCGAGCAGCGCGAACGACCGGACGCTGTCGGTCCCCCGCCGCGGGTCGCCTTCGGGGACGGGCACCGCGCGGTTGTCCGCCTCCAGCGCGTCGGCTTCGACGACGTCGAGGGTGAGGCCGGTGAACAGCGGCGCGAACGACACCGCGAGCGTCGCTTCCGCCATGCCGTAGGCGGGGAAGACGCACTCCGCCGGCATCTTGAACCGGGCGCCGGCGTCCACAAAGGTCTGCACGGCGGCCTCGTCGACGGGCTCGGCGCCGTTCAGCGCGATGCGCAGCTTCGAGAGGTCGTAGGCGTCGTCCTCGTCGACGCGGGCCATCCGGCGCCCGACGATGGCGTAGGCGAAGTTCGGCGCCGCCGTCGTGGTGCCGTGGTACTTGGTGATCAGCTCCGGCCAGATCAGCGGCCCCGAGAGGAACTCGACCGGCGTGATCTTGACCAGCTCGACGCCGAAGGTCATCGGCACGGTCAGGAAGCCGACCATCCCCATGTCGTGGAACGTCGGCAGCCAGGAGACCATCACGTCGACGTCGAAGTCGAACTCCGCGCGCTCGACCATGGCCTTGACGTTGGAGTACAGGTTCCCGTAGGTGATCCGCACGGCCTTGGGGTCGGCGGTCGAACCGCTGGTGAGCTGCAGGAGCGCGGTGTCGCCCTCGTCGGTGGGGACGACGTCGGCCAGCGGCTCGGCCGCGGTGAGCTCGGTGATGAGCTGGAACCCGATGCCCTTCTCGGCCAGCACCGGCGCCAGCTGGTCGAAGGGTTCGCCCAGCAGCACTGTGACATTCCGGGGCCTGGCCCCGGGCCCCGGCCGGGGGGCAAGCCCCCCTGGACCCCCCAAAGCGTCCTGGTCCGAACCGATCATCCCCAGGATCCGCACGGTGTCCTCGGCCCACTCGGCGAGATCGGTGCGCGGGGTCGGCTGGTGCAGCATGGTGACGCTGCCACCGGCCAGCCACACGGCCTGCACGGTCGGCGCGATCAGCACCGGCGCGGCGGCCAGCACCGCAACGGCACCTCCGCGCTCGAACCCCCCGGCGACGAGACCACCGGCGATCCGCCGCGCCTCGGCGTGCACCTCGGCCCAGGTCCGCCGGACCGGCTCCTTCGGCTCCCCGGTCACCATGCCGCGCTGCTGCCCCCGCTTCGTCGCGGTGGCGACGAGCGTGTCCACGAACCTGCTCATAGCGGGAACATTACTGTCTCGGTGTCAACGTCCGCCGCGCAAAGCGGAAACCGGCCCGCGGAGCCAGCGGTCCACTTGCCGTTGCCCCCGCAGCCGCACGACGACGAGGCCGGGGTGGCGGTTCTCGTCGATCACCTTGCGGACCCGCGCCCGCATGATCGGGTGGTACCGCCACGCGACCCGGACGATGTGTTCCCGGTCGGTGAAGACGCCACGCAACGGACCTTCGACGTTCCCCGCCGCGATCTCCGAACCGCGGCCGAAGCGGCGTTGCAGGGTGCGTTTGACGACCCGGGCCATCGCCAGCGCGCGCGGGTGGTCGAGCCACACCAGCACGTCCACGCGCGCCGTCATCCGTTCCCGGACCTGCTCGCCCTGCCACTCGATCGCCCAGACGTCACCATCCAGGAAGCCGAGCACCTCGGCCTCCCAGGTCTCCCGCACGGTCCAGCCGGGCCCGAGGTAGAAGGATTCGAGCGAGACGTACGGCACGCCCAGCCGCTCGCACAGGGCTTGCGCCAAGGTCGACTTGCCCGAGCCCGCGGAGCCCGCCACCGCGATCCGCCGCACCGGGCGCCCGAAGGGTTCGCCCGGGCCGACCACCCTGGTCATTCCAGCAGCTCGGAGGTCTCCAGCCAGCGGGCCTCGACGTCCCCGATCTCGCCCTGGACGCCCTTCAGCTCGGCGTTGAGCTCCATCAGCTTCGCCGGGTCCGTCGCGGCTTCCAGCAACGACGCGTGGAGCTTCTTCTCCTTGGCGTGCAGCTGGTCGAGCTTGCGCTCCAGCCGGCCGAGGTCCTTCTGCGCCGCGCGCAGGTCCGCCGCCGACTTCTTCGCCTCGGTCTTGGCCGCCGTCGGAGCTGCCGCGGCCGCCGGTTCCTTGGCGACGGCGCGGCGGTTCAGGTACTCCTCGATGCCGCCCGGGAGGTGGGTGATGCGGCCGTCGCCGAACAGCGCGACGATCGTGTCGCAGACGCGTTCCACCAGGTAGCGGTCGTGGGACACCACGACCATCGTGCCCGGCCAGCCGTCGAGGAGATCCTCCAGCTGCTGCAGGGTGTCGATGTCCAGGTCGTTCGTCGGCTCGTCGAGGAGCAGCACGTTCGGCTCGGCCATCAGCAGCCGGCACAGCTGCAGGCGCCGCCGCTCGCCGCCGGAGAGGTCGCCGACCGGGGTCCACTGGCGCGCCTGCGGGAAGCCGAGCTTCTCGCCGAGCTGCGACGCCGTCATCTCCTGCTTGCCGAACACCACCCGCCCGGCCACCTGCTCGATCGCCTGCAGCACGCGCAGGTCGCCGGGCAGGTCGTCGAGCTCCTGGCGCAGGTGCGCGAGCGCGACCGTCTTGCCCTCGATCCGGCGGCCGGTCGAGCCCTCGACGTCGCCGCCGAGCAGCTTCAGCAGGGACGTCTTGCCCGAGCCGTTGATACCGACGAGGCCGATCCGGTCGCCGGGACCGACCCGCCAGGTGACGTGGTCGAGCAGTGTCCGCTCGCCCACCGTGTACGTCGTGTCTTCCAGTTCCAGCACGGTCTTGCCGAGCCGCCGCTTCGCGAACGCCTGCAGCTCGACGGAATCGCGCGGCGGCGGGACGTCGGCGATCAGCGCTTCGGCCGCCTCGATGCGGTAGCGCGGCTTCGACGAGCGGGCCTGCGGGCCGCGGCGCAGCCACGCCAGCTCCTTGCGGGCCAGGTTCTGGCGCTTCTCCTCGGCCGTCGCGGCCAGCCGGGCGCGCTCGGCGCGCGCGAAGATCCAGTCGGCGTAGCCGCCTTCGTACTGCTCGACGCGGCCGTTCGCGACCTCCCACGTCAGGGTCGCGACGGTGTCGAGGAACCACCGGTCGTGCGTGACGACCACGACCGCGATCCGCCGGTTCAGCAGGTGGTCGGCGAGCCACTGGACACCTTCGACGTCCAGGTGGTTGGTCGGCTCGTCGAGCACGACGAGGTCGAGCTCGCCGGTCAGCGCGGCAGCCAGGGAGACCCGGCGCCGCTCCCCGCCGGAGAGGTTCGCGGTGGGCGTGTCGAGCCCGATCGCGGTGATCCCCAAGCCGTCCACTATGGACCGGACGCGCGCGTCGGCGGCCCATTCGTGCTCGGCGCCGTAGCGTTCGAGCACGACTTCGCCGACGGTACTGCCGTCCGGGAGCTCGGTCCGCTGGGTGACCACGGCCATCCGCAGGCCGCCGACGTGGCTCACCCGCCCGGAATCCGGCTCGGCGAGTCCGGAAAGGACTTCCAGCAGGGTGGTCTTGCCGCCACCGTTGAGGCCGACGACGCCGATGCGCTGTCCGGCCGCGACGCCGAGGGAGACGCCGTCCAGCAGTGGCTTCACCCCGTAGGACTTGCTCACCGACTCCAGGTTGACCAGGTTGGCCACTGCTCAGCCGATCCTCTCTACGATGACGAACCGGGACGCCACGACCATGGTCGTGTCGTCCACGGTGAATTCCGGATCTTCGAGCGCGGCGCGCATTTCGGCGCTCTGCCAGTACTCCGTGTGGCCGGCGCGCCATTCGGCGACGCTCGTGTCGCCCTCACCCTCGTCGAGCGCGTGCTGCAAGTCCACTTCGGACAGAGGAAGCACGCGCACCTCGGTGGTTTCGAGCACAGCGACCCCGTTGCCGGCCGAGTCGATCATCAGCTCACGCTCGCCGACGACGGGCAGTTCTTCGCCGTACTTCTCGTATTCGGCGACCAGGCCGGTCGTCGACGTCTTCTCCCCGCGCAGGATCGCCGCGACGAGCTTGTCGCGCAGCGGGCCGGGGAACGCGAACTCGGCGTGCTTCACGCGTGCACCCGCGGCGGTGCCGGACGGGGTGCGTCATCCCCGCCGACGGCGCGGGCGCCGGGGACCGGGCCGTGGGCCACCCGGACCGTCCGGCACACGCCGGCGCCCGACAGCTCGGCCGCGACCTCCACCGCCGACTGCGCGCCTTCGCAGAGGAACGCGCACGTCGGGCCGGAACCGGACACCGTGCCCGCGAGCGCGCCCGCGTTGACGCCCGCCCGGAGCGTGCGGCGCAGGTCGGGCCGCAGCGAGACCGCGGCCGCCTGGAGGTCGTTGCCCAGCAGCAGGGCCAGCTGGCGCGGATCGCCGGAGGCCAGCGCCTCGACGACCGGCGTGTGCGAGCCGATCCTGGGCGGGTTGCCCGCCGCGCGCAGCCGGTCCAGTTCGCCGAACACCTTCGGCGTCGACAGCCCTTCGTCGGCGAAGGCCAGCACCCAGTGGAACGTGTGCCGCGACAGCACCGGGACGAGCTGCTCGCCGCGGCCGGTGCCCAGCGCGGTGCCGCCGTAGATGGCGAACGGGACGTCGCTGCCCAGTCCGGCGGCGAGCTCGGCCAGCTCGTCGCGGGTGACGTCGAGGTTCCAGAGGCTCGCCAGCCCGACGAGCGTCGCGGCCGCGTCGGCGCTGCCGCCCGCCATGCCGCCGGCGACCGGGATGCCCTTGCGCAGCACCACCCGGACCTTCGGCTCTTCGGTGCGCCCGACGTGCGCGGCCAGGGCCTCGACGGCCTTCCAGGCCAGGTTCTCGGGGCCGGTCGGGACCGTGCCCTCCCCCTCGCCGTAGACCTCGATGCCGGGCTCTTCGGTGACCGCGACGGTCACCTCGTCGGTCAGCGACAGTGCCTGGAACACGGTCACCAGCTCGTGGTAACCGTCTTCGCGCAGGTCGTCGACCGACAGGTGCAGGTTGACCTTGGCCGGGACCCGGACGGTGACTGGGGGCGGAACTACGGCGAGCACCCGACCAGCCTACGTGGCCCCCGCCGCTCACACTTCCGGCAGTAACTTCGTGAAGGCCACCTTGAGGAACTTGTACTTCCTCAAGGTGGCCTTCACGAAGTCGGGCCGGTCAGGCAGCCGCGACACCCTGCGGGCCGCGGGCGGTGTGCGTCACGTGGCCGCCGCGCTCGGCGACCCAGGCCAGCGCCGCGTCGGCCCGCTCGCCGCGGACGCCGAGGCGGAAGCGGCCGACCGGGGTGTCGCCGATGCGGGTCAGGCCGCCGCCGATGGTGGCGAACTCGACGTCGAAGCGACCGGCGGCCTCGGGCAGCAGCGCACCCACCGACGCGAAGCCGACCAGCACGACGTCGGCCGCGCGGTCGTAGCGCGCCACCTGCGCGCGGGTGGTCTCGATGGCCGGCAGCAGCGCCTGCGCGGTGCGGCTGGCCGGGTCCGAGATCAGGTCGAGCACCGTGCCGCGTTCGACGACCGTGCCGTCCTCCAGCACCGCGACGTCGTCGCAGACCCGGCGGACCACACCCGCGTCCGGCGTCGTGACGACGACGGTGACGCCCAGCTCGGAGCGCGCCCGGTCGAGGACGGCGAGCACCGCGCCGGCCTCCTCCGGGTCGACGCCGGCGGTCGGGTCGTCGGCCAGCAGCACGGCCGGGGCCGCCGCCAGCGCCTTCGCGACCGCGACGCGGCGGAGCTGACCGACGGACAGCTCGCCGGGACGCTGCGCGGCACGCGCGGTCAGGCCGACGAGGTCGAGCAGCGAACCGACCCGGCTGCGGCGCTGCGGGCCGTCGACGCCGAGCTGCTCGAGCGGGGAGGCGATGTTGCCGGCGATGGTGCGCTCGGCGATCAGCTCCGGCTTCGTCGAGACGACGCCGAGCTGGCGGCGGATCTCGCGGAGCCGGCGGCCGTCGAGGGTGCCGGTGTTGAGGCCGTCGAGGCGGACGACGCCGCGGTCGGGGCGCTCCTGCAGGGCGATGCACCGGGCGAGGACGGACTTGCCGGACCCGGCGGGACCGACCACGCCGAACAGCGAGCCGGCCTGGACGTCGACGCTCACGTCCCGCAGCGCGACGACGGAGTTTCCGTTGGTGGCAAAGGTTTTGGACAGGTTTTCGACGGTGATCACGAAGGCTCCAGAAAACAGGGTGCACGCAGCGCGCAGCACCCGGCCGCAAGCGAGTTCCGTCCTGTTCGGACGGTGCATGAAGAAGAGGTGGACCGGGTCGGACTAGCTCAGTTGGAGCGTCGACATGCGGTCACGGAGCGGCGGCCTTCGTCGACTACGCGACGCCTGGTCAGGAGCAGGGGGCGAGCTACCCTCTTCATCGAAAACGGCCTCCATCGGTCCTGGCGGTAGCACCTGCCCTGTGGAGGGTGGTTGCTGCGACTTCGGCGAGCCAGGTCTCTCAGTCGCTCGGGATGGACGTACTGAGTAAAACCGATCCCACGGAGCGAAAGCAAGCCCGTTGGCCCAGATCACACGAGTGGCGGTGTCCGGATCGCGGGATCATGAGCGGCGAGGGCGTGTTTCACGCTTCCACTGTGGAGTGCCTAACGGGCGGCGGCGATCCGGGCGAAGGCGTGTACGTCCAACTGCTCACCACGGGTTCTCGGGTCGATCCCGGCGGCCGTGAGCAGCTCACCGGCCCGTTCGGCCGAGCCCGCCCAGCCCGCGAGCGCGGCCCGGAGCGTCTTCCTGCGTTGTGAGAAGGCGGCGTCCACCAGGCCGAAGAGCAGCTCCCGGTCTTCGGACGCCGTCGAGTCGCCACGTTCGAAGGCGACGAGCGCGGAATCGACGTTCGGCACGGGCCAGAACACCGAGCGTGGCACCGCGGCGACTTTGCGTGCACTTCCGTACCAGGCGAGCTTGACGCTGGGCACGCCGTAGATCCGGCTGCCGGGGCCGGCGGCCATCCGGTCGGCGACCTCGGTCTGCACCATCACGAGGCCCTTCTTGAGCGAAGGCACCTCGGCCAGCAGGTGCAGCACGACGGGCACGGCGACGTTGTAGGGCAGGTTGGCGACGAGAGCGGTCGGCTCGCCGAGTTCCTCGCGGGTGACGCGCAGGGCATCGGCCCCGACGACGGTCAGCCGTTCCGCGGCTTCGGGGCCCCGCTCGGCGACGGTCTTCGGCAGCCGCTCGGCGAGCTTGGGGTCGATCTCGACGGCGACGACCGGCGCCCCGGTGCCGAGCAGCCCGAGCGTCAGCGACCCGAGCCCGGGCCCGACCTCGAGGACGACGTCGTCCGGGGTGATCCCGGCGAGTTCGACGATCCGGCGGACGGTGTTGGGATCGTGCACGAAGTTCTGCCCGAGCTTCTTGGTCGGCCGCACGTCGAGTTCGGCCGCCAGCCCGCGGATTTCGGCAGGTCCCAGCAGTTCAACCACCGGACGAGCCTACTTGAACCCGGAACTCGCGTGATCAGCGGCGGATCTCGCGTGATTGAGCGGGCATCACGCGTGATTGGGAGGGCATCACGCGTGATTGGAGGGGCATCACGCGTGATGCCTTTTTGCGCACGCGAACCGGCCCCCGTCCGTGTGGACGGGGGCCGGTTCGAGGAGCTGTCAGGCCTTCTTGCCGCAGACCGGCCAGGCGCTGTAGCTGCCGCCGCGGCCGGCCTTGACCTTCTCGGCGACCGCGATCTGCTGCTCGCGCGAAGCCTGGTTCGGCAGCGCGGCGTACTCGTCGCCGCCGTAGGCGTCCCACGTGCGCTTGTCGAACTGGAGGCCGCCGTAGTAGCCGTTGCCGGTGTTGATCGACCAGTTGCCGCCCGACTCGCACTGCGCGATGCGGTCCCACGCGGAGCCGTCGCCGACGGCCGGGGTCGGGGCTTCCTTGCTGCCGACGTGGATGATCTTCGGCTTCGGCTGGGTGATGACCTTCTCGGAGATGCTCTCCCGGCCGGTCTCCTTGCCGTTCTTCTGCGTGACCTTGTAGGTCACTTCCTTCTCGCCCGGCGTGCCGGGGTCCTCGACGCTGGTCTTGCCCTTGGTCAGGTTCGGGTCGTCGACGCGCTGCTCGGGCGGGTCGATGGACTCCTTCTGGACGACCGTCGAGACGCCGGTGCGGCTGACGTGCACCTCGGCGCCGTCGGTCAGCTTGACGTCCAGGCCACCCTCGGCCTTGTCCTCCGGGCCCAGGGTGAGCTTGTATTCGCCCAGGAACTCCTTCGTCGTGACCGCGGTCGTCTTCACCTGCTTCGGCGCGTTCCCGCCGTCGTACAGCGTGATGTTCTTGAGGGTCTTGATCTCGACAGTCGCGCCCTGCAGCGGCAGCTCGCCGCTCTTCGGCATCGACATCCACGTGCCGGCCTTGTCCATCTCGGACATGCCGAGCTGGCTCAGCGCGTCGCCGAGGTGGGTCGCGCGGACCCAGGAGGTGCGCTCGGTGCCGTCGACGACCAGCTTCAGCTGGCGGCCGCGCTCGAGCTTGATGACGCCGCCGTCGCCGACCTCGGCCTGCGGCGAGGGGGACAGCGAGTCGTGCTCGCCGACCGACAGGCCCGCGTCCTCGAGCACCTCGCCGACGGTGCCGCCGAAGGAGTGCACGGTCTGCTGCTGGCCGTCGACGTCGACGGTGATGCTCTTGTTCATCGCCAGCGCGGCCGCGCCGCCGCCGGCGACGCTGATCATGACGCTGAGGACGGCGCCCTTGAGGAACCGGCGCTTCCAGACCTTGGTGGTCTGCCGGAGGCCCTCGTCCAGAGCCGCACGACGCGCTTCGGGGGAAGCGGTGCGGTCCTCTTCGAGGCCGTCCGGGATGACGATCGGCGGCAGGTACGTCGTCTCGGCGTTGATGAGCCGGATCAGTTCGTCGACGTCGACGTCGATCTCGGCCATCATCGCGTCGGCGTCGGGGCCGAGCGCGGCGAGGATGTCCTGCTGCGTGATGCTCGGGCTGTCAGAGAAGTCCAGCTGGCCGTACGCAGTGTCCTCGAATTCGCGTTCGAGTACGGCCGCGGAGCGCGCTCCAGCCTGTCTGCTAACTGTCACCGGGTCGTTCCCTTTCCCAAGGTGCCGTTCGGGGCAGCACCTTTACGTCTGGGCCCTCAGCCGGCGCCATCGTCACAGTTCCAGGCCGTACCGCTCCTGGTTCCGCTTCCCCGACGTGCACTGACGTGACTGTGGGCGTAACAGTCGGCAACTGCAGTCCGCAGTACCGACCGGCACGATCACGGGACAGTAACGGGTCGCGGCGGGTTGCGCAAACACCCCCCGGAGTGTCGTGATCTGGGTCACCCATCAGGTGGACGAGCCGGGAACCCTGTTGTCGCAATGCGTTCAACCCGTTGTGACGCTGGGGAGTCGGTAGACCCGCTCGGCGGTGGTCCGGACCGATTCGGCGACTTCGTGGACAGCTTCGCCCCTGAGCGCCGCGAGGTGACGGACGGTGTAAGCGGCGCCGAACGGCTCGTTCGGCCGCCCACGGAACGGGTGGGGGGTCAGGAACGGCGCGTCGGTCTCGACGAGGTACTGCCCCGGCGGGCAGAGCCGGGCCGCCTCGTGGAGGCCTTTCGCGTTCTTGAACGTGACGGTGCCCGCGAAGGAAAGGACATACCCCGCGTCGACGCACTTGCGGGCCATTTCCGCGTCCCCGGAAAAACAATGGAAAATTACGGCATTCGGCGCACCCTCTTCGGCCAGAATGCGCAACACGTCGTCGTGGGCCTCGCGGTCGTGGATCATCAGCGGCTTGCCGAGCCGCTTCGCGAGGTCGATGTGCCAGCGGAAGGCCTCCTGCTGGGCATCGTGCGGGGAGTAGTCCCAGTAGTAGTCGAGGCCGGTCTCGCCGACGGCGACCACGCGGTCCCCGGCCGCCAGCCGCTCGACCTCGGCCTTCTCGGCCTCGCCGAACCCCTTGGTCCGGGTCGGGTGGATCGCGACCGCGGCGAACACCCGCCGGTCCCAGCCCGCCGCCTCGACGGCCCAGCGGGCCGAGGCGAGGTCGTCCGCGACCGTGACGACGCGGGCGACGCCGGCGCGCTCGGCGCGGTCGACCATGGCCGTGACATCGGCCGCGGTGACCGCGCCGCACGCGTCGAGATGGGTGTGCGCGTCCACCACCGACACCGGGAGCCGGTCCGGGACCGGCGGTAGCTCGCGCTTCTCGTCACCCATGCACTACCTCTTACTCTTTCACGATCGGTGCCCACTCCGGGCCGGTCTCACCCAGCACCGGGTCGAGCTTGGTGAACAGCGGCGACGGCTTCTGCAGGGGCTTGCCGACCTCGATCGGCTTCGACTCCCACTTGGCCTGCTCGCCCGCGTAGTCGCCGGTGAGGATCGGGTTGACCCGGCCGGCGATGTCGAGGTCCTCGACCTCTTTCAGCTCCGGCTGGGCGGCCCAGACGCCGGTGCCGCCGAGGGCCTCGTGCACCTTCTGCGCCGAGTGCGGCAGGAACGGCGTCAGCAGCGTGTTCGCGTCCGAGACGACCTGCAGCGCGGTGTGCAACACCGTGTCGCGCCGCGTGGGGTCGTCCTTCAGCTTCCACGGCTCCTGGTCGGAGAGGTACTTGTTCGCCGCGGTGACGACCTTCATCGCCTCGCTCGCCGCCAGCTTGAACCGGGACCGGGCCAGGTGCGCGCCCGCGGTGTCGAAGGCCTTGCGGGACAGCGCCTTCAGGTCCTCGTCGGCCGCAGTCGGGGCTTCCGGGCGCGGGATGGCGCCGACGTTCTTGTGCGCCATCGAGATGGACCGGTTGACCAGGTTGCCCCACTCGTTGGCCAGCTCGAAGTTGGTCCGGCGGACGAACTCGTCCCAGGTGAAGTCGGTGTCCTGGGTCTCCGGGCCGGCGACCGAGATGAAGTACCGCAGCGTGTCCGGGCCGAAGTCGCGCAGGAAGTCCTCGACGTAGATGACGCGCCCGCGCGAGGTCGAGAACTTCGAGCCGCTCATGGTGAGGAACTCGCTGGAGACGATCTCGTCCGGCAGGTGCAGCTTGCCGTACTTGCCGGGCTCGCCACCCTTGTCGCCCTCGCCGTTGTGCCCGAACAGCAGCGCGGGCCAGATCTGGGCGTGGAAGGTGATGTTGTCCTTGCCCATGAAGTAGTAGGACCGCGCGTCGGCGTTGTTCCACCACTCCTGCCACGCGTCCGGGTTGCCGGACCGGCGGGCCCACTCGACGCTGGCCGAGAAGTACCCGATCACCGCGTCGAACCAGACGTAGAACCGCTTCATCGGCTGGTCGCTCCAGCCGTCGAGGGGGATCTTGACGCCCCAGTCGAGGTCGCGGGTGATCGGCCGCGGCCGCATGTCGTCGATCAGGTTCTTGGTGAAGTTGAGGACGTTGGGACGCCAGTCGGTCTTGGTGCCCAGCCAGTCGCCGAGGGTCTTGGTGAACGCCGGCAGGTCCAGGAAGTAGTGCTCGGTCTCGACGAACTTCGGCGTCTCGCCGTTGATCCGCGACTTCGGGTTGATCAGCTCCGCGGCGTCGAGCTGGTTGCCGCAGTTGTCGCACTGGTCGCCGCGCGCGCCGTCGTACCCGCAGATCGGGCAGGTGCCCTCGACGTAGCGGTCGGGCAGCGTGCGGCCGGTGGACGGGCTGATCGCCCCGCGCGTGGTCTTCGGCACGACGTAGCCGTTGCGGTGCAGCGCCAGGAAGATCTGCTGCGTCACCTCGGCGTGGTTGCCGGTGGAGGTCCGCGTGAACAGGTCGTAGGACAGGCCGAGGCCTTGCAGGTCGTTGCCGATCTGGCGGGTGTACTTGTCCGCGGTCTGCTGCGGGGTCGAGTTCTCGTTGTCCGCCTGGACGGTGATCGGGGTGCCGTGTTCGTCGGTGCCGGAGACCATGAGCACCCGGTTGCCGGCCATTCGCTGGTAGCGGGAGAAGACGTCGGACGGGACGCCGAATCCGGACACGTGGCCGATGTGGCGGGGGCCGTTGGCGTAGGGCCAGGCCACCGCGGTCAACACAGAGGTGCTCATACCTTATTAGCCTACGGAGGGCGTCACGAGCTTTGACGAGAGGGAGGCCCGGTTTGTCGGCGACACGGTTGCTCGTGCTCGGGGTGGTGCGCAGGTACGGCCGCGCGCACGGCTACCAGGTGCGGCGCGAGCTGCTGACCTGGTCGGCGGACGAGTGGGCCAGCGTCCAGCCGGGATCGATCTACCACGCGCTCGAGAAGATGACCGCCGTCGGACCCGCGGCTCAACCACCCCGAACTGTCGGCCGCGATCTCGCTGATGACCACGCTCCCCCGGGGCGCGCGTGATCAACCTGCTCCGGCACCGGCTGGTCCACCTGGAGGCCGAGCAGCGGCAGGCGAAGCTGATGCTCGAAGAGCTGAAGGTGAGCATGGGCATGGGGACGCCCGAGCACGTCGGCGAGCTGTACCGGCTGTGGGGCGGGATCACCGACGCGAGCCTCACCTGGCTGCAGGGCCTGATCGCCCGGCTCGAAGCCGGCGACTACGTGATGGCCGGCGAGTCCCCGGACGCCTTCGGCGAACCACCCGCCCGGTATCAAGTTTGACTAGCGCGTGTCGCTGCGGCACAGTGTGCGCTTCAGCTAGTCAAGCTTGACTACTTTCGAGAGGGGTTCCCATGATCACGGCACGCGGTCTCGAGCGGCGGTTCCGCCGCAAGGGCCGCACTGGGGGCGAAGTGCACGCGGTGAAGGGCGTCGACCTCGACGTCGAAGCGGGCGAGCTGGTCGGCTTCCTCGGGCCCAACGGCGCCGGGAAGACGACCACGCTGCGCATGCTGACCACGCTGCTGAAGCCGACCGCGGGCACCGCGACCGTCGGCGGCCGCGACCTGCTGGCCGACCCGCTGGGCGTGCGCGAGCGGATCGGTTACGTCGCGCAGGGCGGCGGCAGCGCGCCCGAAAGCAAGGTCGCCGACGAGCTGGAGCTGCAGGGACGGCTCTACCGGATGAGCAAGGCCGACGCGATCGCGCGCGGCGCGGAGCTCGCCGAGCAGCTCGACCTCGGCGGCCTGGACCAGCGGCTGACCAAGACGCTGTCGGGCGGCCAGCGACGGCGGCTCGACATCGCGCTCGGGCTGATCCACTCGCCGGCGCTGGTGTTCCTCGACGAGCCGTCGACCGGGCTCGACCCGCAGAGCCGCGCCAACCTGTGGGAGCACATCCGCCGGCTGCGCGCAGAACAGGGCGTCACGGTCTTCCTGACCACCCACTACCTCGATGAAGCCGATGCGCTGTCGGACCGGCTGATCGTCATCGACGACGGCCGGATCGTCGCCGAGGGCACGCCGGACGCGCTGAAAGCGCGGGTCAACGGCGACCGCGTCGAGATCGGCGTCGAGCCGGAGCAGGCCACGGACGCGGCCGAGATCGCGGGACGGCTCGCGGGCGCGCGGGAGCTGTCCGTCGACGGCGGCGAGGTCCGGTTCCGGGTGCCGCGCGGCGACGTCGCCCTGCCGGAACTGCTGCGCGCGCTCGACGCGAAGAACATCGCGATGCTGTCGATGCGGGTGCACCGGCCGACGCTCGACGACGTTTTCCTGACCCTGACCGGCCGCTCGCTGCGGGAAGCGGAGGAGGGCACCCGTGCTGCGTGACACCTGGCTGATCTTCCGCCGCGACATGGCGTCGGCCCTGCGCAACCCGACGTGGGTGCTGATCGGGCTCATGCAGCCGCTGCTGTACCTGTTCCTGTTCGGGCCGCTGATGGTCAAGGCGATGCAGGGGCAGGGGCTGTCCGAAGTGGACGGCTGGATGCTCCTGACGCCGGCGCTGATCGCCCAGCTGGCGCTGTTCGGCAGCTCGTTCGTCGGCTTCGGGCTGCTGGCCGAGTTCCGTTCCGGCGTCGTCGAGCGGTTCCGGGTGACGCCGGTCAGCCGCACCGCGCTGCTGCTGGGCAAGGTGCTGGCCAACGCCCTGCAGACCGTGGTGCAGGCGGTGCTGATCATCGCGCTGGCGTACCTGGTGTTCGACCTCGACGCGCCGGCCGGCGGCGTGCTGCTGTGCCTGGCGATCGTGTTCCTGCTGGCAGTGTCGCTGGCGTCGTGTTCCTACGCGCTGGCGCTGACGCTGAAGAGCGAGGAGACGTTCCCGGCCCTGCTCAACGCGGTGCTCATGCCGCTGCTGCTGCTTTCGGGGATTCTCCTGCCGATCACGGCCGGGGTCGCGCCGAAGTGGCTCTACACGGTTTCCCAGATCAACCCGTTCCGCCACGTGGTGGACGTCGAGCGGAACTCGTTCCGCGGCGACTTCACGATGGACGCGTTGTTCACCGGCGGTGTCGTGGTCCTGGTGATGGCCGTGTTGTCGGTGTGGTGGGGGACACGGACCTTCCACCGCGAAAACGCCTGATCAACCGCGAGTTTGTCACTGCGGGTCCGCCTCCGGCGACGTATGGTGTGCTCTCCACCGACGCGCCGGGGGCGGACCGTGACAGAGCCGAAGAGTGAACTCGGCATCTCGCTGTCGCACCGCGAGCGCGTAGCCGACTGGCAGGCCGTGCGCGCCGCGCAGACCCGGTTCGTGTCGGTGACCATCAGCGAGAACGTCAACTGGACCAGCTCGGCCGCGGAGCACTCGCTGCTCGGCGCGCAGGAGGCCGGGCTGCACGTCGGCGGCCGCCACTACGCGCGGCCGGGCGCGGTCCACGACCAGGCCGAGTTCTTCGTGCGGACGGCGAGCAGGCTCGGCGCGTTCGCCCCCGGATCGCTGGCCCCGACGCTGGAAGTGGCGGCACCGAGCGTCGACGACCGGTTCATCAAGGCGTGGATCAAGCACGTCCGGCACGCGGCGCGCATCGAGCGCGTGCTGATCTACGCCGACCACGACTGCTGGGCGCACCGCCTGCACCCGGACCGCTGGGCCGACAGCGAGGTCGTGCTGTGGCTGGCCCGGCACAACGGCATCCCCGGACGGCCGGGCTGGTTCCACTCGCGGCTCGGCGTGCACCAGCACGCGTTCGCGCCGGACGTCCCCGGCATCGCGGCCCCGGTGGAGCAGAACGCCGTCGTGTACCCGTTCACATTGGGCGACCTGCTGCTCTGACGTGTGGTGATATGTCGCCATGCGCGTGACGAGCCAGCCACTCCGGACGGACGTGACGCCGTCGCGCGCCCTTTTGGTGCTGGCCGCCCACGCCGCTGCTCGCGGCCTGCCGCCGCCCGCGATGCTCTCGGGTGACTGGTTCGGATCGCAGGCCGTCATCGCACCGTCGCTCACCGTGTCGCCGCGAGCTTTTCCGTCCGCCGCCGAGGCCGACGGCCCGCCCGGCGTGATCGGCGGCGGCTGGTTCGGCTACCTGTCCTACGACCTGGCGGATCCGTCGCACCGGACCGGGTCCCTGCCGGCGGCCGCGTGGGGCTGGGCGGACCACGTGCTGCGGTGGTCCGCCTCGGGCACGTGCCACCTGGACTCCCTGGACGGTGGCGGGCCGTCGGTGTCCACAATGGAGTCGTTGCTGGCCGGGCCGGTGCCTTCCGCGTCGTGGACAGCGGGGCCGTTGCGGCGGCCGCTGCCGTCGGAGCACCGGGACGCGGTCAAGGCGTGCGTGCACGCGATCGAGGCCGGGGAGCTGTTCCAGGCGAACATCTGCGGCCGGTTCACCGGCTCGTTCTCGGGCTCCCCGGCGGCCTTGTTCGCCTCCGGCGTGTCGTCACTGGCGCCGCGCCGGGCGGCCTTCCTGTCCGGCTCGTGGGGCTCGGTGGTTTCGTTCTCGCCTGAGCTGTTCCTCGCGCGGCACGGTCGTTCGGTGCGGTCGACGCCGATCAAGGGCACCCTCCCCCGGCGCGGCCCCGCGGACGACGGGAACGAGCAGCTGCTGCGTCAGTCCACAAAGGACGTCGCGGAGAACGTGATGATCACCGACCTGGTGCGCAACGACCTGGGCCGGGTGTGCGAGGTCGGGTCGGTGACGGTGCCGTCGCTGCTGCGGGTCCGGCCGGCGCCGGGGGTCTGGCACCTGGACTCGACGGTGACGGGCGTCCTGCGCCCCTCGGTCTCGGACGCCGCGCTGCTCGACGCGACGTTCCCGCCGGGGTCGGTGACCGGCGCGCCGAAGATCCGCGCGCTGGACCTCATCGCGTCGCTGGAGCCGTGCGGCCGCGGCGTCTACACGGGCGCGATCGGCCTGCTGTCCCCGGTGGCGGGGCTGGAGCTGAACGTCGCGATCCGCACGTTCGAGATCGCCGCCGGCTCGATCGCCCTCGGCGTCGGCGGCGGCATCACGGCGGATTCGGACCCGGAGGCGGAGTGGCAGGAGTGCCTCCACAAGGCGGCACCCCTGGAACACCTCCTCGCGAACCCGCTACTTCGCGGGGTCGAGCAGTAGCTTGCCGACGGTCTTGCGGGAACGCAGGGCCTCGTGCGCGCCCCGCGCGTCCGACAGCGGGAACTCGCCGCCCGGGATCGCCTTCAGCTTGCCGGCCAGGACCAGGTCGAACAGCTCCGCCAGCGCCGTCCCGAAGACGTTGCCGGGCACGCGGAAGATGTGCGGCAGCCACATGCCGCTGATCGTGGTGCTGTGGCCGAGGATGTTGCGCAGCTCGACCGGCTTCGGGTTCTCGCGCCCGGCCATGCCGTAGAACGCCAGCCGCCCGAACGGGGCGAGCGCGGCGATGCTCTGGTCCGTGGTCTTCCCGCCGACCATGTCGAGCACGATGTCGACCCGGCGGCCGTTGGCGTCGAGCAGGGCCTCGGTCATGTCCTCGGCGCGGGAGTCGATCGCGACGTCGGCGCCGAGCTCGAGGGCGAGCGCGCGCTTCTCCTCGCTGCTGGCGGTGGCGACGACGCGGCCGGCGCCCCACGCCTTGGCGAGTTGCACGGCGACCGTCCCGACCCCACCGGCGGCAGCATGCACGACGACGGACTCGCCCGCGGCGAGGTGGGCGTTCTTCTTGAGCAGGATCCACGCGGTCGTGCCCTGGACCAGCATGGACAGCGCGGTGAGGTCGTCGATGCCCTCGGGCACCGGGAAGGTGGTGGCCGCCGGGGCGACAGCCTTCTCGGCGTACCCGCCACCGCCGTTGAGCAGGGCGACGACGCGCTTGCCGTCGTGGGTCCCGACGACTTCGCCACCGGGAACGAGCGGCAGCTTGCTCGGCGCGAGGTAGCTGTTCTCGGCCTGGTGCGTGTCGGCGTAGTTGACGCCGATGCGCTCGACGTCGATGAGGACCTCGCCGGGCCCGGCCACCGGGTCGGGCAGCTCGACGGGGGTGAGCACCTCGGGTCCGCCGAACTCGGTCACCTGCACTGCGCGCATGTCGCGTTCCCTCTCCGTCGTGGTTGTGAGACATTCTGACATATGTCTCACGAGTTCGAACTGGCCCGCGACTGGTTCCTGGCCGGCCGCCGGGTGGACATGGGCGAACTGGCGCGAGCCCTGTCGATCAGCCGGGCGACGCTGCACCGCCGGGTCGGGTCCCGCGATCTCCTGCTGGGCGAGATCCTGTGGTCGCTGTCGTCGGCGTCGATCGCGCGGCTGTGGCCATCGTGCGTCGGCCGCGGCGCGGCCGGGATCGCCGACTTCGTGAGCGGGTACGTCCGGATCGCGAACGACTCACCGCCGTTCCGCGACTTCCTGCGCCGGGAGCCCGAGCGGGCGTTGCGGCTGCTGACGACCCGGGCGAGCGTCTGCCAGAAGCGGACCACGGAGAAGCTGGCGGCCCTGCTGTCGGGCGAGGTCTCGGCGGGGCGGCTGGACCCGCCGTTGCCGGTGCCGGACCTGGCCTACCTGCTGGTGCGGATCGGCGAGTCGTTCGTGTACACGGACGTGATCACCGGGGACGCGCCGGACGCCGCCAAGGCACACGCCGCGGTGACGGCACTGCTCACTTGACCCGCGACGCCAGCACCGCGTCGTAAAGCTCCTTTTTGGACACCCCGGTCGCCTCGGCGACCTCCGCCGCCGCGGACTTCAGCCGCTCGCCGGACGCCACCCGGGCCGAGACCTCCTCCACCAGGTCGGCCACCGAAACCGACCTCGGCACCGCCCCTTCCAAAACAACCGTGATCTCCCCGCGGACCCCCTCGGAAGCCCACTCCGCCAGGGACGACAGCGTTCCCCGCTTCACCTCTTCGTACGTCTTCGTCAGCTCCCGGCACACCGCCGCGCGCCGATCCGTGCCCAGCACCGCGGCCGCGTCGGACAAAAGGGACGCCAGGCGGTGCGGGGACTCGAAGAACACCGCTGTCCGGGGCTCGTCGCGCAACGCCGTCAGCCACCGCGTGCGCTCGCCCGGCTTGCGTGGGGCGAAGCCCTCGAAACAGAACCGGTCACAGGGCAAACCGGACAAAGCGAGCGCCGTCGTCACCGCGGACGGGCCCGGCAGGCAGGTCACCGGAAGCGACTCCGCGACGCACGCCGCCACCAGGCGGAAACCCGGGTCGGACACGCTCGGCATGCCGGCGTCGGTCACCAGGACCACCGTCTCGCCCGCGTGCAGCGCTTCGAGCAGCTTGGGCAGGCGGGCCGCCTCGACGTCTTCGTAGAAGCTCACCACCCGGCCGCGCGGGGTCACGCCCAGCGCCGACGCCAGGGAGCGGAACCGGCGCGTGTCCTCGGCCGCGACCACGTCCGCTTCCGCCAGGGCCGAGGCCAGGCGCTGGGAAGCGTCGCGGACGTCGCCGAGTGGGGTCGCCGCCAGGATCAGGCGGCCGGGAGGAACCGGGGAGCTCACCGACCCAGCCTAGGCTGATCAGCGGATCCGGACGACGCACGCCCCGTCCCGCCCGTAGGATCGCCCCCGTGACCGCCGTGCTGACCCGTCCCGACGACGAAAGCGTCCGGCCGGACCCGGTCGAGGCGCTCCGGCCGCCCACCGACCGCGAGCTGACCCTGCTCGGCCGTGGCATGCCGGCGGACCGGCTGCGCGGCTGGGTCGTCACCCTGGTGCTGACCCTGATCGGCGGCATCGTCCGGCTGCAGAACCTCGGCGAGCCGACCGACAAGGGCAGCCCCGTCTTCGACGAGAAGCACTACGTGCCGCAGGCGTGGCAGGTGCTGCGCAACGGCGGGTACGAGGACAACTACGGCTACGAGCTGGTCGTCCACCCGCCGCTGGCGAAGCAGCTGATCGCGATCGGCGAATGGCTGTTCGGCTACAACGGCTGGGGCTGGCGGATCATGCCCGCGCTGGCCGGCACGCTGATGGTGCTGCTGACCATCCGGATCGCCCGCCGCCTGACGCGCTCGACGCTGCTCGGCGGCATCGCCGGCATCCTGGTGATCAGCGACGGCGTCCTGCACCTGCAGTCGCGGATGGGCATGCTCGACATCTTCATCGCGCTGTTCGTGCTCGCCGCGTTCGCCTGCGTGCTCGCCGACCGCGACCAGGTGCGCGAGCGGCTCGCGACGGCGGTCCGCGAAGGCTGGGTCAACGAGTCCGTCTGGGGGCCCAAGCTCGGCTTCCGCTGGTGGCGGTTCGCGGCCGGGCTGATGATCGGGCTCACCTTCGGCGTCAAGTGGTCGGCGCTGTACTACATCGTCGCGTTCGGGCTGCTCACCGTCTTCTTCGACGTCGCGGCGCGGCGCGCGGCCGGCGTCGAACGGCCCTGGCTGGGCACGATCCGCCGGGACGTGCTGCCCGCGCTGTGGGCGATCCTGATCATCCCGTTCCTGATGTACTTCGCCGCGTACTGGGCCTGGTTCGCCAGCGAAACCGCCACGGACCGGCACTACACCGAGATCAAGGACATCGCGCCGGGCTTCTGGTCGTGGATGCCGCCGGCGCTGCGCTCGCTCGGCGACTACACGGCGAACGTCCTGCACTTCCACGAAACCCTGGTCACGCCCAAGGACAGCCCGCACCCGTGGGAGTCGAAGCCGTGGACGTGGCCGATGGGGCTGCGCCCGATGCTCTACAGCTACAACGGCGAAGTCACCGGCTGCGGCGAGGCCCGCTGCATCAGCGCGACGATGCTGATCGGCACCCCGGCGATGTGGTGGCTGGCGATCCCGATGCTCGGCTGGGCGGCGTGGCGCTCGATCTTCCGCGCGGACTGGCGTTACGCGGCGGTGCTGGTCGGCTACCTCGGCGGGTACGTCTTCTGGTTCACCAACATCGACCGCCAGATGTACTTCTTCTACGCGACGCCGCTGGCCGCGTTCCTGGTGCTGGGGCTGACGTTGTGCCTCGGCCAGATCCTGGGCAGCGCGCGGCGCGGGTTCGAGAGACGCGGGACAGGCCTGCTCGTGGTGTCGCTGTACGTCGGGCTGGTGGTGGCGAACTTCGCCTGGCTGTGGCCGATCCTGAACGGCATCGCGATCACGAACGGCCAGTGGGAGGCCGAGCGCTGGCTGCCCTCCTGGCGGTAGCTCAGCCCGCGAAGTAGGCCCCCGGCGTGACCCCGACGGCCCGGCGGAAGGCCGCGACGAACGCGCTCGCCGAGCTGTATCCGACCCGGTAGGCCACCGTCTCCAGCGGCGCCGACTGGGCCAGCAACGGCAACGCCGCACGCAGCCGCACCTGCGTGCGCCACGTCCCGAAGGGCATCCGGCACTCCCGGACGAAGATCCGCGCGAGCGTGCGTTCCGCGGCCCCGACATCCCGGCCGAACTCGGCCAGGGTTCGCGAGTCGGCCGGGTTCGCCAGCACCGCGCGCTCGACGTCGCGTGCCCGCGGGTCTTCGGGCGACGGCACCACGATCGGCACCACGTCCAGTGGTTCCAGCAGGTCGAAGGCCACGGCTTCGGCGCGCAGCCGGGCCGCGGGCTCGACGCCGTCGCCGGTCAGGTACTCCAGCAGCTCCCGCAGGAGCGGCCGGACGACGACCATCCGCGGCTGCGGCCACGACACCGGCGAGCGCGCCGGGTCGGCGTAGATGCCCCGCAGCGCCGCCCGCCCGAGCGCGCCGGTGCGGTGCCGGACGCCGGCGGGCATCCACAGCGCCCGGGTCGGCGGGAGGACCCAGCCCGCGTCGCCCGCCTTGACCGCGACCACGCCGCGCGCCGACCAGACCAGCTGGTGCGCCGGGTGCTCGTGCCACGGGAACCAGGTGCCCGCGGGCAGGTCGAACGCGCCGAGCAGCATGGCTTGACCGGTTTGCGACATCAGTTGGCAGCGTATCGGCTACCGGTCAAACGCGGGCCGAAATAGCGTCGGACGCATGCCGATGAACCTGATCCACCGCAAGATCTGCAGTTCGGAGAAGTGGGCCGCGACGGTCGAAGAGCGCCTGACACCGTGGCTGGCCGAACGCGACCTCGGCGACGACGTCCTCGAGATCGGCCCCGGCTTCGGCGCCACCACGAAGGTGCTGCTCGACGTGGTCCCGAAGCTGACGGTCCTGGAGATCGACCACGCATCGAGCGAGCTGCTGCGAGCGAAGTACGGCGACCGTGCGGAGGTCGTCGAGGGCAGCGGCGCGGAGATGCCGTTCGAGAGCGGCCGCTTCTCGGCGGTGGTGTGCTTCACGATGCTGCACCACGTGCCGACGAAGGCACTGCAGGACGCGATCTTCGCCGAGGCCGCGCGGGTCCTGCGCCCGGGCGGCACGTACTGCGGCAGCGACGGCCAGCTCAACCTGAGGTTCCGCCTGCTGCACATCGGCGACACGATGAACGTCGTCGACCCGGCGACGTTCCCCGCGCGGCTCGAGCAGGCCGGGTTCACGCGGGTCGGCATCCAGGTGGAACCGAAACAGCTGGTGATCTTCTCGGCCGTCAAGCCCGGCTAGCGGCGGGGCAGCTGCTGGCTGCCCGGCTGCCGCGGCACCACCCGCGTCACCGGGCCGTCCGCCGACTTGCCCGCCCGGGAAAGCCACCCCTCGACCTCACGCCGCACCGCGTTCAACGTCGGACGCCGACGCGGCTCCGGGTCCAGGGACGCCGCCAGCAGCCGCGCGTGCGCGCTCCGCTGGGGCAGCCGCGACACCGGCTCGGCCCGAGCGGCCGCCATCAACGCCGCCATCGGCGTCTCCCGCGTTCCGCGCGGGGGCTGGCCGGACAGCGCGTAGCTGATCGTCGCCGCCAGCTGCCACGCGTCCGACGCCGGGGACGCCGTCGCCCCCATCGCCTGCTCCGGGGCGACGAAGTCCGGCGTGCCGATCATCATCCCGGTGGCCGTCATCTTCGAGTCGCCCTGGCTGCGGGCGATGCCGAAGTCGATCAGGTGGGCCAGGCCGCTCGGGTCGAGGACGATGTTCGACGGCTTGATGTCGCGGTGCAGGACGCCCTTCTCGTGCGCCGCGGCGAGCGCGCCCGCCATCGTCGCCCACAGGCGGCCCGCGGCGACGTCGTCGAGCGGGCCCTGGCCGTCGACCAGCTCGGCCAGCGGGCGGCCCTCCAGGTACTCCATCACCAGTGCGAGACCGTCCGGCTCCTCGGCCAGGTCGTACACCTTGACGCAGTTCGGGTGGCTGACCACGGCCAGCGCCCGGGCCTCCCGCTGCATGCGCTCGGCGGTGTCGCGGTCCGGCGCGTGCGCGATCTTCAGCGCGACCGTGCGGTTCAGCTGGGTGTCGACGGCCTGCCAGACCGTGCCGAAGCCACCCGCGCCGAGCTGCTTGACGCGGCGGTAGCGGCTGCCGCCGGCGTTGCGGGAGCCGGGCGGCGGCGGGATCGGGCCCGGTGCCGCGGCCAGCGCGCCGAGTGGCGGGGACGGCGGCTCGGGCGCGGAGGCCAGCGCCGTCTTCGGGTACGGGCGGTTGACCGGGGGTGGCGGCGGAGGCGGCGGGGTCGGGCGCGGCTGGACCTGCGACGGCGGCGGTCCCTGCGGCTCCTGCCGGCGCGGCGGCGGCTCGTCCGAGCGGTCCGACCGGTTGATCACCGACCACGGCGGCGGCCCGACCATCGCGACCGGGATCAGGCCCAGCACGCTGAACGGCAGGAAGCCGAGCCAGAAGTGCAGCGCGGTGTTCGCTTCCATGCCGACGCTGAACACGAGCATCGCGGCGAACGGGATCCAAAAGAACCGCGACGGCCACTTCGGGCCGCGGCGGAAGGCCGTGCGGCCCTGCAGCATGACGAAGAACAGCGAGCCCGCGCCCAGGACGATGAACGCCAGCAGGTAGACGAAGAACGGGATGTCCTTGCCGTTCTGCGAGGACAGCACGTCGTAGACGGTCTGGCCGCCGCCCAGGTACTCCCGCTGGTTGTCGACCCAGCAGCCGCCGGGGCCGTTCAGCGTCGAGAGCTCGGTCGAGGACAGCCCGGTCTTCTCCTTGGCGAACGCCGCCTGGAAGACACCCGAGACGCCGATGGCCAGCAGCCACGGCAGCACCAGCGTGCTGAGCAGGCCGATCACCCCGAAGACGCCCAGCGTCGTGGCGTCGTAGCGGTTGCCGGTGCCCTTCCGGATGATCGACACGGCGACCGCGCCGATCGGCGGAAGCAGCGCGACGAGCGCGCCGGCCGCACTCGTGGCCCAAACCCAGTCGCCGGGGCAAAAACCCGGGCCGAACAAGGAATGGGCTAGCGAGAGCAACGCGCTCGCGAGTCCGTTCACCGCCGGGCTCCCCTCACTGTCCGTGTTCACTTCGTGGCCGTCACGCGGCGTTTGCCCGCGGTCCAGCTTAGGACGCTCCCGGGCTCCGTGAGGTTGCCGGGTCTTTCCGCGGGGAATCCGGCGCGCCCGCCGCTCCCACGCCATGATGGGGATCGGCGCAACGTCCGACGCGAAGGAGCCGAGCATGGGCGCGTACTCCGAAGCCTACCGGCGCAGCCTGGCCGAGCGGGACGCGTTCTGGCTGGCCGCGGCCGAGTCGATCAGCTGGACCAGGCCGCCGGAGCGGGCGCTGGACGACACGAACCCGCCCTTCTTCCGGTGGTTCCCGGACGCCGAGCTGAACACCTCGTACAACGCGCTGGACCGGCACGTCGAGGCCGGCCGCGGCAGCCAGGCCGCGCTGATCTGGGACTCTCCCGTGACCGGACGGCAACGCACCTACACCTACGAGGAGCTCCGCGACACCGTCGCGCGCTTCGCCGGCGCGCTCCGCTCGCTCGGGGTCACGAAGGGTGACCGGGTGATCGTCTACCTGCCGATGGTGCCGGAGGCCGCGATCGCGATGCTGGCCTGCGCGCGGATCGGCGCGGTGCACTCGGTGGTCTTCGGCGGGTTCGCGCCGAAGGAGCTGGCCGCGCGGATCGAGGACGCGAAACCCAAGGTCATCCTGGCCGCGTCGTGCGGCATCGAGCCGACGCGGGTGGTCGAGTACCAGCCGATCATCGAGGCCGCGCTGGGGATGACCGAGCACCAGCCGGACCACGTCGTCATGCTGCAGCGCGAGCAGGCACCGGCCACGGCCGGCCGCCACTTCGACTGGCGCGAGCTGGCGGCGGGCGCCGACCCGGCCGACCCGGTGCCGGTCGCGGCCACCGACCCGCTGTACATCCTCTACACGTCCGGGACGACCGGGAAGCCGAAGGGCGTCGTGCGCGACACCGGCGGCCACGCCGTCGCACTCGCCTATTCGATGGACGCCGTCTACGACACCCACGCCGGCGACGTCTGGTGGACGGCGTCCGACGTCGGCTGGGTCGTCGGGCACTCTTACATCGTGTACGCGCCGCTGCTGGTCGGAGCGACGACGGTCATGTACGAAGGCAAGCCCGTCGGCACGCCCGACGCGGGCGCGTTCTGGCGGGTCATTGCCGAGCACGGCGTCCAGGCGCTGTTCACCGCGCCGACCGCGCTGCGAGCCGTCAAGAAGGTCGACCCGGACGCCCGTGAGCTGGAGAAGTACGAGCTGAAGCAGTTCCGGACGCTGTTCCTGGCCGGCGAGCGCCTCGACCCGGAGACCTACCACTGGGCACACGAAAAGCTCGGTGTGCCGGTGGTCGACCACTGGTGGCAGACCGAAACCGGCTGGCCGATCGCGGCCAACCCGCGCGGCCTCGAACCGATGGACGTCAAGGCCGGGTCCGCGACCAAGCCGGTCCCCGGCTGGGACGTCCGGATCCTCGACCAGGCGGGCGAGGAGCTGCCGGCCGGCCGCGAAGGCGCCATCACGGTGCAGCTGCCGCTGCCGCCGGGGTCGTTGCCGACGCTCTGGGGCGACGACGAGCGCTTCCGCGAGGCCTACCTCTCCCGCTACGAAGGCCACTACCTCACCGGTGACTCCGGTTACTTCGACGAAGACGGCTACCTGTTCGTCATGGGCCGCACCGACGACGTCATCAATGTCGCCGGGCACCGGCTGTCCACCGGGTCGATGGAGGCCGTGCTGGCCGCGCACCCGGCGGTCGCCGAATGCGCCGTGATCGGCGTGGCCGACCAGCTCAAGGGCCAGCTCCCGCGCGGGTTCGTGGTGCTCAAAGCGGGTGCCGACGTCCCCGCCGAGCGGCTCCGGGACGAACTCGTGGCGATGGTCCGCCGGGACATCGGGCCGGTCGCCGCGTTCCGCGATGTGTCCATTGTGGACGCGCTGCCGAAGACGCGGTCCGGGAAGATCCTGCGCAAGACGATGCGCGCGATCGCCGACGGCCGCGACGAGGCGGTGCCCTCCACGATCGAGGACCCCGCGGTGCTCGACGCCCTGCGGGACGCCCTCCGCGCCCGAAGTTCGTGAAGGCCACCTTGAGGAAGTTGTAGTTCCTGAAGGTGGCCTTCACGAACATTGACACCCCTTCGTTAAGAACTGTTCCAAATGCACCTGCTGGTCTGTACCTTTGCAGGGAGTCCCCGACCGGAGGTGCTTCGATGCGCTTGTCCCGAGCCGTTCTGACCGCGGCTGTCGTGAGTCTCACGGCGGCCGGCCTGCCCGCTTCCGCCACGGCCGCCACGGCCGCTCCCGAACGCAGCGTGACCGACGTCGTTCCGGCGCCCGTCGCGGCGAAGGCCGATCCTCGCGGCGATTTCCGGCTCACCGCGTCCACCGTGATCACCGCCGACAGCGGCGCCGGCCAGGTCGCGGACTACCTGCGCGGCCTGCTCCGCCCGGCCACCGGCTACCCGCTGCCGGTCGTGCCGCATGCCGACGGCCTGCCCGCCATCTCGCTGAAGCTGGGCCCCGACTCGCGGATCGGCACCGAGGGTTACCAGCTGAAGGTCGCGCGCAACGGCGTCACGCTGAAAGCCAACACCGCCGACGGGCTCTTCGAAGGCGTGCAGTCGCTGCGGCAGCTGCTGCCGTCGGCGATCGACGCCCAGCGCGTGCAGCACCGGACGTGGACCGTCGCCGGCGGCACCATCCTCGACTACCCGCGCTTCGCCGAGCGCGGCGCGATGCTCGACGTCGCCCGGCACTTCTTCAAGCCGGACCAGGTCAAGCGGTACATCGACCAGATCGCCCAGTACAAGGTCAACACGCTGCACCTGCACCTGGCCGACGACCAGGGCTGGCGGATCGAGATCAAGAGCTGGCCGAAGCTGGCGACGGTCGGCGGCAGGACGGCCGTCGACGGCGACCCGGGCGGCTACTACACGCAGGCGCAGTACCAGGACATCGTCGCGTACGCGGCTTCGCGGCACATCACGGTGATCCCGGAGATCGACATGCCGGGCCACACGAACGCGGCGCAGTCGACGTACGCGGAGCTGAACTGCGACGGGAAGGCCGTCCCGCCGCGCACGGACACCGAGGTCGGCTACAGCTCGCTGTGCATCTCCTCGCCGATCACCTACAAGTTCGTCGAGGACGTCGTCCGTGAGCTGGCGGCCCTCACCCCCGGCCCGTACCTGCACATCGGCGGCGACGAGGCCCACTCGACGCCGCCCGCGGACTACCTGACCTTCGAGCGGAAGGTCCAGCCGATCGTCGCCAAGTACGGCAAGAAGGTCACCGGCTGGCACGAGATCGCCAAGTCGGTCCCGCCGGTGTCGGCGGTCCCGCAGTACTGGGACTTCGGCGGCGACAACCCCGACGTCGCGGCGGCCGCGGCGCGCGGCAACAAGATCCTCATGTCGCCGGCGAACTTCGCGTACCTCGACATGAAGTACACCCCGCAGACGCCGCTCGGCCAGGACTGGGCCGCGCTGATCGAGGTTCGCGATGGCTACAACTGGGATCCGGCTTCGCTGGTGAACGGCGTCGGCGAGAGCCAGATCGCGGGCGTCGAGGCGCCGCTGTGGACCGAGACCATCCGGACCAGCGACGACATCGAGTACATGGCGTTCCCGCGGCTGCCAGGGATCGCCGAGATCGGCTGGTCCCCGAAGTCGACGCACAACTGGGACGCCTACCGCGCCCGCCTCGCGAAGCAGTCCCCACGCTGGGTGGTACAGGGCATCGACTTCTACCGGAGCCCGCAGGTCGACTGGAAGTAGTTCGTGAAGGCCACCTTGAGGAACTTGTAGTTCCTGAAGGTGGCCTTCACGAACTTTGGACGGCGCCGAGGCGGGACAGCAGCGCGCAGCGAGCCAAGTGGTAGGGGCGGGTGCTGCCGTTCAGGACGGCGTCGGCGTTGGCCGCGCGGCCCAGCGCGTGCAGTTCGAACGCCAGGACCTCTGGGTCCGCATCGAGGTGACGCAGATCGACCGCGTCGGCAGCTGTCTCGCGGAGGAACGAAGCGAACGAGCCGCTCGCCGCCTTCACCGCGTCGTGCACCCGGCCCGGGCGTGCGTCGAACTCCGCGCCGACGTTGAAGAAGAAGCAGCCGCCCGGGAAGACGCGCTGTTCCGAGTAGGCCAGCCACTTCTCGCACACCGCGCGCAGCCGCGGCAGCCCCGGAGGGACGTCGAGAGCGGGCGTCACGACGTGCGACCGGAAGATCGCCAGCGCGGCTTCGATCGTCGCGAGCTGCAGCTCCTCCTTGGAGCCGAACAGCGCGAACACCCCGCTCTTGCTCAGTTCCAGCTCGGCGGCCAGCCGGCCGAGGGACAGCCCCGCCAGGCCGTCGACCGAAGCGACGTCGGCGGCCCGGCGCAGCACCAGGCGCCGGGTCGCGTCGCCGCGGGCGATCCGGCCGTCACCCGGCACGCCGCGCCCGCCAGCGGTCCACAGTGGACTGGACGCCGTCGCGATAGGACGCCGAAAGCGCGGGCGTGGCCAGCACGCGGTCGGCGAGGTCCAGGGCCGCCTCGACCTTGTCCTCCGGCAGCTGCCCGTAGTTGGCGAAGGAGACGAGGTACACCTCGGTGATCGTCGGCCCGTCCGCGCGCTCGGCGAGCTCGATCGGCCCGGACGCCGGCACCGTGCCGGGCCGCAGGACGCGCAGGTACCAGCCGCTGCGCCCGCTGTCGATCATCATCGGCGTGACGTCCTTGCGCCCGGTCTTCATCGCCAGCTTGAAGCACGGCTGCCGCGGCTGCGAAACCTGGACCAGGGCGTCACCCCAGGCCCAGACGTCCCCGATCCGGACGTGGTCCTCGGTGGCGCCGGACAGCGAGATGTTCTCGCCGAAGCCGCCCGGCTCGGCTTCGAGGCCGTCGGCCGCCCACGCCGGGTAGTGCTCGGCCGGGTAGACGTAGACCGCTTTGTCGACCCCGCCGTGCACGGTGAGGTCGGCCTGGCGGTCGCCGTCGAGGTTCAGCTCGGTCAGGGTCAGCTCCGGCGCCGTGACCCGCGCCTTCGTGATCGCGCTCAGCACCGGCCGGTCCCGCCGGTAGCCCAGGACGCTCGGTTCCCCCACAAACACGCCGTCGACGTTCATGGGCCGAAGATAGCACGACCGTTCGTACAGTTTGCGGCCTTTAGGCTGGCGGTCATGGAACTGCTCGGCAAGGCCCGCGCCCACGTCGACTCCGGCGCCCTCTTCGCCGAGCTGGCCGGGCTGGTCGCCTACCCCACGGTCAGCGACGCCCCGGACGGCCGCGCCGCGATCCAGGCGTACTTCGACGAGGTCCTGACGCCCGCGCTGACCGCGCTCGGCTGCGCGGTCACGCAGCACGCCAACCCGGATCCGGCGGGCGGCCCGTTCCTCGTCGGGGTGCGTACCGAAGGAGAAGGCCTGCCGACGCTGCTCTGCTACGGCCACGCCGACGTCGTCGGGGAAGCCGGAACGTGGAGCGAAGGCCGGGATCCGTGGACGCTGACCGCGGACGGCGATCGGTGGTACGGCCGCGGCACGGCCGACAACAAGGGCCAGCACCTGATCAACCTGACGGCGTTGCGGCTGGTGCTGGCCGAGCGCGGCCGGCTGGGCTTCAACCTCAAGTTCCTGTTCGAGACCGGCGAGGAAATCGGTTCGCCGGGGCTCACGGAGTTCGCCGCGCAGGAGAAGGAGCGGCTGTGGGCGGACGTCCTGATCGCCTCGGACGGCCCGCGTCTGGACGCGGCAACACCGACGTTGTTCCTCGGCGCCCGCGGCGGTGTCCGGATCGACCTGGACGTCGACCTGCGCCCGGGAGGTCACCACTCGGGCAATTGGGGCGGCATCCTCCGCAACCCGGCGACGACCCTGGCCGGCGCGATCGCGAGCCTGGTCGACGGCCACGGCCGCGTCCAGGTGCCGGAACTGCTGCCGCCGGAGCTGCCGGAGTCCGTGCGCGAGGCCCTGGCGGACGTCGATGTCCCGGAGCCGGACGACACGTGGGGCGACCCGCGGCTGACGCCCGCCGAGCGGCTGTACGGCTGGAACACCCTGGAGGTCCTTTCCCTGGCCGCGGCGGACGTCGACCGCCCGGTCAACGCGATCCCGGGCCGCGCGCGGGCGGTGCTGCAGCTGCGTTACGTGGCCGGGACGGACGTCGACGGGATCGCGCCCGCCATCCGCGAACACCTTGCGGCGGCGGGGTTCCCGATGGTTTCGGTGACGGCCGAAGCCGGCTTCCGCGCGAGCCGCACCCCGGTCGAAAACCCCTGGGTGAGCTGGGCCCGGGCGGCGCTGGCCCCAGTGTCGGAGCGACCGGTGGCGTTGCTGCCCAACTTCGGCGGCGGCCTGCCGAACCACGTGTTCACCGACGTCCTCGGGCTGGCGACGCTGTGGCTGCCGCACTCGTACCCGGGCTGCAACCAGCACGCGCCGGACGAGCACCTGCTCGCCCCGGTCGCCCGGGAAGGGCTGGTACTCGCCACGGCGTTGTTCGACGCACTCGGTTCAGCGCCGCTCTAGCATCAGAAGACTTGGCCGGCATTGTCCCTCGCATGAAAATGGTCCAGCCATGCCAGCCAAGCATATCGAACCGGATAGTCCGCTTTGCATTGGTCGATTGTTCGAGTGCCGGCGTGGTCGCGAAGAATATTAGAGCCACCGGCAAGTGAAAAGAGCCGCCCAATTGGCGGCTGATGGTTGAGTCTTTGCGTCCTAGCATGGTGGCCATGTCCGACCAGCACCCGATCGACGACCAGCCGAGATCAAGTGAAATCCCTTTGCCGGAAATAAATGTTCCCAAGACCAAGCGCGAGCGTGTTTATTCTTGGATTCTCGGAGACTTTCCTTACATCGACGAGGGGTACTTCGAATCACGCCTTTTACTCTTCTCCGCCTGGCATCCGGCAGCTTCGGAATCTTTCAGGCAATTCCGAATGCTGCGCTTCAAGCGCATTAAAACAATCGCCATCGCCGTAGGAGTTCTTCTACTATTCTCCACTTTATGGATTTCGCCGGGCGGTACTGCGAGTAAACCACCGTCGACCAATGCACCACTCTCGACAATTGACAAGTTGATAGTGATTGGTGTTATCGTCTGGTTCGCGAGCTCAATAATGTATACGACAACATTGGCGATAGCCAAGTCGGTCAAAGTGAGCGTCCGATTCGTCAAAGGGGCGGACAGTCGCAGTCAACTGCGCTTCTATCGAAACGTGGGCGTGATGCTTGCCATCTGGAAGAACGGCGGTAGCAGAACTCATGCACTCAAGCTCGCCGGGTCGGCAGCCCGCGCACTCTTCCTGGTCATCCAGACCGAGCATTGGACATGGGCATCGCCGCCGGCTCTCTCTGAGCGTGCCGCACGGCTCGCTCGTCCACTATTGGACGTCGACACGCCCGACTATTTGGAGCCCGCACAGTTCGATGCTCTCTGCGGATTCTTGCTCGATGTAACCATCGTCGTGATCGCCGGACGAGAGGACCTTATTCCGGAAATACGTCGCCGGCATTCCGAACTCAAGCCGCGGTCCGAGGTTTCGGAACGATCAATCGAGCGTGACATGCTGTTTCTCGACCCCATGAGAGATCGAAGTCGCTGGGAAGTCATGAAAGATTTCGTTCTTCCATTGGCTTCCTGGCTCAGTCTTATTATCTCGTTTATTGCCTTGCTGGTGTCACTTGCTTACTGAAGACTTTTTCTGAGCCAGGTTGCCAATGCCGGGCAGAGGGAGAGCGGAAAAGGGGCCCGCGATGAGGATCGAAGCTTCGGCGGCCGGGCGGACGCTCCCGGCAGCCGACCCGCGGTGGGCGCCGTGACCGCCCACCGCGCATGACTCGCCTGAGACGTCACGGCTCGAGGTCGGTCACGCCCCGGCCGCTCGCCATGTCGAACGGCACGGACGCCTGGTCGTGGACGATCACCCAGTCGCCGCCGGTCTTCCGGAAGACGAAGGTGGCCCGGACCCACATGCCGGTCACCGCTTGGCCGGTCGGCAGCGTGCCGCTGACCCGGCCGAAGCCGTGCCCGACGGCCAGGCCGGCGCCCACGGTGACGGTCAGGTCGCGCAGCTCGTAGTCCACCTTTTCGAAGATGGTGAACACCTTCGCCCAGTTCTTCAGCTTCGCGTCGACCCCGGCGTGCTGCAGCGGCGGTTCGACGTCGAAGGAGACGACGTCCGGCGCGTAGACCCCGCGCAGCGCGTCGAGGTCCTTGGCCCGCAACGCCTCGATGACCTCGTCGAGCCGGCCCCGGATCGCGGCTTCCGCCTCCCCGCCCCGCAGCGGCGCCAGCGCGGTGCTCCAGGCGACGACGTGGTCGAGCAGGGTGTCCAGGGCGGCGAGCTGGTGGTCACCCGGCTTGAAGACCGCGCGGTTCTCGAACTCGGTCGCCAGGGGCAGCGTGACCTGCGGGGTCACGTCGGCCAGCTGCAGGGCCCCGCAGACCAGGCGCAGCTGCTCGACCGAGCGGGCGCCGCCGACCCCGCCGTACGAAACGAACCCGGCCGCCTTGGTGTTCCACTCGACGTGGACGTGGTCCAGGGCGTTCTTGAGCACGCCGGGAAGCGAGTGGTTGTACTCCGGCGTGACGAAGACGAACCCGTCGCACGACGCGACTACTCCGGCCCATGCCCGGGTGCGCTCGTCCTGGTACTGCCCCGAGAAACTCGGCGGCTCTTCGAGGTGCGGCAGCGGGTGGTCACGCAGGTCGACCAGCTGGAACTCGGCGTCACCCCGGCGTGCCGCCCGCTCCTCGACCCAGCGGGCCACCTGGTCCCCCACGCGACCCGGGCGGGTGCTGCCGAGCACGATTCCGATCTTCATCCTCGTTCTCCCTGTTCGATTGGCTTCGAGAGGTCCGACGACACAGCCCGCGGGAATGTCAGGCCCTGACGTTCCGGCAAGCTGTGTCGTCGGAGGAGTCATGACAACGCCACCGGAACCCGTCGTCGCCGAACGCCGGCACCTGGTCAACCTCGCCTACCGGCTGCTCGGCTCGCTGACCGAAGCCGAGGACGCCGTCCAGGAGACCTACGCCCGCTGGTACGCCCTGTCCCCGGCGCAGCAGCAGGCGATCTCCTCGCCCGGCGCCTGGCTGACCACGGTGGCCGGCCGCATCTGCCTGGACGTCCTCGGCTCGGCGCGGGTGCGGCGTGAGCGGTACGTGGGCGAGTGGCTGCCCGAGCCGCTGCCCGACCAGCCCGACCCGGCCGACCGGATCACCCTGGACGAGTCGGTGAGCATGGCCTTCCTCGTCGCACTCGAGGCGATGACCCCGGGCCAGCGCGTCGCGCTCGTCCTGCACGACGTCTTCGGGTACTCCTTCGCCGAGGTCGCCGAAATCACCGGCCGGACGCCGGCGGCGTGCCGGGAACTGGCCTCCGCGGCCCGCCGCCGGATCCGGGCGGCCCGGCCCGCCGCCCCGGTCGCCCGGCAGGCCGCCCTGGTGCGGGACTTCAAGGAGGCCTGGGCCGCCGGGGACATCGGCACGCTGATCGGGCTGCTCGACCCCGGCGCGACCTTGACCGCGGACGGCGGTGGCCGGGTCCGCGCCACGATCGCGCCCATCGAAGGCGGCGAACTCGTCGCCCGGTACGTGGCCGAGCTCGCCGCTTTCGGGGCGCTGACGATCGAGGAGCGCACGGTCAACGGCCTCCCCGGGCTGGTGCTCCGCCGCGGAGACGAGCTCGCCGCCGTGTACGCGTTCGCCTTCGCGGACGACCGGATCACGCACATCTGGGCCCTCCGGAACCCCGACAAGCTCGGTCCCTGGCTGGGGTGAACGCGAAGTAGACACCGTCTACACAAGTTTGATAGACAGTGTCTGCAAGGTGAACCACGGGTTACGGAGACCGGGATGAGCTACCACCGTTTCGTCGTCGTCGGCGACAGCTGCGCCGAAGGCCTCGACGACCCGTACCCGGATCAGCGGCACTACCGCGGCTGGGCCGACTTCGTCGCCGCGCGGCTGGCGGAAGGCGAGCCGGGCTTCCGCTACGCCAACCTGGCCGTCCGCGGGCGCCGGCTCGACCAGATCGTGCCCGAGCAGGTGCCGGCCGCGGCCCGCCTCGAACCCGACCTGATCGCCCTCTTCGGCGGCGGCAACGACGTCATGAGCCGCGGCTGGGACGCGCGCACGGTCGCCCGCCGGGTCGACGCCGCCATCCGCGCCTGCACCGAGATCTCGCCCGTCGTCGTCACGTTCACGCTCAGCGACGTCTCCCGCCGGATGCCGCTGGGGAGCCGGATGCGGCCGCGGATCGTCGCGCTGAACGAGGCCATCCGCGAAGCCGCCGTCAGCTACGGGGCCCAGCTCATCGACCTGTGGCCCGACCAGGCCGTCACCGATTCGCGCTACTTCGGCGCCGACCGGCTGCACCTGTCCGCCGACGGCCACCGCCGGCTCGCCGCCTACTTCCTCGCCCGGCTCGGCCTCGACCACGACCCGGCCTGGCTCGCGCCGCTGCCCGGCACCGCCGCTCCCGGCAGCCGGCGCGCCGACCTGCGGTGGCTGGTCCGGGAGGTGCTGCCGGTCGCCGTGACGCGCACGCGCAACCGGCTGATCGGCCGCCAGCCCGGCGACGGCTTCTTCCCCAAGCGCCCCGACCTGCTCCCGGTGACCCTGGACGAGGCGTGGGCACCCGGCAACGCCTGATCACGACGGCGTCGGAACTGCTCGCCGGCGAAGGCGTCGGCGCGGTCACGCTGCGCGGGATCGCCAAGGCCGCCGGGGTTTCGCACGGCGCACCGCTGCGGCACTTCTCCGGCCGCGCCGAACTCCTCTCGGCCGTCGCCACGCAGGGCTTCACGGAACTGCTGGAACGCCGGACGCAGCTGCCGGACAGCGGCCCGCGCGAGCGGCTCACCGCGGCGTGCCACAGCTACGTCGACTTCGCGCTGCAGAACCCGGCGATGTTCGAGCTGATGTTCCGCCGCGACCTGATCGACCCGGACGAGCCGGCGCTCGCGGCGGCGTCCAGCGCGGTGTTCGACGAATTCGCCGTGCTGGTCGCGGCGGCCGGCGTCCACCGCGCCGACCCGCGGCTGGTCGCCGCGTCGCTGTGGGCGGCCCTGCACGGCCTCGCCCAGCTGTGGCTGTGGGGCGGTCTCGCGGGCGCGAGCTTCGCGCCGTCACCCGAAGCGGCGCTGGCCGTCACGCTCGACGCGTACCTCGACACGCCGACCCGGTCCACGCGCCCGAACACCTGATCGAATACCCTCTCGGCATGACCGAGTCAGACCCGCAGCTCGAGCGCATCCGCAAGCTGCTGGCGAAGGCCGAAGACCCGGCGGTCACCGAGGCGGAAGCCGAGGCGTACAACCAGAAGGCCGCCGAACTCGTCGCGCGGTACGGCATCGACCAGGCGATGCTCGCCGCGTCGGGGGCCAGCACCGACGAGCTCGGCACGCTGAAGATCCCGCTCACCGACCCGTACAGCCGCGACAAAGCGAGCCTGCTGACCTCGGTCGCGTACCCGCTGCGGTGCCGGACGCTGCTGCACCGCCTCGGCCAGAAGGTCGAGAGCGTCACAGTGTTCGGCTTCCGCTCCGACCTCGGCCGGGTGGAACTGCTGTTCACCAGCCTGCTGCTGCAGGCGAGCACGCAGCTGACCCGCGTCCGGCCCGGCGGGTTCTTCCCCGGCGAATCCCTGGCCGCGTACCGGCGGACGTGGCTGCACGGCTTCGCCCGCGCGGTGCACGAACGGCTTTCCCACGCCGAGCAGGAAGCCGTCCGCACGGCGATGCCCGGCGCGCGCTCGGCGGAGCTGGTGGTCCGCGACCGCGCGCAGATGGTGCAGCACGCGTTCGACTCCGAATACGGCGACCTGCGCGCCGCCTCGCCCCGGCGGCTCTCCGGCAGCGGCTACCTCGACGGCCACGACGCCGGCACCCGGGCGAACCTCGACCCGGCCGCGTTGACGCGGCGCCGCAAAGCCCTGCGCTGAGTCGCCCGGTTGCCGCTATCCACGGCTCGGGCTTTTCGCTTCACTGAGCGCATGCGCGTTGTCGATCTTGCCGGCCGCCCCGACCTCCTCGATGCCGCACTGAACCTCGGCGACGTCGGCGGCCAGTTCATCTACCAGGGCGCAAGCGGCCGGATGATCACCGGCGAGCGGTTCCTGCGCCACTGGGCGCGCTACTTCCTGATCGCACTGGACGACGACGGCACGCCGATGGCCCGCGCCCTGTCGGTCCCGCTCGCCTACCCGGCCCCGGACCGCACCGAGCTGCCGGACCACGGCTGGGACCAGGCGATCGAGTGGGCGGCCCAGGACGTCATGGACGGCCGCGCGCCGAACGCGTTGTGCGCGCTGGAAGTCGTGATCGCCCCGCACCTGCGGGGCACCGGCCTGTCGGCCCCGATGCTGAAGGCGCTGAAGGCGCGGGCGGCGGAAACGGGCCTGCGCAAGCTGATCGTCTCGGTGCGCCCGATCGGCAAGGAGGCCGAGCCGTCGGTCCCGATGCCGGAGTACGCGGCCCGCCGCCGTCCCGACGGCCTGCCGGCCGACCGCTGGCTACGCACCCACGAGCGCCTGGGTGCCCAGGTGGTGAAGGTGTGCCCGTTCGCGGTGACGCTGTCGGGTTCCCTGTCGGACTGGCACGACTGGACAGGCGTGAAGCTCCAGGACGGCGAGAACTTCATCCCGGGCGGCATCGCCCCGGTGTACGCGTCGACCGGCTACGACACGGCAATCTACGTCGAGCCGAACGTGTGGATGGACCACCCGATGTGATCTCGGGGATCACCCCGATAGCGCTCCCATCCGACACCTGCTAACTTTTGTTGGCATGTGGTCGACGGGTGACGAGCTCCTGCGGCAGCTGGGCGCCCTCGGCAATCCGCACCGGCTGCGGATCGTCGCGGCCCTGCACGCCGAACGCACCTACGTCAGCAAGCTGGCCCGCGAGCTGCGGATCAGCCGCGCGCTGCTGCAGGTCCACCTCCGCAAGCTCGAAGCCGCCGGCCTGGTCACCGCGAGCTTCGAGGTCGGCGCGGACGGCAAGACGCTGCGCTTCTACGAGCTCGCCCCGTTCTCCGTCGTGCTGACGCCGGAGGCGATCGCGGCCGCCGCGCCGACGCTCACCACACCGGAATCCGTCCAGGGGGACGGCGAGGAGGGACGGACATGAACTGGCACCAGTGGCAGGAAATCATCGGCGTGACCGGGGTCTTCGCCCTGATCACCGTCGTGCTGTCGATCGCGATCGTGCAACTGGCCTCGACCTGGCGCGCCAAGGCGAAGCTGGCGCGGGAGCAGGAATACCGCTCACTGGCCGAGAAAGCCGTCCGGACGCAGGAAGAGACCGAACGGCAGCTAAAGGACGTCCAAGACCGCCTGCGGTCCATCGAACGCGTGCTCAAGGAGGTCGACTGACTGTAACAACCGGGGCTCCGCCACCCGGAACCCCCGAAACGCAGGTGAGGCCCTGGGCCACCGAGCGGCAACTCGGCGGCCCAGGAGGAAGAAGCAACCACCTCGCCCGAGGGCGAGCTCTCATCGGATCACTCCTTCACGAAAAGGACCTTAGTTCATGCTGCCTGCAGGTACCCCGGCTCACCGGCGGGGGCCGGTGGTCGAACGCGTCACGAACTGGTCGCTGCGGCACCGCGCCGCCGCGATCCTCGGCTGGCTGGCGCTGGTCGCGCTGGCCTGGGCCGTCGGCGCGTTCGCCCCCGGCACCGACGCGCGGTCGCACCCCGCTGGCGACGCCGGCACCGGCCAAGCCGTCCTCGACCGCCAGCCCACCCGCGAACCGTTCTGGGAGAACGTTCTCGTCCAGCCGCGGTCCCCAGCGGCCACAGCCGACCTCGTGACCACCTTGACGACGTCGGGCGCGGCCGCGGACACCCACTCCCAGGTCTCCGCCGACCGCCGGTCGGAACTGGTCACCTTCCGGATCACTGGCACCGGCGCCGAAATCCGGGCGAGCCTCGCGAAGGCGACCGCGGCCGTCGATGCGGTCGCCGCCCGGCACCCGGGCGTCCGGCTGGCCCAGGCCGGCGACCTCTCCGTGTCCGGCGCGGTCGACAAGAGCATCAAGGAGGACATCGGGCGGTCGGAAGCCCGTTCGCTGCCGATCACCGTGCTGATCCTGCTGGTCGTGTTCGGCTCGCTGGTCGCGGCCGCGGTCCCGGTCCTGCTGGCGGGCACCGCGGTGTTCGCGGCCTTCGGCTTCCTGTCCGTTGTGGACAACTGGATTCCGGTCAACAGCGCCACTTCCGCGATCACGCTGCTGATCGGCATGGCGGTGGGCGTCGACTACTCGCTCTTCTTCCTGCGCCGGGTCCGGGAGGAACGCGCCCACGGCGTCGACGAGTCGATCCGGATCGCGGCGCGGACGTCGGGGCACGTGATCGTCGTGTCCGGGCTGACCGTCGTGCTGTGCGTGACCGGCCTGCTGTTCACCGGCCTCGACAATCTCCAGGGCCTGACCGCCGGCACGATCCTCGTCGTCGGCCTGGCCGTACTGGCCGCGGTGACGGTCCTGCCCGCGACGCTTTCCCTGCTCGGGTCCCGCGTCGACCGCGGCCGCATCCCGTGGCTGGGCCGGCGCCGGACCCGCTCGCGGTTCTGGGCCGGGGTGGCGACCGTCGTCACCCGGCGGCCCGTGCTCTGGAGCGGGCTCGCCACCGCGCTGCTCGTGCTGCTCACCTTGCCCGCGCTGGGGATGCGCCTGCAGGACCCGGCGCCGACCGAGAGCCTGCCGCGCAGCATCCCGGTGATCGACGCGGCCGTGCGCATGCAGGAAGCGTTTCCCGGCGTCACGATGCCCGCGCACGTCGTCCTCTGGAACACCCGCGGCGGGCCGGTCGACACACCCGTGCTGCGCCGGGCGATCGGGGAGCTCACGGCCGAGGTGCCGCGGCCGGCCGTCGTTGTCCCGGTGGGACAGGCGCTCGTCGTCCGGATCCCGCTCGGCGGCACCGGCAACGACGAAGCGGCGAGCCGCACGCTCACGACGTTGCGCGAAACCCTGCTGCCGCGGACGGTCGGGCGGGTCGACGGCGTCGGCTACGCGGTCGCGGGCCGGACCGCCGAAGCGCACGACTTCACCGCGCAGGTGCTCGACCGGGCGCCGTACACCTTCGGGTTCATCCTGCTGCTCGCCTTCGTGCTGCTGCTCGTGGTGTTCCGATCGGTCGCGGTGCCGGTGGTGTCGATCCTGCTCAACCTGCTCTCGGCCGGCGCGGCCTACGGCGTGCTCACCCTCGTGTTCCAGGACGGCTTTCTCGCGCCGCTGCTGGGTTTCACACCCTACGGCGGGGTGCTCGGCTGGCTGCCGATGTTCCTCTTCGTGCTGCTGTTCGGGTTGAGCACCGACTACCACGTGTTCATCCTCAGCCGGATCCGCGAACGGCGGCTCTCGGGCACTCCGGTCCGGCAGGCGATCGTGGAAGGCACGGCGAGCAGTTCCGGCGTGGTGACGAGCGCCGCGCTGATCATGACCGGCGTGTTCAGCGTCTTCCTCAGCCTCGCCGCGATCGAGTACAAGATGCTCGGCCTCGGCATGGCGTTCGCGATCCTGCTCGACGCGACGATCGTCCGGGGCGTCCTGCTGCCCGCCGCGCTGGCGCTGTTCGGCGACCGGCTTTGGCGCGAGAAGACTGTAGAAACCCTTAAAGCTCCGTCCAGAACTCTTCACTTGTCCTGACGGATCTTCTTCGGCACCGTTGCTCTCATGAACGGTGGACGGGGCGCCTCGGTGCGCATAGTGGTCTTGGCCCTGCTGTGGGGCTCGGGCTTCCTCTGGATCAAGCTGGCCCTGACCGGGCTGAGCCCCGTCCACCTCACCCTCGTCCGCTGCGCTCTCGGCGCGCTGACGCTGCTGGGCCTGGCGTTCGCGGCCCGGCAGCGGCTCCCGCGGGACCGCCGGACCTGGGCGCGGCTGATCGTCGCCGCGTTCTTCTGCAACGCGCTGCCGTTCGCGCTGTTCGCGATCGGGGAACGCACGGTCGACTCCGGGATCGCCGGTGTGATGAACGCCACCACCCCACTGTGGTCGCTGCTGATCGGCGTCGCGCTCGGGACGGAACGGCGGCTCAACCCCGCGCGGCTGCTCGGGCTGGCTCTCGGTTTCGCCGGCATCATCGTGATCTTCGCGCCCTGGCAGCAAGCGGGGCTGCTAAGCATGGGCGCGCTGGCCCTGCTCGGCGCCGGCCTCAGCTACGCGATCGCGTTCGCTTACATGGCCCGGAAACTGCCGCCGGACGGCGCTCCGCTCGCGCTGTCGGCCGCGCAGCTGATGACCGCCACCGCGCTGACCGCCCTCGCGCTGCCGGTCGCGTCCACGGCGCCGCACCTGACGCTCACCGCCATCGTCGCGGTGACGATCCTGGGCGTCTTCGGGACCGGGATCACGTTCTACCTGAACTACCGGATCCTCACGGACGAAGGCCCGACCGCCGCGGCGACGGTCGGCTACCTGCTGCCCGTGGTCTCGGTCGGGCTCGGTGCGCTCTTCCTCGGCGAACCGCTGTCGCTCCGGGTCATCGGCGGCATGGCTGTCGTGCTCGTCGCCGTCGGCCTGACCCGGTGGCAGCCTCAGGTGCGGGCGAACTCCCCGGCGAGCTCGGCGGGCGGCCTCGCCACCCCGAAGTAGTCGCCCGTCGCCAGCTCCGCGCCGGCCGTGCGCCACCAGCTCGCCTGGTCCTCGGTGTGGATCCCGTCGACGACGAGGGTCGCGCCGACCTGCCGGACCAGCGGCACCAGCGCGCCGAGGAACGTCGAGTCCGACCACGCCTGCCACTCCGCGAGGCGCCGGTCGACGCGCACGATGTCCACCGGCAGGTCCTTGATCGCCCGCAGGTCGTCGGGCCCCAGCCCGAACTCGTCGAGCATGACGTGCACGCCGAGGTCGGCCAGCGCGGTGACGTTCTCGATGACGCCGGACACCGGGAGCGCCCCGGCCGGGACACCGAGCATCAGCTGTTCGGGCGGCAGGCCGGTGTCCCGCAGCAGCCGCGTCACGCGCGTGCCGAGGGCGTCGTCCGCTACCTGGTGCCCGGTCAGGCCGGCGACCATCGGGAGGCCGAACCCCGTGCGCTGCCGCCACCATTCGCCCTGGCGGCCCGCCGCGCGCAGCAGCCAGTCGCCGAGCGGCAGCATGAGCCCGGTCGACTCGGCGAGCTCCACGCAGCACTCGTGCGAAAGGGCCGTGTCCTCCGGCCGGTCCCAGTGCAGGCGCGCTTCGACGCCGGCGACTTCGCCGTCCGCCAGCCGCGCCATCGGCCGGTACCGCACGCCGATCTCGCCGTGTTCCCAGGCGCCGGCCACGCCGACGGCCACCGCCTGCGTCCGCCGGTCGTGGGCGTCGGCCTCGCGGTCGAACATCCGCCACTGACCGCGCCGCCGCTCCTTGGCGCGCCGCAGCGTCTGGTCCGCCTGGCGCAGCAGCTCGAGCGGGTCGATGCCCGGCTCCGGCCGGTGCACCACCCCGGCGCTGGCCGACAGCGCGAGCCCGTGGCCGTCGACGAAGAACGGCTCGGCGAGCTCGTCGTTGATCGCGCGCACGATGGTGTCGATGTCGGGCGTCGACTCGGTGTTCTCGACCAGGATGCCGAACTCGTCGCTGTGGAACCGCGCGATCATCGCCTTCTCGCGGGCCATCACCACCTTGAGCCGCTGCGCGAAGTGCACCAGGAGCTGCTCGCCGACCCGGCGGCCGAGGCTGTTGCAGACCATGCCGAACGCGTCGAGGTCGACGTGCAACAGCGTGACGCCGTACGCCGGGTCGGCGCGCCGCAGCGCCGTCTCCAGGTGGGTGCCGAAGTACTGGCGGTTCGGCAGCCCGGTGAGGACGTCGTGCAGCGCCTGGCGGCTCAGCTCGCCCTGCAGCAGCATCAGCTCGGTGCCGTCTTCGATCACGACGACGAAGTGGGACGGCCGGTTCTCGGCGTCGCGCAGCAGCGACGCGGTGAGCGAGATGCGGACGACGTCGCCGTCCTTGCGCAGCAGCCGCTCCGACTGCCGGATCCGCTCCTTGCCGCCGCCCAGGAGCGCCACCATCGCGTCGCGGAGGACCTCGACCGAATCGGGGTGGACGACGTCGTACAGCACCGAGCCGGTCAGCTCGCCTGCCGGGTGCCCGAGCATCTCGGCCAGCGCCGCGTTGGCCCGCACGATCCGGCCGTCCAGCGCGACGACGGCGATGCCGCTCGCCGACGACGTCACCACCTCTTCGAAGCGCGCTTCGCTCTGCCTCAGGTTCCACTGGGCGTCTCGCACCGCCTTGATCAGCGACAGGTGCATGATTTCCTGCTGATCGAGGACGCTGCGCTCGTGCGCGAGCAGGAAGCCGCAGGCCAGTGCGCCGAGCGCCGTCACGACGCGGTCGGCGGCGCCGTCCACCGCCTGAACTTCGGGCAGCTCGGGCAGCCCCTTCCCGAGGACTTCGAGCGTGCACCGCAGCCCGGGCTCGCCCACGTAGCCGAGTGCGACCAGCCGCCTGCCGATTCGCTCCGCCGCGGTCTGGTCCGGGGACGTGCAGCGCAAGGCGTCGCAGAGCGTGCCCAGCAGCTCGCCGAGCTCCACGTCGAGTTCTTCCCGGCTCAGCGACACGACGGTCACGCCACTGAGCTTGTACGCCCATTTCCGGGCGAGCAGGGTCCGCGCGCGGTCCGCATCGGGTGCAGCGGGCTTGCCCGGCTGGGGTTCGATCATCGGCATGGGGGACATCCGCATCAGATCTTGCGGCCGATTCCGGTGTTCGTCGCCACACGACCGGCCGATCCGGCTTCGACGATATCGATTCCGGCGGAGATATCGACACCCGGTGGCGCCCATTCCGGTGATCGTGCCACGAACAACACCTTCTCAGTTCAGTCGGACCGGAAAGAGCTTAGCGATTCCCCGTGGTTCGGCTACTGGGCCATCCGCGTGAGCCCACACCACCCGATCGGGCACTGTCCCGTTCGACCGGACGCGCCTACCGTGAGCCCTCTCCTTGGGAAATCCACACATTGGCGCAACGAGGAGTCCGCATGAACGTCCCGGTCGCACCGGGCCGGTGGCCTTTTCTCGGGCACACTCCGGCACTCCTCCGGCACCGCTTCGCATTCACCGACACATTGCCCGGACACGGCGAGATCGTCAAACTCTATCTCGGCCCGGCGCCGGTCTACTTCGTCGGCAGCCCGCGATTGACACATGAGGTGCTGGTCAACGAGGGGCCGAAGTTTCGCAAGGGTGCGATGTTCGACAAGTTCCGGCCGTTCGTCGGAAATGGCTTGGTGCTTTCGAACGGGGACTTCCACCTGCGGCAGCGCCGGCTGATGCAACCGGCGTTCCACCGCGATCGCCTGACCGCGTACGCGGAGATCATGCGGCGCGCGGCGGCGGAGATGAGTGACTCGTGGCGCGCCGGTGAAGTGCGGAAGATCGACGACGACATGCAGAGCCTCGCGGTGACGATCGTCGGCGAGGCACTGTTTTCCACCGAGCTGGGAAAAGCGGCGATCGCCGAAGCTCGCCGCTCGATCTACCTGATCATCCAGCAGGGGATGATTCGCGCGTTGGCGCCCAAGTTCGTCGAAAAGCTCCCGGTACCCGGGAACCGCAGGTTCGACGAGGCGATCGTCCGGATGCAGGGGATCGTCATCGAAGTGATCCGCGACTGGCGGCGCGAAGGCACCGACCGCGGCGACCTGCTTTCGACGTTGCTGCTGGCCGGGATGACCGACGAGCAGGCGCGGGACGAAGTGCTCACCCTGCTCACCGGCGGCGTCGAAACGACGGCGCTGGCGCTGGCCTGGACGTTCCACGAGCTCGGCCGGCACCCGGACGTCGAGGCGCGGGTGCACGCCGAACTCGACGAGGTGCTGGGCGGCCGCCCGGTCACCGTCGAGGACCTCCCCCGGCTCACCTACGTCCGGCAGGTCGTCGACGAGGTGCTGCGGCAGTACCCGCTGTGGATGCTGATGCGCCGCACGCTCACCGAAGTCGACCTCGGCGGCGTCCGGCTGCCGGAGGGCGCGGAAGTGATCGTCAGCCCGCACGCGCTCCACCACGACCCGAGGTCGTTCGCCGACCCGGACCGCTTCGACCCCGGCCGCTGGGCCCCGGACCGGGCGGCCGCGGTGCCGAAGGGCGCGTTCGTGCCGTTCGGGGCGGGCAACCGGCAGTGCATCGGGAACCGCTTCGCCCAGAACGAAATCGTCATCACGCTGGCCACGGTGGCCGCGCGCTGGCGGCTGGTCCCGGTGGCGGGCAAGCCGGTCCGCGTCAAGTTCACCTCCGCCGCGTACCCCGACCGCCTCCCGATGACGGCGGTTCCCCGGTAGCCCGGCCGGCGCACCGGCCAGATCGTGGACAGTTCCCGGACAGTTGACGGCGATCCACGCCGGTCCGCTCGCCCGCGTACTACAAACGGGCCCCAGGTACGAGACCACCGGGGAGTGCGCATGCGGGTCGTGGCGGTCATGAACTACAAGGGTGGCGTGGGCAAGACGACGCTGACCGCGAACCTCGGCGCGGTGGCCGCGAGCCGCGGCCTGCGGGTGCTCCTGCTCGACCTCGACCCGCAGACCAACCTGACGTTTTCGTTCTTCTCCATCGACGACTGGCACGAGCGGCTGGCGGACAGCCGCACGATCAAGCAGTGGTACGGCGCCGAGCTGCCCGGCCGGGACATCCCGCTGTCCCACCTCGTCGTGTCGCCGGAACGGGTGAACGACGTCCTCGCCGGCACCGGCGGGCGGATCGACCTGATCTCGTCCCACCTCGGCCTGATCGACATCGACCTCGAACTCGCCGCGCTGCTCGGCGGCACGACCACCCTCGACGGCTCGAAGCGGCGGTTCCTGGACCTGCACGGCTGCCTGCGGCAGGCCCTGCAGGACGGTTTCTTCGCCGAGTACGACCTGGTCCTCATCGACTGCGCCCCGAACTTCGGCCTCGTCACCAAGACCGCGATCGCCGCGAGCGAGCGGATCCTCGTCCCGGCCAAGGCGGACTACCTGTCCACCCTCGGGCTGGACTACCTGGTGGGCAACTGCACCGGCCTGGTGCAGCAGTTCAACGACTTCGTCCACCACAAGGGCGGCGGGCGGGAGCACGAGCCGATCGAACCCGAGTTCCTCGGCGTGGTGTTCACCATGGTGCAGATCTACTCCCAGCAGGTGACCGCCGCCCAGCACGGCTACATCCAGGAAGTGCAGGTGAACTCGCAGGTTCCGGTGCTGAAGAGCCACATCCGCAACAGCCCGCGCCACTTCGGGGACGCCGGCGAAAACGGCGTGCCGGCCATGCTGCGCGCCACCGGCCGGGACGAAGTCGTGCGGGAGTTCGACGAGCTCGCCGACGAGGTCCTCAGCGCGCTTTCGCTGTCCGGTGACCGCCGGTGACCGACCTGAAACGGCTCGCCGCCCTGCAGGCGCGGGTGTACGAGTTCCTCGCGGAGCAGGACGAAGCCACGCTGGACGCGATCGTCGACGGGACGGCCCGGCTGGCGGTGGCCGGACTTTCCCCGGCGGCACCGGATCTGTCGGCGAAGACCGTGACCGAACTGCGGGCGCTGGCCAAGAACCGCCTTCTGCGCGGGTACAGCAAGCTCCCGAAGGCCAAGCTCATCGCCCTGCTCACCGGCCGCGGCTCCGACGCACCTCCGGCCGAGCCGCCACCCGCACCCGCGGCCGAACCACGACCGGCACCCGCGGCTCCGCGGCCGGTCGCCGGCCCGCCGGCGCCGCCGAAGGTCACCGCGAGCCCGGGCGTCGACGCGGCCGCCATCGCCACGCACCTGCGGGAAACCGAAACCGAAGAGGAAGGCGCTTCCTATCTGGATGCGCAGCACCTCGGCCGGGAGAGCCTGCTCGCCGTCGCCGCCGAACTGCAGCTCACCCGGGTGGAGCGGCTGAGCCAGAAGGAACTGAAGCGGCGGGTGCTCAAGCAGGCCATCGGTGCCCGGCGCAAGTTCGCCGGGCTGCGGAAGTGGTGACCGGCGAGGGCCGTTCGATGCACCTGATCGGCGGCCGCCGCGTCACGGTGCCGGACCTGCTGGAAGCCGGCCTGCTCGAGGCCGGGGCGAAACTCAGGTTCAAGCGCAAGCGCATCGGCGCGACCTTCGACGCGACCGTCACCGGCACCGGCCGGATCCGGCTCGAACCCGACGGCGAGGAGTTCCGGTCGCCCTCCCGCGCGGCGATGGTGGCCGCCGGGATGCGCGCGGTCGACGGATGGCGGGCCTGGGTGGTGGTGGCCGAGAAACGCCTGCTGGACTCGGTGCGCCAGGAGTTCCTCGACCAAGCGATCTCGACCGCGAACCGGCAGACCGAAGATCCGGCGCCGCAGCGCGTCCACGAGCGCTTGAGGCAGGCCCGCGCCCGCGCCGACCGGGGTGATCCCGAGCGCATCACCGTCCGCGAGTTGCTGAAGCTGTGGGGCGTGGCGGATCGCGGCGACCAGATCAGCCAGATCGAAGCGGACCTGGCCAACCACGGGCTGGTGACGTCCCCCGGCTTCCGCGCGGTCACCCTCGACACCCTGGTCGTCCTGACCACGCTCCCGGACGAAACCGAGGGACCGGCGGCACCCGATCCGCTGCCGGCCACCGAAGACGACGAGGGCGGCGACGACCTGAACGTCCGCCTGACGGTGGGCAATCTGACGCCGCTCGACGGCGTGGGGTCCGTCGGGCCCGGCAGCTCGCTCGAAGAAGCGATCACCACCATGCTCCTCAACGACTACTCGCAGCTCGCCGTGCTCAGTGGCCCGCGCAACCCCCGCGGAGCCGTGACCTGGCGCTCGATCGCCCAGGCGATGCACCGGAAACCCGACGCCGCCGTCGCCGACGCGATCGTCCGCGCCGAAGTCGTCGCCTACGACCGCGACCTCTTCGACGTCCTGCCCACCCTGCAGCAGCGGGAGTTCGTGCTGGTCACGGACGAAAGCAGAGCCGTGCAGGGCATCGTCACGACCGCGGACGTCGCCCGGCGCTACGGCGAGATGGCCACGCCGTTCTTCCAGCTGGGCGAGCTGGACCAGACACTCCGCTGGATCCTGCGGTGCGCCCTGGACCTCCCGGCCGTCCAGCCGCTGTGCGGCCGGACGGTCACGAGCTTCGACCAGCTGGCTTTCGGTGACTACCAGCGCATCCTGGAGAACAAGGACATCTGGGTACGGCTCGGCTGGCCGCTGGACCGGCAGAAGTTCGTCGACCGCCTGGACGAGATCCGGCAGATCCGCAACAGCGTGATGCACTTCCACCCGGATCCGGTCTCCGAAGACGTCGTCGACAAGCTGCGGAACTTCACCATCCTGCTGCACCGCTACCGCGATCCGGCCTGAGCCGGCGGGTCAGGCCGCGTACAGCGCCCCGACCGCGGCCAGCACGGACGTCGAATACGCCGGGTCATAGGTGTGCTGCCCGGCGTTCACCGCACCGTTGCCGCGGCTGAACGTCCACCCACCGGTGGTTTCGAAACCGGGGTCGGCGACGTGGCAGCCGGTCAGCGACACGTCGTCGAAGCGGGCCACGACCTCGTAGTCGGCCACCGCCTTCGCCTCGTACAGCCGCAGGGTCAACGTCGCCGAACCGCCGGTCAGCCGGGCGGTCAGGTCGATCGGCGCCGAGGTGTACCAGTCCGTGTCCTCGGTGGCGACATCGCGCTGCCAGACCTGCGTACCGCCGACCTGGGCCTGCTTGAGGTGGTACCCGGCCGGGCTGCTGCCAGCCCGGTCGTCGCTGTGCCACAGCACCAGCCGGCACGAGCTCGAGCCTTCGTCCAGCCGGATGGTCGTGCTCGCCGCGGCGAAGTCACCCGCCTTCGTGGCCGTGTCCGGCTGCACCGTGAAGACGAGGCCGCCGGTGCCGGTGTGCGCGAACGATTCGTCCGACCTCTGTGGACGGCCGGGCGTGAGCGGCAGCGCGTACTGGATTACCCCGGCGATCTTGCCCGCGGCGGTGTACTGCATGCCGACGGCGGTCACCGCGCGCACGTAAGCGACGTCCGGGGCGATCGTGGTGGCCGACAGGGTCGATGCGTACACCATCAGGATCAGCTTGCGGTTCTTCGCAGCCAGCCGGGTGACGAGGGTGTCCAGCTGGGCGCTCACGCCGCCGGTCCACACCGTGTTGCGGTGCGGGTCGTCCCGGAACGGCATGATCAGGCTGTCGATGATCCCGCCGTAAGTGTCCACAAAGGAGGTTGTGATGGCGTCCGAGTAGACGACCGGGTAGAACTCCAGGCCCGGTGCCACGGCGCGGCCGGCGTCACGGATCTGCTTGGTGTAGGTCGCCGAGAAGAACGACAGGTTGTGGTTGAAGTCGTCGATCGCCCACGCCTTGAGCACCGGATAACGCAGGGACAGCGCACCGATGGCCTTCGCCCAGGCGGTGTAGTCCTTCTGGTAGGGCAGGTACTGCGTGCAGGTCGTCCCGCCGGGGCACTCGGTCGGCGGCACGAGGTAGGTCCACACGATCAGCCCGGCCGTCTGTGCCTCGGGCAGGAACGCCTCGAGCTCGTGCCAGTCGGTCTCGTTCTGGACGAGGAAGGCGTAGGTGTTCGCGTTCATCGTCCGCAGCCGGTCGATCGTGGCGGCCGCGTCGAGGTGGCCGTCCGTCCGCACCGGGTTCGCGTAGCTCGCGCGCACCCCCGGCGAGGGCGCGGCGTCCGCCGTCGCCGGGAGCAACACCGCGCAGAGGGCGGCGATCAGGGTGTACAGGCCCGTTCGCAACATGCGGCGGATGATCCGGCGCAGGCGTACAGGGGACGTACAACTCGCGGCTCAGCCGAGCCGCCGCCGGAGGGTGGCGAGCGCCGCGTCGAGCTCGGCCGACGACTCCTCCAGCTCGAAGTCCGCGTCCAGCATCAGCAGGTTGAGCGCCAGCGCGCCCGGCGACTCGCCCGTCGCGTGCACGCGGCAACGCCCCTCGTCCACCCACTCGACCGGCACCGCCGTCGGCAGCTTGGCCGTCATCTGCGCGGCCGGTGCGTGGACCAGGACGACGGCGCGGTGGCGGGCGAAGACGGCGTCGATGCCGTGGACCACGTCGGCCGCGGACGGCGCCTCGCGCGGGACGAACCTCGCGCCTTCCGGGCGCTTCACCGTCATCCGGTCGAGCCGGAACTGCCGCCAGCCGTCGCGGGCCGGGTCGAAGGCGACGAGGTACCACCGCCGCCCCACCTGGACGACGCGGTGCGGCTCCACCTCGCGACGAGCCTCCTGGTAGTCGAACCGGACGCGGCGGTGGTCCCGGCAGGCACCGGCGAGGAAGATCAGCAGGTCGGCGTCGACACCGCCCGGGGTTCGCGCGGCTTCCGTGTACTGACGCATGGCCGTGACCCGGCCCCGCAGCCGCCGTGGCAGGACCTGTTCGAGCTTCACCAGTGCGGTGCCCGCGGCTTCGCCCAGCTCGGCGCTGCCGGTGGCCGTCCGCAACGCGATGACGACGGCCACGGCCTCGTCGTCGGCGAGCTGCAGCGGCGGCATGGACGTCCCGGCGCTCAGCCGGTAGCCGCCGGCCACCCCCGGGATCGCCTCGACGGGGTAGCCGAGGTCACGCAGCTTCCGGATGTCGTAGCGCACGGTCCGTGGGCTGACTTCGAGCCGCTCGACCAGCTCCGCGCCGGTCCACGACGGGCGGGTCTGCAGCAGGGTCAGCAGCGCCAGCAGGCGCGAGGTCGGATTCGGCATGGCTCCACAATGCGCTGGATCGAGGCAAGGATCTTGCCGCAATAGCCTGCACCATGGGTTTCATGAACACCAACCAGAAGACTGTCCTCGTCACCGGCGCGACCGGCACCGTCGGCCGCTACCTGATCGGCGAACTGCTCGCCGGCGGTCACCGGGTGCGAGCCCTGACCCGCTCCCCCGAAGCGGCCAACCTGCCCACCGAGGTGGAGCTGGTCGCCGGTGACCTGGCCGCGGCGCCGCCGGAGGGCCTGTTCGACGGCGTCGACAGCGCATTCGTCTTCCCGGCCGCGGAGGTGGCCGGCTTCGTCAAGGCGGCCGCGGCCGCCGGCGTGGCGCACCTGGTGCTGCTCTCCTCGCTCGCCGCCGCGCTCGAACACGAGCGTGATCGCGGGTCGGCCAGCCAGGTGCACCACGCCGCGATCGAGGACGCCGTCCGCGACAGCGGAGCGGACTGGACGATCCTGCGGCCCGGCACCTTCGCCGGCAACCTGCTGCCCTGGGCCCAGCCGATCCGCTTCACCGGCGGCGTCCGCGGGCCGTACCCGACGTCCGCGCAGGCTCCGATCCACGAGGCCGACATCGCCGCGGTGGCCGCGGTGGCGCTGACCGGGCCCGGCCACGCCGGCAAGCACTACCCCATGACCGGCCCGCAGGCACTGACCAGGATCGAGCAGCTCGACGCGATCGGCGCGGCCATCGGCCGGGAGCTGCACTTCACCGAGATCACGCCGGACGAGTTCAGCGCCGAAATGCGCTCCTACGGCGTCGGCGACGACATCGTCTCGATGCTCCTGCACTACTGGTCGGACACGGTCGAAACGCCCGACGTCGTGCGGCCGACCGTGCCGCAACTGACCGGCCGGCCCGCCCGCACCCTCGCGGACTGGGCCCGCGACCACGCGGCGGACTTCGCCTGATCAGCGCGTACGCGGATCCTGCGAAGGGTCCGCGTACATCGGCGGGCACCCGTGTTCGACGGCTTCGGGCCGCAGCTCGTAGTGCCACGGCTCGTTGCGGTAGATCTGGCACAGCCCGTACCGGGCACCGTGTTCGGCCAGCCACCTCCGGGCGGCGGGCGGGCCGATGTCGACGGCCTGTCCCCGCACGTGCGCCGACCGGCCCGGGGTCGTCACCCAGCGGGCCGCGGCCGCTTCCGAGCCGTGCTTCGCGATCCCCTGGCGGCGCAGCTGCTCCTGGTACGCCCAGGAACGCCACCCGCCGTTGACGACGAACGCCACCCCGTCGGCCGCGGCGTCCACCGCGGCCCGGCGGAGCGCGTCGAGCAGGCCGGGATCGAGGTTGGCCACGGCCGGGGACTCGTCGTCGAAGACCGGCAGGCCGTCCGGGACGGCGCCGTGTCCCCGGCCGAGGAACGTGCGTTGACTGGAGGTCATGGCGCCACTCAAGGCCGCGCGGTGTTGCCGGCACGTACGCGCTTTCCGATATGCGCCCGATATGCACCCGCTCGTAGCATCGGCGGGGTGCGTGTCTTGATCGTCGAGGACGAGCCCTACCTGGCCGACGCCATCCGCGACGGCCTCCGGCTGGAGGCCATCGCGGCGGACACCGCCGGCGACGGCGACACCGCACTGGAGCTGCTGAGCGTCAACACCTACGACATCGCCGTCCTCGACCGCGACATCCCCGGCCCGTCCGGCGACGAGATCGCCCGGCACATCGTCGCCTCCGGCAGCGGCATGCCGATCCTCATGCTCACCGCCGCCGACCGGCTCGACGACAAGGCCACCGGCTTCGGCCTCGGCGCCGACGACTACCTCACGAAGCCGTTCGAGCTCCGGGAACTCGTGCTCCGGCTCCGGGCCCTCGACCGGCGGCGCGCGCACAACCGGCCGCCGGTGCACGAAATCGCCGGCCTGCGCCTGGACCCGTTCCGCCGCGAGGTCTACCGTGACGGCCGGTACGTGGCCCTGACGCGGAAGCAGTTCGCCGTGCTCGAAGTCCTCGTCGCGGCCGGGGGCGGGGTGATCAGCGCCGAAGAACTGCTGGAGCGGGCGTGGGACGAGAACGCGGACCCGTTCACCAACGCCGTGCGCATCACGGTTTCCGTGCTGCGCAAGCGGCTCGGCGAACCCGGGATCATCGCGACCGTGCCCGGCGTCGGCTACCGGATCGACACCGGCGACGACAGTCGTGGATAGGGAACCGGGGTTGAGCGCCCGCCTCAAGCTCACCCTCAGCTACGCCGGGTTCGTCATGCTGGCCGGCATCCTGCTGATGGGCGCGGTGCTGGCCTTCTACCTGTATTTCCTGCCCAACGGCTGGATCATCACCGAGGGCAACTTCTGGATCAACCGCGGGCGGCTGGTACGCGCCTTCGTCCCGTTCATGGCCGTCGTGATCGTCTTCCTGCTGGTGTTCGGGCTGCTGGGCGGGTGGGTCCTCGCCGGCCGGATGCTCGCCCCGCTGACCCGCATCACCGACGCCACGCGCGTCGCCGCCACCGGCTCGCTCTCCCACCGCATCCGGCTGCCCGGCCGCGCCGACGAGTTCCGCGAGCTCGCCGACGCCTTCGACACCATGCTCTCGCGGCTCGAGACGCACGTCGCCGAGCAGCGCAGGTTCGCCGCCAACGCGTCCCACGAACTGCGCACGCCGCTGGCGATCACGCAGAGCCTGCTCGACGTCGCCCGCAACGATCCCGAGCGCACCACGGACGAACTCGACGAACGCCTTCGCGTCGTCAACACCCGGGCGATCGAGCTCACCGAAGCCCTGCTGCTGCTCAGCCGCGCCGAGCAGCGGGCCTTCAACCGCGACCGCGTCGACCTGTCCCTGGTCGCGGAGGAAGCCGCCGAAACGCTCCTGCCCCTCGCCGAGAAGCGGGGCGTCACCGTCGAGACGTCCGGCGACGCCGCGCCGGCGTTCGGCTCACCGGCGCTCCTGCTGCAGCTGACGACGAACCTGGTGCACAACGCGATCGTCCACAACCTGCCCGAGCGGGGCGCGGTGTGGGTGACGACCGGCGCCGAACCGGGCGCGGTGGTGCTCACCGTCGAAAACACCGGCGAGCACCTCCCGCGGCCCCTGGTGGCCACCCTCGCCGAGCCCTTCCAGCGCGGCACCGAGCGCATCCGCACCGACCAGGCGGGCGTAGGCCTCGGCCTGGCCATCGTCAAGAGCATCACCCAGGCCCACGACGGAACGCTGACGCTGATCCCGCGACCGGCGGGCGGTCTCCGCGTCACCGTCCGGCTGCCGCAGCTGGTCGTGAGTGGTAAGTAGGGTTCTGGCGAACGGTCTGTTGCCGACCCACGTTGTCAGTAGGGCCAACTCACCGCCCGAAACGGCCAACTCGCCGGCGGTGTGGGTGAGTTGGCCGTTCCCGCGGGTGAGTTGGTCGTTCCGGTTGGTGAGTTGGCCGCCGGGGGGTGTGGGTGTCGGGGGTGGGGGAGACGCCCGCCGCGCCGTAGGTAGTCAAGTGACCGTCGGGTCTAACCCGACTTACCACTCACGACCACCAGCCACGGCAGACGGTGACTAGGCGACGGGAAAGTCGAAGTAGGTGTCCGGGTAGGGCTCGTCCTTCAGGCCGTAGTGCCACCATTCGCGGTCGTAGGCGGCGAACCCGCAACCCTCCATGATGGAACGGAGGCAGGCGCGGTTCCCGGCTTCGGCCTGCGGGATCCCCCGGGCGCCGTGGTGCGAGATCGCGTCCATCAGGTCGTGGCCGCCGCCCATGGACGCGAGCTCACCGGTGTCGAGGTGGTAGAGCGTCAGGTCGACGGTGCTGCCCCGGCTGTGGCCCGACTTGGCGGCCACGTACCCCTTGGCGAACATCGCGGCCCGGTCGATGTTCGGGTAGTGCCACAGTTTCGTGCGGCCGTCCTCGGGCTGGTCCACCCAGCGCAGGAAGCAGTCGACGGCGCGCTGCGGGCGGTAGCCGTCCCACAGCACCAGGCCGAAACCGAAGGACGCGGCCTTCTCCTGCGCTTGCCCGAGGGCGGCGCACAAGGTCTTCGTGCCGGCGATCCGGTTGACGAGGTACCCGTCGACCGGCTTGCCGGTGAAGTTGTCCCAGGTGGCGTACTTGGCGTCCCAGCGGATGCCGGGCACCAGCTCGTCCACGAAGGCGAAGTCGTCGTTCACCGGGCGGTCCCGGCGACGATCCGGTCGATCAGGTCCGGCAGCGGCACGCCGGCGGCGGCCATCATCCTCGGGTAGCGGCTGTACGACGTCAGCCCGGGCAAGGTGTTGACCTCGTTGAGGACCACCGTGCCGTCGTCGGTCAGGAACATGTCCACCCGGGCCAGTCCCCCGCACCCCAACGCGCGGTAGATGGCTTTCGCCGTCTCCTGGACGCGTGCGCGGATGTCGGCCGGGATGTCGGCGGGCACGACGGGCGTCGAGTTCTCGGAGCCGCTTTCGGGTGTGTCCTCCTGGTGGATCCGGAAGAAGCCGTGGGAAAGGGCGATCCGGTCCAACTCACCGGCGAAGAGCTCCGGGCCACGGCCCAGGATCGCGCACCCGACCTCGCTGCCGGCAACGGCCTCCTCGATCAGCACCTTCGAGTCGTACTGCGCCGCGGTCGCGATGGCCGCCGCCAGCTCGTCCGCACCGGACACCTTGCTGACGCCGAACGACGAGCCGGAACGGGCTGGCTTCACGAAAACGGGATAGGTGAGCCCTTCGACGTCCTCGCCCACCCGAACGGTCCGGAAGTTCGGCGTGGCGATACCCGCGCTCCGGGCGACGACGTAGGCGAGTGATTTGTCCATGCACAGGGCGGAACTTTGGACGTCGCAGCCGGCGTAGGGAAGGCCGGAGAGTTCCAGCAGCCCCTGGATCGCCCCGTCTTCGCCGAGCTTGCCGTGCAGCACCGGCAGCACCACGTCCAGCTCGATCGTCTCGTACTTCCCTTCTTCCAGGACGAGCAGCCCGGGAACGCTCCGATCCGGCGACAGAACGACTGTCCGCCCGTCTTCCCAGCCCGCTTCCGGTCCGTCACAGAGCTTCCAGGCGCCGGCCTTCGTGATCCCGACCCAGATCGGTGCGTACTTCCGGGTGTCGAGGTGTTTCGCGACCTCTTGCGCGGACTTGACGGAGACGGGGTGTTCTTCGGAACCGCCCCCGAAGATGATCCCGAGCCTAACCTTGGCCATGCCGTTCCCCGCTTTCGAATTTCAGGCAGTTGACGATGGAGCTTTCGACGGTGTCGCGCAGCGCGTGGTCCGTGTAGTAGGCGGTGTGCGGACTGACGAGCACGTTCGGCAGTTTCTGCAGCCGCACCAGCAGTTCGTTTTCGACGGGCCGCCCCCGCCAGTCGGCGTAGAAGACGCCTTCTTCCCCTTCGAGGACATCGAGTGCGGCCCCGCCCAGCCGACCGCTTTCCAGCGCCTCGACAAGGGCTCCGGTATCAAGGAGCGGCCCTCGCCCGGTGTTGACGACGAACGCACCGGGCTTCATCAGCTCGAGCCGTCCCCGATCCAGGAGGTGCCGCGTTCCGGCGTCGAGTGGCGTGTGGAGGGTGACGATGTCGCTCGACCGCAGCAGTTCTTCGAGCGGCAGGTAGTCGACGTCCGCGTGCGGCCGGCTGTCGTGCGCCACCACCCGGGCCCCGAACCCGCGCAGCCGCCGGACGACCGCGGCGCCGATCCGCCCGGTCCCGATCACCCCGACGGTCAGGTCGCGCAGTTCTTTGCCCCGCACGTCGTTCACCCGGTAGTCGTGCTCATCGGCCCGCCGGATGACGGACTGGGCGTCCCGCGACAGCATCAACATGAGCATGAGCGCGTAGTCGGCAACGCTGTCCGGCGAATAGGCGACGTTCCCCACGGAAATGCCGACGCTCCGCGCGTAGCCGACATCGACGTGGTCGTAGCCGGCGCTCCTCGTGGAGAGGTAGGTGACGCCGATCCGGCTGAGCGCAAGAAGAATCCGGTCGTCGACCGGTGACTTGTGGTCGACGCTGACACACCGGCGGCCGGCGGCGAGCCCGACGTTGGCCTCGCACAGGGCGGCGTCCGTAATGGTCGGCGTCACCCCGAAGCGCGGCGCCATTTCCCGGAACAGCAGGGCCTCATCGGGTGCACACCCATAGATCGTCATCCCGAGTGCCGGTTCGCTCATGCCGACCAGTCAAGGGAAGACGGCGTTGCCGGCACGTATGCGCTTTTGGATACACCGAAGATAAGTTACCGTCTGGTAAGTAACACCGAGGGGATCATGGCCTGCCGCCGCTGGGCCGACGAGCAGGGTGCCGTCCACGAGGAGACTTTCACCCACGAGCTCGCCTGGGAACCGGACAGTTGCCTGAGCGACGTCGAGGCCGACGGAAGTACAGCTACTTCAAGCTCGTGGACGACGTGTGGGCGCCCTGGGTGATCCGAACGTGGATCAGTCCTCAGGGCTACGACATGGAGGAAATCACGACATGGGGAGGCTGGCGGACCAGCTACCTCCGCAGCAAACTCGAGCGCCACAGCATGGGTGGCGAGCTGGTACCGATCACACAGGAGGAAGCCGAGCAGGGGCAACTTCCCCGCAAACGCTGACGCTCAACGCAAAAGGCCCGCACCCTGCACGGGTACGGGCCACCAAAGCGTGGAGGTTAGGAGACCTTACTCGAACACAAAAGACCAGGTCAGAGCCCTGGAAGAGCTCCGTGAGAAGCTTCCCAGTCTCGATACTCCCGAGCCGCCGCCGGTCAAGCGGGATCGCCCCAGCCGTGCCCGGCAACTCGGCCCCGACCAGATCGAGCAGTTGATCGCCGACTACCGGTCCGGTGCGACGGTGTACGAACTCGGTGACCGGTTCGGCATCGAACGGCGAACGGTCAGCACCATCCTCCACCGGCACGGCGTGCCGATGCGCCGCCGCGGCCTCTCGCCCGAGCAAGTCGACGACGCCATCCACCTCTACAACCTCGGTATCCACTCCTCGGGGGGAACCTCAGAGTTGCAACGGTTGCGTAGGCAGGTCGCCGAGCTGGAGAAGGACAACCAGTTCTTGGTAAAAGCCTCGGCGTACTTTGCCGCGATGCAGAAGAACCGGCCCGGTTCGATCTGATGGGCAAGTACGCCGGCCCCGACACGCCCGCCGAGGCCACCGGCGCCACCTCACCCGGGGACAACCGCTTCTCGGTCCGGCGTATGGCGCGGCTGCTGGGTGTGTCGGCATCCGGTTACTACGCGTACGTGAAACGCGCGGCGGCGGCGGCGTTGACGCCGCGGCAGCAGCGGCGTGCTGACCTGGCGGTGAAGATCCTGGACGTGCACGCCGAGTCCGAGGGGACGTACGGGTCTCCGCGGATCACCGCGGAGTTGCGGGATCGTGGTGAGACGGTGAACGAGAAGACCGTCGCGAAGGTCATGGCTGAGCTCGGGATCGAGGGCATCAGCCCGCGCACGTTCAAGGTCCGCACCACGGTGACCGACCCGGCGGCGTCGTTCCCACCGGACCTGGTGGCCCGTCGTTTCGACCAAGGGCGGCTGGACGCCGTGTGGTTGACCGACATCACCTATCTCACCTGCGGCGAGGGTGACGTGTATCTGTGCGCGATCCGGGATGGGCATTCCCGCCGCGTGCTCGGGCATGTCGTTGCCGACCATATCGGCGCCGACATGGTCTGTCAGGCCATCGACGCGGCGGTGGCCTGCCGCGGCCGCGGTGTGGCCGGTACTGTGCTGCATTCTGATCGTGGCGGGGAGTTCACCGCGGCGTTGACGGCCCAGGCCTGCGGTAGGCACAAGCTGAAACGGTCAACAATAGTCGGCGTCACTCCGCTATCGGGATGCTCAGCCCTGTTTGCTACGAGCAGTCCCTGACAGGCGCAGCGAAAGCTGCTTGATCACCTGTCCACTGTTCGGGGGGGAACCTCACAGAAACACGTCCCGGAACAACTGCAACCCGGTCGGTGAGTGGGGGCAGGCCACCGCCACTGTGCGAGAAACCCAGTCGATGCGCGGGTATCGCGTCAGGACACCGCACTGCAGGAGATCGCTCGTTGCCCGGGCGGACTCGAAGAGGAACTCCGGCATCGGCCGTGGCCTTGCCGGGGCAGACCCTGGCGAGACAGACCAAGGACCCCGCACGTCACCAGCTCACGGACGAGCGGGAAGACTATTTTCCCGGCAGGTTACCCTGCGCCAGATACGCCGCCGCGCGCTGCAGACCACCTTCTCCTGCTCCAGCAACCGGTTACGCTTCTTGACTTCGCGCAGCTCAACGGCCTCCTCCCGAGTCAGTCCGGGCCGGTTCCGTCGGCGACAAACCCGGCGCGGGCCGTGGGGTGTGCCTGACCAAATTCAACTACTACTGTGGACTACGCTGCGGCGCGCGAGTAGTTGGCTCGCTTATACGCTAGGGTCACACCATCGAAGACCGGCAGCATGCTCAGGTCAACCCGGTCGTCATCGCATAGTGCGGCGTTCAGCGCGCGGAGTGAGTCTGTCTCCTGGTCACTGATGTCGGGGCGCGCCACCTTGCCTGACCAGAGCACGTTGTCCAGCACAAGCAATCCGCCCGGCCGGAGTAATTCTAGGCATCGTTCGAAGTAGTCGGCATAGCTTTCCTTATTACAGTCGATGAACGCGAAGTCCACAGTGCCGGCGGCACCGTCGGCAAGCAGTGCGTCCAAGGTCTCGACGGCGGGACGGATTTCCACCTGGATACGGTCGGCGACCCCGGCCCGTTCCCAGAAAGGGCGGCCGATCTCGGGCCACTCCGCGTTGACGTCGCACGTGATGACGCGCCCATGTGCGGGGACGGCGCGGGCCATGGCCAGCGTGCCGTACCCGGTGAACGTCCCGACTTCGACGACGGTCGTGGCCCCCGTCAGCCGGACGAGGAAGCCAAGCAACTGCGCCTCCTCTGGTGGAGTCAACATGGCGTGCTCGAACGAGAGCCGCATGGTGGCCGCCCGCAGCTCACGCGCGATGTCGTCTTCGCGAAGGGAAACATCCTGCACGTACTCCAGGATTTGCTGGTCCAGCACCAAACTGTGGATCACCCGGTTCCTCCTGATCTCGGCGATAGCGTGTTGTGAGTTCAGCTCGCGATGCCTAGTTCCAGTTGAGCGAGTTCACGGGGGTAGATGGTGGCCAGCCAGATGTGCACTCCGGCATGCGTATGCAGGGTCGACATATCCCGCCAGATCCGCTCGAGCCGTTCACCCGCACCTACGGCGGCGCTGGTCCCGGCGGTGGGAAACAGAATGTCGGATACCGCGTTCCACGCCAGCCGCACGACCTCGCGGCTGATGATCGACATCCGGAGCTCCACCTCACGTGTGACATTCCCCTGCTCGGCCGTCTCATGCCATTGCCTTAGCATGTCCGTCATCGCCGCCCGTGCCGCCGCGATGCGTCCGGCCGCTTCGCCGTAACGGAGCTGAAAATCCGGGTCCTCAGCACGCGGTCCGAACGGCGGATACGCGATCAGACGTTCCCGCGTCAGCTCGGCGTAGACATCCAGTGCGGCGGTAGCCATGCCCACGGCCAGCGCGCCGAGCTGGAAGCTGAACGGGGCCAGCACGCTGCCGCCGTACAAGGTGGTGCCATGCAACCGAAGCCCCGGCGTTCCCCCCACGACGGAGGTCATTCCCATATGCGTACCAGGCAGGGCGTAGTACGCCGGGATATGCGCCTTCTCGACTTTGATGCTGTACGAGCCACTGCCTTTCAGACCAAGTTGGGAACCCCAGTCGTCCAGCCGCCGCCACTGGTCCCTCGGCACGATGAACATCATCTGCTCGGGCGGTTCTCCTTCCGCTCCCGCGACGAAGGTCTGGCCGACGAAATGAGTGGCGTAGGGCGAGCCGGAGGCATAGCGGAACACGCCGTCCACGATCCAGCCGCCGTCTTCGGCAGGCTCGGCGAACCCGGCCGGCGCGATGACTCCCGGGCAGATGAAGTCACCGCCCGCGAATAGCTCATTCTGCGCTTGTTCGCCATAAAGAGTAGCAATCAGATGGGCGTGGGACGCCCCAAGGGTATACATCCACGCCGTCGACGCGCACCCCCGCGCGAGCCTGGCAACCACCTGCATGTGAGTGTCAATACCGAATTCGTAACCGCCGTATCGCCGTGGCACCAGTAGCCGGTAGAAGCCGGATTTGCGCAGGAGTTCATGCGTGTCAAGCGCATAGAATCCGCGGTCCTCCGTCTCCTGCTGTCGGTCGACGAGCGTCTTGGCGATCCGTTCGGCGCGGGCCAAGACTTCGTGCTCGGTCAGGCCCGGCTCTGGCGGAAGCGGATAGTCCTTCGCCGAGGTATCCATGGCGGCTGTCATGTGCTGACCGTCCTTCCATCGAAACATGATCACGTCAGCCAAGTAGAGCGCGGCCTGCCGCGCCGATGTCGGGGAACGAGGCGAGGTCCGGCACCTGCCATCCGTTCAGGTCATATTCGGCAAGGCAGCGGTCGACGAACGCACGATAGCCGTCGAGCTTGCCGTCGCCGAGTTGCCCACGAAGTAATTCGGTCCTGGTGTTTTCGTGGTTACCGGTATAGTTGCGTTCGTAGAGTTCGTGCCTGCCGCCGAATTCGGTGCCGACCGTGTCCCAGAGCAGTTTCATCACCTTTACCCGCTCGACGGCGTCGACCCCGTTCGATCCGCGCAGGTACTTGTCAAGGTACGGCCGGATGTCGTCGTTGTGGAAGTCCTGCGCGCTGGAGTTGAGGTAGATCAGTCCGCTCGCGACATCTTGCAACACGATCTCCCTGATCCTCGCGTAGCCGATCTGGGAGAACCAGCGGTAAGCCATGGCGTAGTCCGGGTTGGGCAGGACAGCGCCACCCCGCCACGGCACCGGGTTCCGCGCTGCGGCGTCGGACAGCCCCCAGAACAGATTGCGCCAAGCGAGCACTTCACCTAGTCGCGTCTGTACCCCGCGGAACTCGGAGACCCCGGTGATGTCTAGCGCCTTGGCCAGCAGACCGGCGATGAACTCCAGTTTCACCGCGAGCCGCGTACAACCGTGGAACATGGCGCGCTCGTTGAACCCGGAATACCCGGTAAACATGCCGACCTTGGCAGTATCCCCATAGATGAACACGTTTTCCCACGGGATCAGCACCTTGTCCAGTACCAGCACGCTGTCGTTCTCGTCCAGCCGCGAGGACAGCGGGTAGTCGAACGGGCTGCCGGTCAGCGCGGCCGAGGCGGCGTACGACTGGCGGCAGATCAGTTTTTGGCCAGGGGCGTTCATCGGCACGGTGGCGACAATGGCGAACTTGCGGTCTTTGATAGGCAACCCGGTGTGGGCGATGAAGTTGTAATGCGTCAGCGCGGAGTTCGTCGCGACGACCTTCGCTCCGCTCACCACCAGACCGCTGTCGGTCTCCCGCTCGACGTGCACGAACACATCGGCGACCTCGTCCGGCGGCCGGTGCCGGTCCACCGGCGGATGTACGAAGGCGTGGTTCCAGTACAGGACCTTCTCCTGTGACTCCCGGTACCAGCGCTTCGCATTCTCGGCGAACGGGTTGTAGAAGTCGGCGTTCGCGCCGAGCGTGCCGAGGAACGACGCCTTGTAGTCCGGACCACGGCCCATCCAGCCGTAGCTCAGCCGTGACCACGCGGCGATGGCCTGTTGGTCAGCGATCAGATCGGCCGCGCTGTGCGGCGTGGTGAAAAACCGGTGCGTGTAGCCGCCGGGGCCGCCGGCGTCGGTTTCGGTGGTCAGCACGTCCCGATGCTCCGGGTCGTGCAGTGCGTCGTAGAGCCGGGCCGTCATGCGCGCCGGGTTGCGGAACGCGGGATGTTCGGTGACGTCCTTGACTCGGTCGCCATAGAGGTAGATCTCGCGGCCGTCGCGGAGACTTTCAAGATATTCGGCGCCGGTCAGCGGCCGGGTCTGTTCGGTCATCGCGTTCTCTTTGTCTCTCAGGCCGCGGTGCTCTGCGTGGCGTCGATAAGTGCCGCGGGACCGGCGACCGTGGACGGGACCATGTAATCGGGCAGCGTTCGGGATGCGTGCGCACGCACCGAATCCACGTCGACGGCGGATTTCGAGACCACGTAGGCGACGAGTCGTTTGGCGTCCAGATCGACGTCGGTGGCGACGACCACCACCTGATCGACTCCGGGGTGTCCGGCCAAGGCTGCCTCGACGGCGGCCAGCTCGACTCGGAAGCCACGAATCTTCACCTGGTCGTCGGCGCGTCCGACATGGATGATGGCGCCGTCCCTGCCGACCCGAGCCGAGTCGCCCGTGCGGTACATCCGCTCGTCCGACCCGGCGAACGTCCGCTCGACCTGAGCGGAGAACAGGTCCCGAATGGAATCGGCTGACATCGCATCTCCTGTGCCTGATTGGTTCTGACGTGCGGCCTCGGCCCGGCCAGACATGGCGGCGCGGTCCTAGCCGACACCACGGCTGGGCCGCTTTGCTCGCGGTGACGCCACGTGACGCCACCGCACCGACCGCCACTTTCGTGGGGATGTCTCCTCAATCTCGATCAAGGTCGAGGTCGAGGTCGAGGTCGAGGTCGAGGAGACACACCCTCCTAACTGTTGACAGGGCTCGTCTGCCTCGACATGACCCGCCAGTCGCCGTCCTTCTTGACAAGCACCCACAGCGAGCGGGCCAGCTCTTCCGGTTCGATGCCGTCTTGGCCCTTCTTGACGACACCTCCCTCGGTGACCGCGATCGCTACCGAGTCGGTCAGCAGGCGGACCTCCTTCGGCTCGTCGGTCAGCCGGGTTCCCTGGAAACCACCGGCGAAGGCGTCGGCCAGGTACGCGCGGATCTCCTCACGGCTGCTCAGCTGGGCATCGCCCACGAGCATGCTGCCGTTGTCGACGAACAGGTCGGCGATGGCGTCGGCGTCGTTCGCGTCCCACCCCGCCCGTACGCGCAGCTGCGCGGTCACCACGGCACCCTCGACCCCGTTGGGGTAGGGGCCGTAGTGCGACGCCCACTTCTTCGCACCCTCCACGAGGGCTTCGGCGTTGCTGCTCATTGGTTCGTCCTCCAAGCGAGTCTTGTCAGTTGTTTGCTGATCGCGGCGGATTACCAGCGCAGGGTCGCGCCGCCCCCACGCGGGCTGTTCTGGTAGGCGGCGAGCTGCCACTGGCCGTCCCGCTTCACGACGACCCAGCTCGACAGCACCGCCAGTTCCGGCGCGATCTCGGTCTCCCCGGGCGCGAGAATTCCGCCGTGCGTCCGGAACACGGCGACGTCGTCGGTGACGAACCGAAAATCGACCGGTCGTCCCGTTACGCCCGTTCCCTTGAACGGACCGGAATAAGCGGCCGCCATGAAAGCCTGGATCTCTTCGCGGCCGCGCTTGTAGACATCGCCGGGAAGCAGCATCACACCCTCTTCGGTGAACACCTTCGCGACGTCGGTCGCGTCGTTGCGCGACCACGCCTCGATCAGCCGCAGCGGCACGCCAAGGGCTTCCTTCTGCTTCTCGCCGGTGAACTCGCCGTAGTAAGCGTCCAGGGCGTCGCTGGTCGCCTCGGCCTCATGAATCGCGGTCATTGAACGTCCTCTCGAAATCAGGACAGGCACTTCCAGTAATGGCCTGTCGATTATGGTTGCCGGTCACGGGCCCGGCCGTCTCCTCGCTTGCCGATCCGCGCCCGCCCCGGCGAGCACCAGCGGCCTGCGCGCCGTGGCGAGCCGGTGCAGGACGGCGTCCACTTCCGCCGGCTGGCATGCGGGCCGGCGGACCGGCTCGCTCACCACCGCCGGTTCCCCTTCGCCGGAACATGCGGCGGAGGCCAGGTCGGCAGGCAGGCACAACATCACCGGGCGTCCCCGTCGCGGGCGAGCGCCAGCGCCCGTGCCGCCGTCCGCCGCACCGGCTCGCCTGCCGTCACGCGGACCGCGCGGGCACCGATCGCGTCGGCGAATCCGGCCGTGTTCATGTCGAAAGGGCGTGGGCCGCCGGTCGCCGCATCGCCGCATCGCCGCAGATGACGATCACGGAGCTGCGATGTTTCACCGCCTCGCTCAACGCCGTGGCGGTGTTGGAAAGACCGGCTCCATGCGTGGTGGCGCAGACCGCGATCTCGCCGGTGGCCCGGTCGTAGGCGTCGGCCATCGCCATCGCCCCGCCTTCGTGCCGGGCGGCCACGTAGTCGACGCCGTGCCGGATCAGGCCGGCGACGGCGAGGAAATTGCCCGCACCGACGACGCCGAACGCCTGCCGTACGCCGTCACGGGCGAGCTCCCTCACCAGAACGGACACCAGGTCTGTCATGTCCCGCGTCCCATCGTCGATGAATGGCTTATGTGGCACCACGTTCGCAGCACCCACGGAACCGGTGCGTCTCCCTGGCTGCTTCCGGCAGGGCGATCGGCACGAGAAGCGCACGGTCGGAGACGCCCTGGTGAGAACCGTGCTGTGACGCTTGACCACATGAATGGGGCCACTGACCGGCGACGAGTACGTCGAGAGCATCCGTGACGGCAGGGAGATCTACCTCTACGGCGACCGGGTGAAGGACGTGACGACCCATCCTGCCTTCCGAAACCCGGTGCGGATGACGGCACGGATGTACGACGCCCCTGCACGACCCGGCCCGGCGCGAGGACCTGCTGCGGCCGGGCGACGCCGTGGACGGGCCGACGCACAGCTTCTTCACCACCCCGCGCAGTGCCGACGATCTGGTCGCCGACCAGCGGTCCATCGCGGTAAGCGTTCCCGAACGCCTCGGCGACCGCGTCTTCTCGATTGCTGCCCGCGACAACAGCGATTCTCGCACGATTCCTGCGCGGCAGGCCGTGCGTTTCGAACGATATGGAAGGTAGTCCATGAGCAGCTTTGACGTTTCGCGCATTCTTGCGAACGCCAGGACGGTGGCCGTATGTCGTGGCGGACGGGATGCGCGAACGGCGGGAATGTGGTGGTCCTGATGGGTGTCGAGCGGGTCGCGATCGTCGGTGTCGGTCTGTGCTATCCGGACGCCAACTCGCCGGGTGAGCTGTGGGAAAACGTGCTGGCGGGGCGCCGGGCTTTCCGGCGGTTGCCGGACGAACGGATGAACAGCCAGGACTACTGGTCACCCGATCCCGAAGCCCCGGACCGGTTCTACTCGCAGCAGGCGGCCGTGCTGCGCGACTTCGAGTTCGACCGGGTGCGGTACAAGGTCGCGGGGAGCACGTACCGCTCCACCGACCTGACCCACTGGCTGGCGCTCGAGGTGGCGTCGAGGGCGCTGGCCGACGCCGGACTGCCCGGCGGCGAAGGACTGCCGAGGGAGTCGACCGGTGTCGTTCTGGGCAACAGCCTTACCGGCGAGTTCTCCAGGGCCAACCTCATGCGGCTGCGCTGGCCCTACGTCCGGCGGACCGTGGCCGCCGCGCTGACTGAGAAGGGCTGGGGTCAGGACGAGACGGCGACGTTCCTCGGCGAGCTGGAGCAGCGGTACAAGGCGCCGTTCCCCGGGATCGACGAGGACACGCTCGCCGGTGGGCTCGCCAACACGATCGCGGGCCGGATCTGCAACCACTTCGACTTCAAGGGCGGCGGGTTCACCGTCGACGGCGCGTGCTCGTCGTCGCTGCTGTCCGTCGCGACGGCGGCGAACGCGCTGGCCGACGGTGAGCTGGACGTGGCGCTCGCCGGTGGCGTCGACCTTTCGATCGACCCGTTCGAGGTGATCGGCTTCGCCAAGACCGGCGCGCTGGCCACCGGTGAGATGAAGGTCTACGACCGGGGCTCGAACGGCTTCTGGCCTGGCGAGGGTTCCGGGATGCTGGTGCTGATGCGGGAGAGCGACGCGCTCGCCAGGGGCGCGCGGATCTACGCCTCGATCACCGGCTGGGGAATCTCCTCGGACGGCAAGGGCGGCATCACACGGCCGGAGGTCGGCGGCCACCGGCTCGCGCTGGCGCGGGCCTACGGCCGCGCGGGCTACGGCGTGGAAACGGTGTCCTATTTCGAGGGACACGGCACCGGGACCGCGGTCGGCGACGCCACCGAGATCGAGGCGCTCTCGTCGGCCCGCCGGGACGCGGACGCGAGCGCCGAACCGGCCGCGCTCAGCACCATCAAGGGAAACCTCGGGCACACCAAGGCAGCGGCGGGGGTCGCCGGGTTGATCAAGGCGGCCCTCGCCGTATACCACCAGGTGATCCCACCGGCCACCGGCCACGTCGACCCGCACCCGCAGCTGCTGGCGGAGTCGGCGGCGATGTACGTGCCGGGCGAGGCGGGGCTGTGGCCCGCCGAGCGGCCGGTCCGGGCCGGGGTCTCCGCGATGGGCTTCGGCGGGATCAACTCGCATATCGCCGTCGAGCAGGCCCCCGGCGTGCCGCGGCGCGTGGAACTGGACGACACCACGAGGAACCTGGTCACTGGAAGGCAGGACGCGGAGCTGCTCCTGCTCGACGCGGGCGACCTCGCCGAGCTGCGCGAGCGGATCGAAAAGGTGGCGGGGTTCGTCGGCAAGCTGGCGATGGCCGAGCTGACCGACCTGGCCGGGGCGCTGGCGGGCACGCTGACCGGCGGGGCCGCGCGGGCCGCGGTCGTGGCGAGCACGCCGGACGAGGCCGAGCGCAAGCTGACCCGCTTGCTCAGCACGCTCGAAGGAGGGGCGACCAGTGTTTTCGCCGCCGGTGAGGGCGTCTTCGCCGCGGCCAGGACGAGTGCCCCGCGCATCGCATACCTGTTCCCCGGGCAGGGCTCTGGCCGGGGTACCGCCGGCGCGCTGCGGCGCCGGTTCCTCTCGGCCGACGACATCTTCCGGATCGCGAACCTGCCCGAGGGCGGCGACCAGGTGGCGACCGAGGTGGCCCAGCCCCGCATCGTCACCGGCTCCCTCGCGGCGTTGCGGGTGCTCGGCGAGCTCGGTATCGAGGCGGCCATCGCGGCCGGGCACAGCCTCGGCGAGCTGGTCGCGCTGCACTGGGGCGGGGCGATGGACGAGGCGCAGGTGCTCCGGCTCGCCGCGATCCGCGGCAAGGTGATGGCGAGCGCCAGCCACGGCGACGGGGCGATGGCCGGGCTGGCCACCGACCCGAACGGCGTGGAGCGCTTCGCCGACGGCGAAGACGTGGTGATCGCCGGGTACAACGCGCCGAGGCAGACCGTGATCTCCGGCCCCGCCGAGGCGGTGGAAAGGGTGTGCGCGAAGGCGCGGGCCGCCGGCGTGACCGCGACGAGGATCAACGTCTCGCACGCGTTCCACTCGCCCGCCGTCGAACCGGCCGCCGAGGCGCTGACCGAGCAACTGGCCGGGTTCGGGTTCGACCGGCTCAGCGGGGCGGTGGTGTCCACCGTGACCGGTGAGGTGCTGCACGGCGCCGAGGACCTCGGCGAGCTCCTGCGCGACCAGGTCGTGCTGCCGGTGCGGTTCCGCGAGGCCGCGGCGAAGGCGGCCGAGGGCTGCGATCTCGTGCTCGAGGTCGGTCCCGGCCGGGTACTCGCCGGGCTGCTCGAGTCGATCGCGCCGGGTACCCCGGTGCTGTCGGTGGACACCGACAGCGGCTCGTTGTCGTCGTTGCTTTCCGTCGCGGGCGCGGCGTTCAGCCTCGGCGCGCCCGTGCGGACCGAGGCCCTGTTCGAGGGCAGGGTTGTGCGGCCGATCTCGCTCGAAGGCGATATGACCTTCCTGGCCAGCCCATGTGAGTCGGCTCCGGCGATCGACGCCGCGCTGGTGTCCGCCGAACCCGCCGAGCGGCCAAGGCAGGAAGCGGCCGAACCGACCGGTGGCGGTGGCAGCACGCTGGATCTGCTGCGCAAGCTGGCCGCGGAGCGCGTCGAGCTGCCGCTGGAGACCGTCACCGCGGACAGCCACCCGCTGGACGACCTGCACCTGAGTTCCATCACGGTCGGCCAGCTGGTCAACGAGGTGACCAGGGCGCTCGGCCGCCCGCCGCTGGAGGGCATGCCCAACGTCGCCACCGCGTGCCTCGGTGACCTGGCCGAGATGATCGACGAGCTGGCCGAGACCGAGCAGGCCAAGGACAAGACGTCCGGGGCCGGCGAGGTGCCGGGCGTCGAGCCGTGGGTGCGCTCGTTCGCCGTGGACTACGTCGAGCGGCCGCGCCCGGGCGCCGATCTCGGCTCGGCGGGGGGCGCGACGCACGAGTGGACCGTGTTCGCCCCGGACGGCCACCCGCTGGCCGAACCGCTGCGAGCCGCGCTGGCCGGCGCGGGGGTCGGCGACGGCGTGCTGCTGTGCCTGCCCGCCGACTGCGGTGCCGGCCACCTCGGCCTGTTCCTCGACGCGGGCAGGGCGGCGCTGGCCGCACCGACCGGTACCCGGTTCGTCGTGGTGCAGCGCGGGCTCGGGGCGGCCGGGCTGGCCAGGACGCTGCGGCTGGAGGACCCTTCGACGCGAACCACGATCGTTGACCTCGACGACATCGTGCCCTCGGGCGACGCGCTCGCCGACGCGGTGTCCACCGTGGTCGCCGAGGTGGCGGCCACGACGGACTTCGCCGAGGTGCGGTACACCGCCGACGGCAGGCGGACCGTGCCGATGCTGGAGGCGAGGCAGGCGAGGACGGTCGAACCCGGCACGTCGCCGCTCGGCGAGGGCGACGTACTGCTGGTCACCGGAGGCGGCAAGGGCATCACGGCCGAGTGCGCGCTGGCGATCGCGAAGGATTCCGGGGCGAAACTGGCCCTGCTCGGCAGGGCCGACCCGGCCGAGGACACCGAGCTGGCGGCCAACCTGTCCAGATTCGACGCGGCGGGTGTGCGGTACCGCTACGTGCGGGCCGACGTGACGTCGGCCGGGCAGGTGGGCGAGGCGGTCGAGCAGGTGCAGGCCAGCCTCGGCCAGGTCACCGCGGTGCTGCACGGGGCGGGGCGGAACGAACCCGCGGCCCTGTTCTCCCTTACCGAGCAGGGATTCCGTTCGACGGTGGCGCCCAAGGTGGACGGCCTGAAAGCGGTACTGTCCGCTGTGGACGCCGACCGGATCAAGCTGCTGGTGACCTTCGGCAGCATCATCGGCAGGGCGGGCCTGCGCGGAGAGGCGCACTACGCCACCGCCAACGACTGGATGTCCGAGCTGACCTTGCGGTTCGGCCAGGAACACCCAGGGGCCCGTGTGGTGGCGATGGAGTGGTCGGTGTGGTCCGGCGCCGGGATGGGCGAGAAGCTGGGCGTGGTCGAGGCGTTGCAGCGCGACGGCATCACCCCGATCTCCACCGAGAACGGCATCGACGTGCTGCGCCAGGTGCTCGCCGACCCAGGGGCGCCGCCGGTGCTCGTCGTCGGTGGCCGCACGGGCGGGCTGGCCACGCTGCCCATCGAGCGGCCCGAGCTGCCGCTGACCAGGTTCGTGGACAGGGCCGTCGTGCACTACCCCGGGATCGAGCTGATCACCGAGGCCGATCTCGCCGACGGCAGCGATCCCTATCTCGGCGACCATCTGCTCGACGGCGACCTGCTCTTCCCCGCGGTGCTGGGCATGGAGGCGATGACCCAGGTGGCCGCGGCGGTGAGCGGGCGGACGGGCTCGCCGCGGCTGGACGGCGTCGAGTTCCTCCGGCCGATCGTGGTGCCCCGCACGGGCTCGACCACGATCAGGGTGGCCGCACTGGTCCGCGACCAGGACACGGTCGACGTCGTGATCCGCAGCGGGGACACCGGGTTCGGCGCGGACCACTTCCGGGCCAGGCTAAGGTACTCCGGCCCCGAGCCGGAACGGGGCGAGGTCACCGGGGCGCACGAGCTGTCGGCGGTTCCGGTGGACCCGGTGACCGAGCTCTACGGCAGCGTGCTGTTCCAGGGCAAGCGGTTCCAGCGGCTGCTGGCCTACCGCAGGGCGAGCGCGCGGCAGGCGGTGGCCGAGATCTCCACCAGGTCCGAGGCCGCGTGGTTCGCGCCGTTCCTTCCGCAGGAACGGATCCTGGCCGACCCGGGTACGCGGGACGCGATGATGCACGCGATCCAGTGCTGCGTCCCGGACGCGACGCTGCTGCCGCAGGGCATCGAGCGGCTGTACCTCGCCGACCGCGAGCGGCAGCAGGCCCTGGAGTACGTGGTGCTGGACGCGGTGGAGCGGTCGCAGGACGGCGACACCTACGTCTACGACCTCGACGTGCGGGCCCAGGACGGCGAGCTGGTGGAGCGCTGGGAGGGGCTGACCCTGCGGGCGGTCCGCAAGCGGGACGGCGCCGGACCGTGGGTTCCGGCCGTACTCGGATCCTATGTGGAGCGTGCGCTGGAGCGGGTGCTCGGTGGCCACCGGGCGGTGGTAGTCGAGCCCGACCCCGCCGACGGCGACGTCGGCACGACCGCGCAGCGCAGGGCACAGACCGAGCTGGCCGCGAGCAGGGCGGCGGGCAGGCTGGTGCGGCTGCGCTACCGCCCGGACGGCAAGCCGGAGGCGGACGGGTTCGAGGTCTCGGCCTCGCACACCGCGGGCCTGACGTTCGTGGTGGCCGGTTCCGGCAAGCTCACCTGCGACGCCGAGGCCGCCACCGAGCGCGGCGAACAGGACTGGGCCGGCCTGCTCGGCGCCGAGCTGCTCGCGGTGAGCGACCTGCTCGCCGTCGAGTCGGGCGAGCCGGTGACGGTGTCGCGCACGAGGGTGTGGACCGCGCTGGAGTGCGTCCGCAAGACCGGTGAGCTGACCCAGTCGCTGGCCGTGCACCGGGTGCATCAGGACGGCTGGGCCGTGCTGTCCGCTGGCGGGGCGAAGATCGCGACCTGGGCGACGGTGGTGCACGACCGGCCCGCCCCGGTGGTGTTCGCGGTACTCGCGGGAGAGGAAGCCTGAGCATGACGGACTACTACGAGATCCGGCACACCGTCGGGTTCGAGGAGACCAACCTGGTCGGCAACGTCTACTACGTGAACTACCTGCGCTGGCAGGGACGTTGCCGGGAGACGTTCCTCAAGGATCAAGGCACCGACCGTGCTGGCGGAGGTTCGCGACGACCTGAAGCTGTTCACGCTGAAGGTCGAGTGTGAGTTCTTCGCCGAGATCACCGCGTTCCACGAGCTGTCCATCCGGATGCGGCTCGAGGAGCTGACCCAGACCCAGATCCAGTTCAGCTTCGACTACGTGCACCTGCACGAGGACGGCGAGATCCTGGTCGCCCGCGGCAGGCAGCGGATCGCGTGCATGCGCGGCCCGAACACGAACACCGTCCCGGCCAGGGTTCCCGAGGAGCTGCGTGCCGCGCTCGCTCCGTACTCGGCGAACGCGGCCATGCTGACCGCGGGAGGATGACGTGGCCGACGACGGTTCCGCAGGTGACCATCGGCCGATAGCCAGGTTGCCGCGCCCGCCGACGCAACGGTTGTCGAGGCAGGCCTCGCAGCGCGAGGTGATGGCGCAGTTCGCCACCGGGGTCACCGTGCTCACCGCGGGCGGCCGGGACGGCCACGGGATGACGGCGAACGCGTTCACGTCGTGTCGCTGGAGCCGCCGCTCGTGCTGTGCTGCGTGGCCAAGGCGGCGCGGATGCACGAGGTGATCATGTCCGCGCGGTCGTTCGCGGTTTCCGTGCTCGCCGGGGACCAGCAGGAGGTGGCGCGGCACTTCGCCGACTCGCGGCGGCCGCGCGGCCGGGCCCAGTTCGACGCCATCGAGTGGGTGCGCGGCCCGCGTACCGGTACCCCGCTGGTCGCCGGTGCCCTTGCCTGGCTGGAATGCGAGCTGGTCAAGGTGTACGGCGGGGGCGACCACTCGATCTTCGTCGGCGAGGTGCTCGAAGCCACTCGCGGCGTGGGTGATTCGGCGCTGCTCTTTCACGGCGGCCGGTTCGAGCACACCGGCACCGTGCCAGCCCACGACAGAAAGGCCATCTCGTGACTACCAACCAGGCCGCGGTGCCCGTCCCGATCGAGCCGAGAACCCCCGAACCGGATGGCCGGCTCGGCCGGGGCATCGTGTGGAGCGACCTCGTCGCCGAAATGGAACGCGAGTGGGCGCGGCGAGGCCGCGAGAACCACGACGTCCGGGAGGACCGGAGGGCCGCCTGATGAGTTCCGACCCGGCCGAGCACTCGCGGCCGCCGGCCGGAGTGCGGGCGGCGAGCCTGCGGGTGGTGCGGCCCGGCGACGTCGGCGAGCCGGAACCGGAGCAGGCCCCGCCGACGATGGGCTCGCTCAGGCAGCGGCACGGCCTGCTGCGCGCGGAGATCGTCGCGGGGAACCGGAAGGCGGTCGAGCGGCAGCACTCGCTCGGCAAGCGCACCGCGCGGGAACGGCTGGAGCTGCTGCTCGATCCGGACTCGTCCACCGAACTGGACATCTTGGAAAAATGCAATATCGTGGCGCGCCGGAAAATTCGGCATACCACTTCCATTCTATCGACAATTCAGCGACACACTATGTTGGGCGCGTATATTTCGATCGGCGGAACGCTGTTGTCGGTGGACGACAACGACATGATTGCAGAATCGAACGATACGGCCACGGAATTCGCCGATTCCGAGCGGTTGCTGCACGAATTGTTCCACCACGCCGCGTTGCGGCACTCCGAAGAGCCGGCGGTCATCCACCCGGGCGGGCAGCTGACCTACCGGTAGCTCGGCGACCGGGTGAACAGGCTCGCCGCCCGGCTGCTCGCGACGGGTATGCGGCCCGGTGACGCCGTCGCGATCGTCATGGGCAAGGGGTGGGAGCAGGTCGTCGCCTCGCTCGCGGTGCCCGCGGCGGGCGGGTTCTTCGTGCCGGTGGATCCGCGGGTGCCGCGGGATCGGTTGCACCACCTGCTCGACCACGCGGGCGCCGCCGTCGTGGTGACCCAGCCCTGCCTGGTCGAAGGGGTGGACTGGCCGGACGGCGCCGTCGTGCTGGACGTCCCGGACACCGAGCCGGGCACGCGGGAGCCGGTGAGCACGCCGGACCGGGGCCCGGACGACCTCGCCTACGTGATCTACACCTCCGGTTCGACCGGTGCACCCAAGGGCGTGATGATCAACCACCGCGGTGCGGTGAACACCACACCAACGACAAGTGGCACCCCACCGCGTTCGGACATGACGTGGATCTTCGAACCGGGCTTGCCGCGGTCGACCAGGCTCGGCCCGGTCAGCGATCCCCCTCTTCGCACGCACCGATGCCGCATCAACGATGACGCGGGACCAGTCGATCAACCCACAGCTGCCCAACTCCTCCAATACCGCATGGTGAAGCTGACGCCACAACCCAGCCTTGGTCCACTGGCCGAAACGTCGGTGCGCGGTCTGAAACGGCACCCCGAACAACGGCGGCAGATCCCGCCACGAACACCCACTGGCCAACACGTACACGATCGCGGTGAACACCGCACGAGCCGGCAACGGCGCCGTCCCGCCACCCTGCCGACAAGCCCGGAACTCCGGAACCAACGGCTCCACCAGCACCCACAACTCGTCCGGCACCAACCGCATCGACAACCGATCAACCACGACCCAAGATCATGGACACAAGATCATAAAATCCACGTGAGACACGCTCTTAGAGAGGCTGTATTAGATCCTGTTGGCATGGTTGAGGAATTGGTTCCTGACGAGTTGTGGCCACAAATGCGTGCTGATTGCCGGTGTTGCCGAGACTATGAATCGCTCACTTGTCGTCGAATGGGCTCATCACCGCTGCTCCAATCACTCGACCAAATTACGCGACGCACTTCGCAGAAGCAGCACCACGCCGTCGGGGCCGGTCACCAAGTTCTTCAGTTCAGCACGGAATCGGCTCACCCACTGCGCGATAGAGCTTCGGTCAACGAGCCCGTCCTTGTACGCGATGTTACCGATAAGCTCGCCCGTCGTGTCAACGGTGAGTGTCCACAATACGCCGTCCGGGATATCCGACGTGCGTGATTGTGAGCCGAGCCGCCGCCGAATCTCACTGTACTCCAGGTCCCCCACTCGGGTGCCGTCGAGAGGGAAGGGAAAGGGAAAGACTTGGAAGATGATCGGAACCTCATTGTCCACCGCCATCGGTCGCATGAACTCGGGTGCTTCGCCCGGGATCGCCGGAATGTCGTGGACGTATGCCTCCAGACAGGTGTTTCGAGTGAGCTGCAGCACGTCCCGATACTTGGTGCATGCCGTGACATCCATGCGGATCGGTACGAAATTGAAGAATAGACCGACCGCCTCGTCGAAACGGCCATATTCACGGCCAGGCGTCAATGTCGGCGTGGAGATGTCCGTCGCTCCGGACATCCGGTTGACCGCGATCGTGAAAGCGGCGAGGAGCACCATAAAGGAGGACCCACGCACTTCCCTGGCTAGCGCGGACACGCCAGCCATCAGCTCAGCGTCCACTTCGAACCGGTACATGGCTGTTGTCTGCGGCAAGCCCCTCGATCGCGGCCGGTCCGCAGGCATGGTCAGGGTTTCCCCACCTCGCAGCTTATCCTGCCAGTAATGACGCGACGAATTCTCGGCGGGATCGCCCAATCTCGCAAGCTGCCACGTCGTGAAGTCGCGATACTGCTGCGGCTCTGCGAGCTCATGGCCCTCGTGTCCGGTCCGGGTCGCATATCGGGCCGCGATATCGCGAAAGATAACCTGCACGGACCACCCGTCCGCGGCCGCATGGTGCACGACGAGCACGAGCAGGGCGTCGTGGTCGTCGAACCGGTTGAGGACCGCGCGAAGTTTCGGTACCGAGGATGCGCCGAAGTCGGCCGTCTCCTCCTCGACAAGCAAGGCGTCGATTCGGCGTCCCCGCTCTTCCGGCTCGATCCCTGGAAGGTCCCGAACGGTCAGTTCCGCGGGAGTCGGCTGATGGACGACCTGGCACCGCGCTTCCGGATCACGGATGATCACAGAGCGCAACGCATCGTGGCGCACGATGATGTCATCGAGCGCGCTCTGCAACGCCTGCACGTCGACCTGTCCATGGATGCGCCACCCGTGGACGATATGGTGACGAGGACCAAACGGCCCCTCGGCGTCGCCCTGATCGAGGGCACATAGGAACTCTTGATTCGCTGACAGCGGCCACCGCTCGCCAGCGCCAGTCGAAGTTTCCATGGTCGTCATGGTTTCTTACCTTCTGGCCAGGTGTTTCGGGCCGGTCGTAGGGTTCGCGGCTCGACCGCTAATCGGGATGTGCGAGCTGATCGCTGTGTAAGGACACGTCGGCGAGGTCGTCTGCTGGGACCATGACCCAACCGAATGCGGAGGTGACCGTGCCGGTGACCTGGGCGGTCGACCTCAACACCGGTGGCGCGGCGCTGCTGATCGCGTTGTTGGGTCAACCACGACCAGCGACTGAGTGTGCGAAAGCGGGAACGTGTCATCGCTCATGCTGCGCCCTCGATTGCACCGTGGCTTTGCATGACCGCCTCATAGAGCGCCTTGATGTTTCCGCTCCCGAAAGTTGTCGCGCCAAGGCGTTCGATCAGCTCGACGAAGAAGGTATTGCGCGGGCCGACCGGCTTGGCGAAGATCTGGAACAGCTGCCCGTCATGGTCCTCATCAGCCAGAATGCCACGTACGCGCAGTTCTTCTATTGAATGCCTTTCCAGGTCAATCCGTTCATCCAAACGGTCGTAGTACTGTCCGGGCGTTGAAAGGAACTGAACACCAGCCGCCTGGACCTGGTCGACCGCCCGCACAATGTCCGTCACCCGGAGCGCCACATGCTGAATCCCCGCACCGGCGTGGTCACGCAGGAAGGTGTCTATCTGGCCTGGCGACTTGGCCAAGTCCGGCTCGATCAGAGTGAAGGTGACGGCGCCGGAGGTACTTTGCACAACCTTGGAATTCATAGATTGTCTACCAACGAATATCTTCTCCTCGTACACGACGCGGAAGTCGAGTACCTCTTCGTAGAACGCCACGGTCGAATCGAGCTGCCCGCCGGGCAGGCAGACAGCGAAGTGGTCGATAGCAGGAGCGCCGATGTCACGCGCGGAAGGCGGACCGGCCAGGGGAAGCGGTCCGCTCGCGGCGCGCTGCACGAAGGTATGGGCGACATCCGCAAAGGCCAAGACGCGCGCCGTCACCACCCCGTCATCTTCGGTTGGCCCGTGTAGCGGTACAGCGCCGCGACTTACCGCCTCGTGGAACGCAGTCCGAGCGTCGGCCACGCCGAGCCCGATGTCGGCGACTCCGTCTCCGTGTCGGGAGACGTAGATGGCGGCCTGATGGTCAGGTACACGCGGCTCGGTGAACAGCAACCGGATGTCACCGCGCCCAACTCCGACGGTGCGGCTTCGGCCGTCTTCGATCCGCTGGAACTCCGACAAGGCATAGCCTCGGGTCCACAGGTCCGCCGCTGATGCGGAATCCTGGACGAAGAACCGAACGTGGTCGACCCTCATGCCCGTATAGACAGAGTTCTGCTCGAGCGCCATCACGCCGCACCCTGGTTGCGGCCAGCACCACGTGGGCGGAGGTCGGTCCAGTTCTTCGCGACGTAACGCAGACAGGACGTGCGATCTGTCGCAGCGAGGGCCACCCGCCAGCCCGCGGGCACCACCACGAACTCGGGCCAGAGGGAGTGTTGACCGGCTTCGTTGACCAGCACGATGAACTGGCCGTCCTCGCGGTCGAACGGATTCGACATATCCGGAATCCTTCCTGTTAGCTCGCCCTGGCGACCTGGTCGCCGTGAATCGCGGTGATGTGCTGGTCAATGAGCGCGACGGTGGGGATATCGAATATCTCCACTACGCTGAGCTTCACGCCCAGCTCAGCCTCGATGCGCAACACGAGTCGCGCCGCCTGGAGCGATTGCCCGCCCAGATCGAAGAAGCTGTCGTCGAGGCCGACTTGGTCGACATTCAAGGTCTTGCCGAAGATGGCGCACAGCGTTTCCTGACGTGGGCTGAGCGGCGCACGATGTTGCTTGGCCCGGTCGAACTCCGGCTCCGGCAGAGTATCTCGATCCACCTTCCCGTTGACGGTTACCGGTATCGCGTCGATGGCGGTGAACGCGGCGGGCACCATGTAATCGGGCAGAGCCCTGGCCAGGTGGGTGCGCAGCCCGCCGAAGTCGACGCCGCCCGCACAGGGGACGACGTAGGCGGCCAACCGCTGATCCTCGTCGCTCGAGGTGCCGACGACCACCGCATCCGCCACGGCCGGATGCGTTCGAAGTGCGGCCTCGACCTCTCCCAGCTCGACCCGGAAGCCACGGATCTTGATCTGCTGGTCAGCCCGCCCGAGGAACTCGAGCGAGCCGCCGGCGGTCTGCCGGACCAGATCACCGGTACGAAACATCCGCTCGCCCGGAGCGCCGAACGGGTCCGCAACGAACCGCTCCGCAGTGAGATCAGGGCGGCCGACATACCCCCGCGCCAGGCAGCCGCCCGCAACGTACAGTTCGCCGACCCCACCTTCGGCTACTCGGTTCAAGCTCTCATCGAGCACGTAAAGTCGCTTGTCATCGAGAGCCTGACCGAGCGGGACGAAAGCACCGACCTGCGCGTGCTGCGTCAACGGCAACTGGGTGGCGAACAGAGTGGTCTCAGTCTGTCCGTACATCACTCTAACCCGGATATCCGGATTTGCGGAAAGGATCCGACGCACCGCCTCTGGCGAGACGACGTCACCACCGGTCATGACTTCACGCACGGATGAAAGACAGGCAGGATCCTCCTCGGCAACGAGCCTGAAGAGCCCCGATGTCAAGTGAACTGCGGTCGCGTCGCCCCGCTTAAGATCGTCGCGCAGCGCATCGATGTCGAACTCGCCCGGGTGTGCCAGGACAATTTGTCCACCACGCAATAGCGGTGCCCACAATTCAAACGTCGACATTCCGAATGCATACGGTGCGATCATGAGAATCCGACTGAACACTGAATCGTTCCAGGTCTGGTCTTCGATGAGCCCGATCACACTGCGGTGAGAAACTCCGACACCTTTAGGCGCGCCACCCGATCCTGAAGTGAAGAGAACGTAGGCAAGCTGGTCCTCAGCTACCGAAACCACCGGTTCGGACTCTGGCGTTTGTTCAGCGTCACTGGCCGTGATCACCTCGCCGAAGCTGGACAGCGTGGCCGCGGGCGTCGAACCGTCGGTGATTACCATCCGCACCTTGAGTTGGTCGCTGATCGACCGCAGTCGCTCCGTCGGCATCGTTGTGGCCAGGGGCACATACGTGGCGCCCGCCTTGATCACCGCGAGTGTCGCAACGACCAGGTCGAACGACCGGTCGAAACATACCGCTACGGGCTGCTCTGCTTCCACTCCACGCTCGATCAGAAGGTTCGCTAAGCGATTGGCCCGGCGGTTCAGTTCATCGAAGGTCAGAAACCCGTCGGCTGACCGCACGGCAACCGCTTCGGGCCGCCGGCGAACCTGATTCAAAAAGGTCTCTGGCAGTGTAGCGGCCATATCGAAGCTCCCATCGGCATATTTCCCGGCGCGGCAGGACTGCCGGTCTGCACAAGTCCATGCCGCTCCGGCCTGCCCTACTCTCTGAGTCTTCCAGCCGCCAACGAAGGCTGCGTCTTCGATATTGCGACCAGGCCAACACACCCCAGCGTGGTTCGAAGGGTGAGTTCTGGCCCCGTCTACGGGCGTGCTCTGGCCCCACCAAAGTCGTCGGAGGAGGATGCCGTCGCTGTTGACCGTGGGGGCGCAGCGTGCAACGGAGCAAGGTCGAGTTGTTCGCGGCGATCCGGCGGGACTCGAGGATCGAGGGCTTGTCGGTTCGGGCTCTGGCGCGCAAGTATCAGGTGCATCGCCGGACGGTGCGCGAAGCGTTGACCTCGGCGTTTCCGAAGCCGCGGAAGAAGCAGCCGCCGCGTCGGTCTCGGCTGGATCCGTTCAAGCCGGCGGTTGACGCGATGTTGCGTGCGGATCTGGACGCTCCTCGCAGGCAACGGCATGCCGCGAGGCGGATCTTCGATCGGCTGGTCGCTGAGCACGAACTGGAAGGCATCTCGTATGCGACGGTGTCGGACTACATGGGCTGGCGCCGCGCCGAGGTCCGGCGCGAGTCGGGCCGGGAGCCGGCCGAGGTGTTCATCCCGCAGCCTCATCGGCCGGGCGCGGACGCCGAGGTCGACTTCGGCGAGGTCTGGGTGCGGCTGGCCGGCCGGTCCACCTGCTGGCGACCCCGAGCTTCTTCCCCTCGACAACTCGCTCGCGGTGGCCGTCGACATAGTCGACGACCACCGCGAGCGGAACCTCCCATTTAGGCGTGGAATCGTCAGACGCTCCTTGATTTGCGGTCGAGCTCCGCGGCGGCGAAAAACACCGAGGCCGTCTCCAGGACCTCATTCGCCCGCCGCAACTCACGCACCTCGCGTTCCAACTCGGCGATCCGTGCCGCATCATCGCTGGTGCGGCCGGGTGCCGTGCCGGCGTCGATCTCGGCCCGCTAGACCCACGTCCGCAACGCCCCCGGGTGCACGTCCAACTGGCCCGCGACCCGGCAGATCGCCGCCATCCGCTGACCCTCGGCCGCGATCGCTCCGTGAGATCAGAGCCTGCACAGAACCCGGGGCGCATCAGTCGAGATCCACAATCAGCGTTCCTGGGCGAGTTTCTCGAGCCACGGCACGAGTTGTGCGGGAGTCGGTGTCGACGCCCACTCCTCCTCCCGAAGTCGGAGCGCAGCGTCGCGCACTTCGGGGTCCTCGACGACGCGACGCAGCATCGAGCGGATCTCGGAGATTGACTGCTTCTGGTGGTCGAGCCGGCTCCCCGCACCCCGGTCGGCCAGGTAGTTCGATGTGAGGGTCGAGTAGCCTTGTTTGGGCGACGTTCGATCCCACTCGACGCCGTCCGGGGTCGCGCGGCCGAAGAACCTCGTCGGCTCGTCGGTGTCGCACACTATCTGCGGTACGGCATTGGCGAGACCAGCTATGACGGTCCCGAAGCTCCCGTGGTTGACCAGCGCGGAGCAGGTCGGCAGCAGTTGTGACAAGGGGACGTAGTCCATGGCGCGAACGTTGTCCGGCAGCGTCCCGACCTGATCGGAGAGCTGGTCCTTGTTGAGGGTTGCGATCACCTCGACGTCCAGCCCGTCCACCGCCTCGAGCAGCGCCGGGATCCGGCCCGTGCTGTCGCCCTTGTCGACGGCCCGGGCGGAGACCCCGAGACTGATCGCCATTCGCGGTCGCGTTGGTTCGTCCCGCAACCAGCGCTCGGACACGCTCCCGCCGCTGTAGGGCAGGTACCGGACGGGAACGGTGGGAGTCCGGGTGGGTAGCCGCATGCCCGCGGGGATCGGATCGAGCGTCGCCTGCCCCAGCAACAGCTCGTCGTCGACCGTCACGCCGTGGTGGTCGGCCAGCGGTTGCATCGCCTCCGCCAGCATGCTCGGCAGTCCCCTGCTCACGAACCGCTCGTGAGCCCACGCTGTGTAGTCGGGAGAGATGAGGGTACGGACATGGGCCGCTCCGCTCGCCTTGGCTGCGACCGCGCCGCAGGGGAACCACGGCTCCCACAGCACGAGATCCGGGCGCCAGCTTTTCGCGAAAGCGACGATATCGTCGATGTCCTCGCGCGGCCGCGGCGGTTGGTAGTTCCGGATGGCGAGGATCGCGTAGTGGTAGAAGACGTCCCACATGTCACGCTCGACGCGCTCGTGCACGGACAACGCCCGCACGTATCGCTCGGTCTCGTCCGGGTTCGGGAGCACGTCGGCGTAGCCCGGGTCGTCGCAATCGTGTACCGCCAGCGGTGTCTGCGGCCCACAGGGTACAGCGACGATGCCGGACTCGGTTACGCGCTGCGCGAAGTCCGTGGATATGATGCCGGAGGGGGAGGGGAACCCGGACGGCGCCACCACCCGCACATCGTGACCCGCGCTCTGCAACGCCCACGCGTAGGGTACGAGCGGCCAGAAGTGAGCGGGCGCCGGAAAGCACGTGATCATGACACGCATGGCTTCTCCATTCACACAGTTGTGCGGGCAGGGGACTCGTCGAGCAGGAAGTCGCCGACCGGGCCCTTCAGCCTCTCGGCGTCGATGACGTGCGGTCCTTCGGCGACGACGCCGCGCTGTGCCGAGGGGACACAGGCGACCACGGCGTCGGCCGCCTCACCGAAGAAGTTCGGTCGGAGCTCGCTCATTGTCGGGTGGTCCTGCGACGCGCTGCCGTTGAGCACAAGCGTGGGCACGCGGATCCGTGAGAACCGCTCGGCCGGTGGCTGATTGGTGGTCCCCATGCAGGCGGCGTCGTAAGGCAGCGTATGAGCCAGACTGATCAGGTGTGACCACTTCGGATGCTTCCTTGCTCGCCGCACCGACTCCTCCGGCGAGCCCCAAGCGCGCATCGAGAGCTCGAACGCCTCGGACCGCTGGCCCTCGTCGAGCAGGGCCCGTACGCGCTGTATGTACCGACGGTGCTGAACCTCCGCGTCCGCACCCATGTCGTAGGGCAAGTCGTAGACGACCAGCCTGTTCATCGCGACACCAGCCGCCGCTGCCTCCAACGCCAGCGCCCCACCTGAGCACGCCCCGAAGACATGGGGCGACCCGCCGGCTTCGTCGATCACCGCGGCCAAGTCCTCGATCTCGCGGCGAACGGCGTACGGTGCGACGTCCCCGCTGTCGCCCCGGCCGCGCCGCGCGTAGTTGTAGACGGTGAACCGCGACGCGAGTTCGAGACCGAGCGGAGCGTTCTCGGTGCCGTCGTCCATCGCCCCACACACGAGTACCACGGCGGGACCACTGCCGAAGCGCTCGTACGCGATCCGCGTCCCGTCCGGGGAGCGCACTGTACCGAAGGTGCTCATGACGGCTCCCCCTCGCCTTGGGTTTCGGTGCTGGAACCCTTGACTGCGACGAAGATGCCCCGCCCGTTGATGCCTTCGGCGGAGTACGTTGCGGGGCAGCCGGCTTCCTCGAAGGCCTGCAGGTACTCATCCTGGGTGAAGAGCATGAGTTCGTGGACCTGGGTGACCTCCCGGATCCCTTCGGCGCGGGCGATGAGGTACCGGGTCTCGAGCCGCGAGTGACGACCTTGACTCGAGGTGTGCGATACCCGAGCGATGGCGCTCCCCTCGACATGCGCCGAGTCGGCGGCGAGGTACCCGTCGAGGAAATTCTCGGGGAACCACCAGGGCTCGACGACGAGCACGCCGCCGGGAACCAGGTGTTCGGCCATCGCCTGGATCGCCGCATGGAGTTCCTCGCGGCTCTCGACGTACCCGATGGCATGGAACAGGCAGGTGACGGCGTCGAACCGGCGCGGCAGCCGGAAGTTGCGCATGTCGCCGCGGTGCACCTGGGACGGGAAGCGGTCCCATGCGCGCCGCAACATCGGCTCCGAGAGCTCGACCCCCTCGACGTCGCCCACCAGCTCTGCGAACGTCTCCAGGTGGGCTCCTGTCCCGCAGGCCACGTCGAGCAACGATCCGGCGTGCGGATACCGCTCGCGCACGAGCGCGACGACCGCCTCGGCCTCACGCACCCAGTCCTTGCCACGAGCCTTGTAGACCGTCTCGTAGATGTCGACGAAATCGGCTCCGTACGTCATCGGCTCGTCCGCGAATGCTCGGTGTCTTCGGCGCCGTCGATGCCCTGCTCGTCCACGAGGTCGCGAACAGTGCCGCGGTCGTCGGTCGACGCATCCGTATCCGTGGGCGAGGCGGTGCCGCCATCGTCGGCCCCATCCTTGCCGTCCCCGTGGGCTGGGACGTGGCGCAGCGAGATGCCCGCGACGACTGCGAGAACGAGCGCGACTACACCCCCGAAGGCGGCGGCCACGTTGAGCCCATCGGTGAATGCCTCGGCCGCCTTACGCGCCAGCTCCTCACCGGCCGGCCCTGGAGTACCCTGGGCCACCGACATCGCGCCGGCGACGCTCTCCCGTGCGGTCGCGGCGTCGACGCCCGGAACAGGGTCACTGAAGGCGCTGCGGTAAATGGCCGCGGCGATGCTGCCTGTCAAGGCAATGCCGAGGGAGACACCGAAGTCACCACTGGTCTCCGAGACAGCAGCCGCCGAGCCCGCCTTCTCCGGCGGAGCCGAAGTCATGATGAGCCCGGCTCCCAATGCGCCCGCCGGACCGGACCCCAGCGACGCCACCACGAACCCGGACATGAGCAGGGCCACGCCGCTCTCCGGGCCAACCTGGGTCACCGCGACGAGCCCGAGCACCGAGATGATCATGCCCGCAACGATCACTTTGCCCGGCGGGATGCGGCGCGTGAACGCCGGGGCCAGCATGGACCCGACCATGCCCGCGAACGTGGGGGCGATCAGCCACAAGCCCGTCGAGAGCGGGGAGTAACCGGCCACCGATTGGAGGTACAGCGCGACGAGGAAGGCGTACCCGGACATGATCCCCATCAGCAACATGAGGGTCGCTGCCGAGGCGAAGACCCGGTTGCGGAACAGCGAGACGTCGAGGAGCGGCTCGGCGAGACGACTCTGCCGCCGCACGAATATCACGCCCGCGAGTACCCCGACGACGAGGGCAAGGACGGCGATGACCGTGAGGCCGTTCTTGGCGATCTCCTTCACGCCGTAGACGAACGGGAGGATCGCGACGAGCGAGAGTACGACGCTGAGCAGGTCAATGCGGCCGCGGATCTCGCCGCCCCGCGCCTCGGGCAGCAGGAAAGGAGCGGCCACCACCAGCAGGACCATCACAGGTACTGGAAGGAGGAGCGTTGAGCCCCACCAGAAGTGCTCGAGCAGGACGCCGCCGACGACCGGGCCGAGCGCGATACCGCCCATGAAGCAGCTCATATAGGCGCCGATGGCCATGGCATGGTGCCGCTTGTCAGTGAACAGGCTGTTGAGGAGCGCCAGCGTCGAAGGCATGAGAGTTGCTCCGGCGATGCCGAGTACACCACGCGCCGCGATCAGCACCTCGATGCTCGGCGAGTACGCGGCCACCGCCGACACCACGGCGAACGCGCCCGCCCCGATCAGAAGCAGGCGCCGACGTCCGATGCGATCACCGAGATTCCCCATGGTGATCAGGAGTGCGGCGACCACGAAACCGTAGATGTCCAGAGCCCACAACTGCTCCGTCGAGTTTGCACCGAGATCTACCGACAGAGCCGGCACCGCCACGTACAGAATGCTGAGATCCATGGCCATCATCAGCGTCGGCAGCGCCAGGATGACGAGCCCGAATACCGCTCGTTTCCCGTGCTCGCTTGGGGTTAATTCGGCCACGAGTACTCCTCCGATAGTGTCGGACGTTGCTCGATTCGCATCGTGCCACGCCGAAAGGCCGTTCCCTCAAATATTTATTAAAAAGAGTAACACGGTCCATCGGACGGCGAAACGGAGAATTCCACGAACCGAACCTGGACCTATCCCACCGGTTTCGTGAGATTCTCATAGTCGGCGAGTGCACGGCAGCCTGGTCACCGGCAACGGTGATCTGCATACTCATTATCACAGACGAAAAGGACCAGCCACCGGCTGGAGACGTCGGAGTACAGGAGGCCTCGGTGATCAGAATCTTCCAGCCGACAGTGGGCGAGGACGAACTTGCCGCGCTCGCAGAGGTCTTCGACTCGTCCTGGTTGGGCAAGGGTCCTCGGGCGGATGCTTTCGAGCAGGCGTTCGCCGGGCACCTCGATGTCGACGCCGAACAGGTGGCCTCGATCAGTTCGTGCACGGCAGGCCTTTTCATAGCTGCGAAGCTCGCCGATCTCGGCCCGGACTGTGAGGCAGTGCTGCCGACCGTCAGTTACGTCGCCGCGGGCAATGCAGTGGCCGCGACGGGTGCGCGTCCTGTCTTCTGCGATGTCGACGAGCGGACGCTGAACCCGACCGTCGACGACGTCGAGGCAGCACTGACCAAGCGGACCCGGGCAGTGGTCCTTCTCCATTACGGAGGCTACCCGGGCGATGTCGTCGAGATCGCCCGTCTGTGCCGGGAGCGCGGCATCCTGCTCATCGAGGATTCGGCCTGCTCGGTCGCGTCGCGCGCAGGCGAGCAGGCGTGTGGAACCGTGGGCGATATCGGGCTGTGGAGCTTCGACAGCATGAAGATTCTGGTCACCGGCGACGGTGGCATGCTGTGGGCCCGCGACCCCGAGATGGTCGCGCGCGCCAGGAAGCTGGCGTACCTGGGGCTGGAACAGTTCAGCGGGCTGTCGCAAGCACCCCTGGTCGACTCGCGCTGGTGGGAGTTCGAGGTCTCGTCGTTCTCCGGCCGCTCGGTCATGAATGACATGCAGGCGGCGATGGGGCTGGTGCAGCTCCCCAAGGTGGAGGCATTCGTCAAGCGCCGCAGGGCGGTCGCCGAATTCTACGACCGCGAACTCGTCGACTTGACCGGTGTTCGCACTCCCCCGCCGCTCCCCGCCGACCACCGGTCGTCCTATTACTTGTATTGGGTCCAGATGGAGCCCGAGGTGCGCGACCGGGTGGCGAAAACGCTCCTCGACCGCGGCATCTACACCACCTTCCGCTACCCGGCACTGCACCGTGTCCGGGCTTACGGATCGGCGGCGAGCCTGCCCCGCGCCGAGCGCGCTGTCGACCGGACGCTCTGCCTGCCCCTGCACCAGGCGCTGACCGACGCTGACGTAGAACGCATTGCCGCGGAGTTCCGCAATGCGGTGTCGTCGGCCTCCGCGAACTCGCGATAAGACGCCCCGCGACCGAAAGCAGAAATGGAGTTGACGATGACGGTCCACGTATGGGGCTATCTCGACGAGTACCAGCAGGAGCGCGAGGAGATACTCGAGTGTGTCGACACGGTCTTCAGCTCCGGAAAGCTCATCCTCGGCAAGAGCGTGCACATGTTCGAGCAGGAGTTCGCCGATTACCATAGCGTCGCACACTGCGTAGGCGTCGACAACGGCACGAACGCCATCAAGCTTGCACTGGAGGCGTTCGGCATCGGTCCGGGAGACGAAGTCATCACCGTGTCCAATACCGCGGCTCCCACCGTTGTCGCGATCGTGTCGACAGGTGCGACACCGGTCTTCGTCGACGTCCGCGAGGATGACTTCCTGATGGACACGACCCTCATCAGTGCTGCGATCACGGCTCGGACCAAGGCGATCGTCCCGGTCCATCTCTACGGACAGTGCGTCGACATGGCCGCTGTGAGCGCGATCGCCCGTGAGCACGGACTGGTCGTGGTCGAGGACTGCGCCCAGGCACACGGCGCCCGCCAGCATGGACAGGTTGCCGGTACTTGGGGGGATGCCTCCAGCTTCTCGTTCTACCCGACCAAGGTCCTCGGTGCGTACGGCGACGGCGGTGCGGTGCTGACGCCGCACGAGGAGACCGACCGTGCACTGCGCCGCTTGCGCTTCTACGGCATGGAGTCCGACTACCACACCGTCGCGACGCCGGCGCACAACAGTCGACTCGACGAAGTGCACGCCGAGATTTTGCGGAAGAAGCTCACCCGGCTGGATCGCTACATCGACCAACGACGCGCGGTCGCAGCGCGCTACGGGCGCGATCTTGGCGATACCGCGCTGACGCTGCCGTCGACCGTGAAGGGAAACGAGCACGTCTACTACGTCTACGTGGTGAGGCACCCGGCACGCGATTCGATCATCGCGGCGATGCGGGAGCATGGTGTTCAGCTGAACGTCAGCTACCGGTGGCCGGTTCACCTGATGACGGGGTTCGCCTATCTCGGGTACCGAGAGGGCTCGCTACCGGTAACGGAGAAACTCGCGGGCGAGATCTTTTCCCTGCCGATGTTTGCTTCGCTGCGGCGCGACGATCAGGACCACACCGTCGAAGCCCTTCGTGACGTGCTGGGAAGAATCTGAGACGGCTCGACGAAAGGGAGTAGACACGTGGAGATCCGAGAACTGGCTGTCGAGGGTGCGCTCGAGTTCACGCCCTCGGCGTACCCCGACGAGCGGGGGCTCTTCGTGGCACCGTTCCAAGGACCCGCACTCGCCCAGGCGCGGGACCAGGACACGTTTCCCGTGCGACAGGCTAACCAGAGCCGGTCCCGGCGCGGGGCGCTCCGCGGGATCCACTACACCCGAACGCCGCCCGGAGTCGCGAAGTATGTGAGCTGCGCCCACGGTAGCGCCCTGGACATCGTCGTCGATCTGCGCGTGGGCTCACCGACCTACGGACGGTGGGAGTGCGTCGAGATGAACCAGGAATCGTTCCGGTCGGTGTACTTCCCTGTGGGGGTCGGACACGCCTTCATCGCCCTCGAGGACGATACGGTGATGTCCTACATGCTGACTGGCGGCTACGTCCCCGAGGACGAACTCGCAGTCTCGGCGCTGGACCCTCGATTGGCGCTGCCGATCCCGGACGGGCTGGAGATGATCCTCTCGCCCCGGGACCGGGACGCCATCTCGCTCGAGGACGCCGCCCGGCAGGGACTGTTGCCCGAGTACGACCGGTGCGTCCAGCTCGACGCCGAGCTGCGGCGACAGGGCGACGGCGAGGATCTCAAGTCCGCCTGACCATCAGCGCCTCACGGCGCGCCCGCACCTGGGGGTGAGCTCTGCATTCAGGTCGCTCGGCGATAAATCAGATCAAGGTCGGTTTCCCAGGTCTCACCATCGGTGGCCTTCTCCCAGCGACCTGTGATCGTGTTGCCATCCGGGCTGATCGTCGCCGTAAAGCGCTGCGGGTACGGGTCAGCGTTGCGCCAGAGCTTCCCTTCGTGATCGCTCATCGCCATCTCGTAGATACGGCAGACCCCGCGCCCGTCGTAGTGCAGAAGGTGACCGGTAAGGAGAACATCCTCTTTCAGATTGCCGATGCTCTCTGCAGCGTCCCGATGACGCGGTCCGAGAGGTGGTGTTCCCGGCGGTGACCGGCGGCGAGACGACGCTACGAGAGTTGGTACGGGTGGCCCGGATGGTGTACGAGGTTGCCACGTTCCAGGCGCTGCGGGAGCTGTTGCGGTGCAAGGAGATCTGGGTGGTCGACGCTCAGGCGTGGCGCAACCCCGAACAGGATCTGCCGGCCGACTTCGCCCAGCGCCGTCAGGAGCACTATCGCGAGTTGCGCAAGCCGTTGGACCCGAGTGTGTTCATCGACCAGCTGTGCACCGAGATGACCACCGCCCTCGAACAGCTCGACGATGCGTTGCCCGGGCTGGACTGGTTGGAGGTCACCGACCGGGCGTCCGGGCCGATCACCTTGTCCAAGCACGAGGCGGCACCGGAGCCGGTGAGTCTGCGCCGGCTGAAGGCCGAGGTCGGCCGGGGATGGGGCACCGTCGCGCTGATCGACGTGTTGAAAGAGACGGTGCTTGCGCACCGGTTGCCTGGACCAGGTCAGTGCCGTCGCCGTCGGCGGCGCGCTGCCGGTCGACGTGCTCGGCGAGCGGCTGATGCTGGCGATCTACGCCTACGGCACCAACACCGGCATCCGCGCGGTCGCCGCCGGCGGCGGGCATGCCCACAGCGAGGGAACAGCTGCGCTACGCCCGGCGCCGCTACGTGACCCGCGAGGCCGCCGCTCAGGTCGCCGTCGCGATCGCGAACGCCACCTTCGCGTCGCGGCGGGAGTCGCTGTGGGGGCCTGGGTCGACCACGGTCGCCTCCGACCCGACCCACGTCAGCTCCTGGGATCAGAACATCTTCACCGAGTGGCACTCCCGCTACGGAGGCCGCGGCATCCTGATCTACTGGCACGTGGAGCGCGGCTCGATGGTGGTGCACTCCCAGCGGCTGCGGGCGTCGGCCTCGGAGGTGCACGCGATGGTCGAGGGTGCGGTCCGGCACGGCAACACCATGAGCGTGGAGAGCAACTACGTCGACTCCCACGGCCAGTCCGAGATCGTCTTCGGCATCACCCGGCTGTTGGGTTTGACCTGCTGCGCCGGATCAAGGCGACTAACAAGATCCGCCTCAACCGACCGGTCGCCGGGCAGCCGGAGGCCTACCCGCGGCTGGGACCGGCACTGACCCGTCCGATCCGGTGGCACCTGATCGGTCAGCAGTACGACCAGATGATCAAGTACGCCACCGCAATCCGCACCGGCACCGCCTCCACCGAGGCGATCCTGCGCCGCTTCACCCGGTCCGCGTCCCACCCGACATACCAGGCGATGCTCGAAGTCGGCCGCGCGCAACGCACGATCTTTGTGGCCCGCTACGTGCGCAACCGGGAGCTGCAACGCGAGATCACCGAAGGCCTGAACGTGGTCGAGGCGTTCAACCGGGCCAAGGCGGTCCTGTACTACGGGAAGGGCGCCGAGATCGCCTCCAACCGGGCCGACGAGCAGGAGATGAGCGTGGCCTGCCTGCGGATCCTACAAGCCGCCCTGGTCCACATCAACACCCTGCTCCTGCAGGACGTCGTCGCCGAGGAGGCGTGCGCTGTCCCGGCTTCGTCCCGCTCGACGGCGTTGTGCAGCGCCGCACCGGCGAACACCAGATCGCGCAATGTCGCCGCCTCCGGCACGGTCAGCCCGCATCGGGTTCGGCGTGCTCACCGCGGTCAGTACCGGGATGCTCATATGCTAGAGCCTGTAAGTGAGTGAACCGAGCGCAGGCAGCGCTTGCGCTGGCTGCCGAGGCGATTGAACTTTGTCGAGCAGCGCGGAGCGAGTCCGAGCAGATTGAGCGGAGGTGGGCGCATGTCGGCGACGAAGCTCCTGGTACTCGGTATCGTGCACCTCTCCGGCGGCGCGCATGGCTACCAGGTGCGGTCCGAACTGCAGAGCTGGGGTGCGGAGATTTGGGCCAAGATCAAGCCCGGCTCGATTTATCACGCACTGAAGAAGGCGGCGGCTGATGGCCTCCTCACCGAACACGCCGAGCCGGGCAACTCCGGGCCGGAGCGCGTTCTGTACCGCGCGACAGCTCGGGGACGTGACGAGATAGTCGAACTGGTCCGCGACGGCCTGCGGCGCACCCACGACCCGGACATGCTCAACGCGGCCATCGCCATGTTGCCCATGCTGACCAGGACAGATGCCATCGCGCACGTTAGCGAGCGGGTCGCGCACCTGGAAGCGGAGCTCGTAGGGCAGGCCAAGGGGTGGGAGAACCCGAACCCCGGCATTCCCGAACACGTCCGCGAGCAGGTCGAACTGTGGGCGGGACAGGCACGCACCGAACTGGAGTGGGCGAAGAGCCTGAGCAAACGACTGTCTGAGGGCGCCTACACCATGGCCGATGATCCGGGTTCGTGGCAAACGGTCCACGATCCCCTCAAGATGCGCTTCTAATCAACCTTGACTAGACGTTCCTCCTCGTGGCACTCTGGCCAAGTAATCAAACTTGACTAGCTCGACCAATCCGTTCGCCGATAGAAGGAGACCGTGCGATGAGCACCACAGTGCACACCAACGCTCCGGCGATCGCCCGCAAGCCTGGCCGCGCAACCAACGTCGGGTTGTGGGTGCTGCAGGCAGGCCTGGCCTTCCAGTTCGCCGGGGGCGGCATCATGAAGGTCACCGGCGCACCCGTCATGGTTGAAATGTTCACCGAGATCGGAGCGGGTCAGTGGCTGCGCTACGTGGTCGGCGTCCTGGAGATCGCCGGCGCGGTCGGGCTGCTGATCCCGCTGCTCTCGAGCCTCGCCGCTCTCGGGCTGGCCGCCGTGATGGTCGGCGCGGCCATCACCAACGTGTTCCTTCTGGAGGAGAGCCCGTGGCTGCCACTGGCCCTCCTGGTCGGAGCTGCGGTGATCGCCTGGGCTCGCAGATCCAGGACCTCAAGCCTGGTCGACATGCTCCGACGGTGACGAACACGCATCGAGAAGTGGGGCGAAGCCATGAACGAGATGACACTCCGCGTGACGTCCGCCGACGGCACATTCAGCAGAGTGGGCGCATGTCGGCGACGAAGCTCCTGGTACTCGGTATCGTGCACCTCTCCGGCGGCGCGCATGGCTACCAGGTGCGGTCCGAACTGCAGAGCTGGGGTGCGGAGATTTGGGCCAAGATCAAGCCCGGCTCGATTTATCACGCACTGAAGAAGGCGGCGGCTGATGGCCTCCTCACCGAACACGCCGAGCCGGGCAACTCCGGGCCGGAGCGCGTTCTGTACCGCGCGACAGCTCGGGGACGTGACGAGATAGTCGAACTGGTCCGCGACGGTCTGCGGCGCACCCAGGACCCGGACATGCTCAACGCGTCCATCGCCATGTTGCCCATGCTGACCAGGACAGATGCCATCGCGCACGTTAGCGAGCGGGTCGCGCACCTGGAAGCGGAGCTCGTAGTGCAGGCCGAGGGGTGGGAGAACCCGAACCCCGACATTCCCGAACACGTCCGCGAGCAGGTCGAACTGTGGGCGGGACACGCACGCACCGAACTGGAGTGGGCGAAGAGCCTGAGCAAACGACTGTCTGAGGGCGCCTACACCATGGCCGATGATCCGGGTTCGTGGCAAACGGTCCCCGATCACCTCAAGATGCACCTCTAATCAAACTTGACTAGACGTTCCTCCTCGTATACTCTGATCAAGTAGTCAAGCTTGACTAGGCTCAACTAATCCGTTCGCAACACCGAGAGAAGGACTCGAACCCATGGGAAAGCTCGCGATCGAGACGAGAGGGTTGAAGAAGAGCTTCGGCAAGACCCACGCGGTCGCCGGTGTGGATCTGGCCGTGCGCGCCGGGGGCGTGTACGGCGTGCTCGGTCCGAACGGGGCGGGCAAAACCACCACGATCCGCATGCTGGCCACGCTCCTGCAACCCGACGCCGGAGAGGCGCACGTGCTCGGCCACGACGTCGTGCGTGACGCCCAGGCGGTGCGAAGCAAGGTGGCCCTCACCGGGCAGTTCGCGTCGGTCGACGAGGACCTCACCGGGGCGGAGAACCTGCTGCTGCTCGCCAGGCTGCTCGGCTTCTCACGCCACCAAGGCCGGGCGCGGGCGGCCGACCTGCTCGACGCGTTCGGCCTCGCCGATGCCGCCGACCGGCAGGTGAAGAAGTACTCCGGCGGGATGCGCCGGCGCATCGACATCGCGTCGAGCCTGGTCGTCACCCCCGAACTGATCTTCCTCGACGAACCCACGACCGGACTCGACCCGCGCAGCAGGAACCAGGTCTGGGAGATCGTCAGGGGCATGGTCGCCGAAGGCACCACCGTGTTGCTGACCACCCAGTACCTCGACGAGGCCGACCAGCTCGCCGACCGCATCGCGGTGATCGACCACGGGAAGGTGATCGCCGAGGGCTCAAGCGGCCAGCTCAAAGCATCGGTCGGCGCCGGCTCGCTGAACGTACGGCTACGTGCGCCCGAGCAGCGGGCCGACGCCGAACGGGTCCTCGCCGCCGCGCTCGACGAGCCGATCGAGCTCTCCGCCGACCCGGCCGCGCTGTCGGCAAGGATCTCCGACCCCGAACGGGTCGCCCGTTCCCTGGCCGAACTGTCCCGCAGCGGCATCGACGTCACCGAGTTCGCGCTCGGTCAGCCGAGCCTGGACGAGGTGTTCCTCACCCTGACCGGACACGCCGCCGAGAAGACCCCCGAGGAGGATGCAGCATGACCACCATGTCCGCAGAAAAGGCATCGGCGCCAGTCACCGAGGACGCGCTGCGCAGTGTGCTCCTGGCCAGTGAGCGCCCGGCCCGCCCCGGCCCGGTGCGCACCTCGCTGACATTCGGCTGGCGCGCCCTGCTGAAGATCAAACACCTCCCGGAACAGCTCGTCGACGTGACCATGTTCCCCATCATGTTCACACTGATGTTCACCTACCTCTTCGGCGGCGCGCTCGCCGGATCGACACAGGAATACCTGCAGTTCCTGCTGCCCGGCATCCTGGTGCAGGCGAACGTCATGATCACCATGAACACCGGCATCACGCTCAACACCGACATCCAGAAAGGCGTGTTCGACAGGTTCCGGTCACTTCCGATCTGGCGACCATCCCCGCTGGTCGGCGCCCTGCTCGGCGACCTGGTGCGCTACTCGATCGGGTCGGTGATCGTCATCGCGCTCGGCCTGCTCCTCGGATTCCGGCCGGAGGGTGGCGCCGCCGGCGTGGTGCTCTCGGTCGCGCTGCTGCTGGTGTTCTCGTTCTGCCTGTCGTGGCTGTGGACGATGCTCGGCCTGATCATGAGCACACCGAACTCGGTCGCGGGGGTCAGCATGATGGTCATGTTCCCGCTGACATTCGTGAGCAACATCTTCGTCGACCCGAAGACGATGCCCGGGTGGATGCAGGCCGTCATCGACGTCAACCCGATCAGCCACCTGGCGACCGTGGTACGCGGCCTGATGCACGGCTCGGTCCCCGCCGGGGAAATCGGCTGGGTGCTCATCTCAGCCATACTTCTCATCGCGGTCTTCGGCCCCATCACCATGGCTCTCTACCGCAACAAGAAATAGATCCCGACAACCCGGCCCACCCGGCCAACGCCAACACCGGTACCAGGCCCGGACACGACAAGGAGAGACGATGAGCGAGCTGACCACCACGCGGCCGGCTGGCACACCGACCTGGATCGACCTGGGCATCCCGGATCTCGACCGCGCGATGACCTTCTACGGCGCGTTGTTCGGTTGGGAGTTCGATGTGGGACCGGCGGAGTTCGGCCACTACACCCAGTGCTTGCTACGGGGCAGGCCCGTCGCGGCCATCAGGCCGAACCCCGATCCCGACGCCACGGACTTCTGGTGGAACGTCTACTTCGCGACGGATGACTGTGACGCCGCGGCCGCCCGAGCCCGGGACGCGGGCGGCTCGATCATCACCGGCCCGATGGACGTGCTGGACCAGGGCCGGACGGCGATCATCAAGGACACCACCGGTGCGCAGTGTGGACTGTGGCAGGCCGATGCCCACATCGGCTGCGAGATCGTCAACGAGCCGAACACCCTGCTCCGCAACGACCTGGTCACCGCGGAATCCGGGCCCGCGCGCGACTTCTACGTCGAGGTCTTCGGCTACACGTTGGATGCCAACCCGGACATGCCTGAGCTCGACTTCACGTTCCTGCGCAGACCGGATGGCCACGAGATCGGCGGCATCGCAGGTGACCCAAAGGCCACGAAGTCCCGTTGGGGAACCTTGTTCCAGGTGGACGACGCCGATGCGGCGGCGCGGCGAGCGGTCGACGCGGGTGGGACCTCGGCCGAGCCCTACGACATGATCTACGGGCGGGTCGCGAACATCACGGACCCGTTCGGCACGGAGTTCGATGTCGGTGCGGCGATGACGAACTGAACTGGCGGTCAGCTACTTTCTTGAAGCATCAAGTTCGAGAGGAATCGCAATGAACATTGCACTGTGGATCGTGTCCGGACTGCTCGCTTTGGCCTTCCTGGGGGCGGGAGCCAGCAAGCTCGCCACACCGAAGAAGAAGCTGTACGACAAGGGCATGACCTACGTCGAGGACTTCTCCGACGCCCAGATCAAGACCATCGGCACGCTCGAAATCCTTGGCGCGATCGGCCTCATTGCGCCCGCGTTCGTCTCGGGGGCTACCTGGCTCGTCCCAACCGCCGCAACAGGCCTGCTCCTGACGATGATCGGCGCGATAGTCGTGCACATCCGGCGCAAGGAACAGTTCGTTTCGCCGCTCGTGCTCGGGTTGCTCGCGGCGTTCGTTGCTGTCGGCCGGTTCTGGATAGAGACCCTCTAGGAGGTCGTCACGCGGCAGCTTCGATCCGGAGCTGCCGCGTCCACTCACGTGTCACGCAACTCCCCGGCCCAACGTCATTCAGGTCGGGCTCCCAGCGGTCGAGCCGGGTCTGCTCATCGCCGAACTCACGGATTGCCGTATGCCTCGACCCAAGGCAAGTCACGTCGCACTTGAGAAGACGCCGGATCCGTCCGGCCGCTGAAACAATAGCGGCGCGTCCTCGCGCATGCGGCGTCTGGACACTGGCAGTTCACGTAGGCGAGAACGGAGCAGAATATGACCGGGTCAGGCGTGACCGTCATTACCGCGTGGATCATCGAACATCAATTCACTCCGCCCGGTGGTGAAGCTCGCCCGTCCGGAACCTACGACGGTGAAGAATACCTCCAACCGATTCTGGAAATGGCCCGCGAGTTCGAGCGGGCCCACCCAGAGTACGCGGTGCGCGTCGAGGGTCACGATCCCTGGACGATGGCGGAAGAAGTCGCGCGCGCCGCCGAGCGCGGGGAGGCACCGGACATCGCCGAGTACTACGCCACCGCGACCCAACTCGCCTACGATACCTACACGCCAGACGGTAAGCCGGTGTTTACGTCCATCGAGAGGGCTCTCGGCGGCCGCAAGGAAGTGCTGGGGGAGCGTGTGCTGATCGACGACATCGAACCGCTCTCACGGAACTTCTACACGTATCAGGGCGACCAGTTCTCCGTGCCCATGACGGCCACCACTCCCCTGCTGTACTCGAACATGACGATCCTGCGCAAGGCCGGGATCGACACTCCCCCCAGGACCTGGGATGAGCTCGTTACGGCGTGCGAGGCGGTCGCGCGGCTCGACGAAGCTCCAGCCTACGGGGCGGCCTGGCCCAACAACGGCTGGATCTTCCAGCAGGCACTGGCGCAGCAGGGCGGTCTCATCGCAAACAACGGCAACGGCAGGGAAGCCAGAGCTACCGTGGTCGACCTGGCCTCCAAGGAAATGATCTCGTGGGTCGAGTGGGTGCGGGACTTGCATGCGGCCGGTCACTACGTCTACTCAGAGGGGGCCTTTTGGAGCGCGTTCGAGACATTCGCCCGGCAGGATGCGGTGTTCGCGCTGAGCTCGTCGAAGCAGTCCGAGGAGTTCGTCCGTTCCGGCGAGGAGAACGGCTTCGAGGTGACCGCGAGCCCGATGCCGTTCAACTCGTCGGTGCCCTACGTGGGGAGCCTGGTGTCGGGGTACTCCCTGTTCCTGCGGGACGGTCTCGACGAAGCCAAGCAGGACGGCGCGCTCGCGTTCATCCAGCACCTGATCAAGCCGTCGAGCATCATTCGATGGCACCGGGCGCACGGATTCCTCCCAATCACCAACGAGGCTTACGACACGCTGGAGGGCGAGGGCTGGTTCGCAGCCAATCCACATCATCGAGCGGCCAGTGACCAGCTCCGCACGTCGGCGCAGTGCGCCGCGACGTCCGGTGCGTTGTTGGGTGACTTCGCGGGCGTCCAGCACGCCATGACCAGGGCATTGAAGGACGTTTTGTTGTCAGGCGCGGACCCCGGTCCGAGGTTCGAGCAGGCGACCGAGGAGGCACAGCGTCTCCTGGATGAGCACAACGCCGCCTGCCTGCGGCCGGTCCCCTCGACCCCAGCGCGGCTCGAAGTGTACTGACGTGGAGGATCTGTCATGACGACGATCGAGGATGTCAGTGGATCGCCACTTCGGGCCCCGCCATCACATCGTGCACGGCTGGCACGTCCGCTGATCGTCCGCGACCCGACCAGCGCATGCGCCGTCTCAGGTGGTGCCTGAAGGCGCGAGACCTGCGCGATGTCTCCTCGGACGACCGAGCCGACCGATGGTCGGTGCGATCATGCCGTCCCGCGATTTCTGGCGGGACAAGGTGCGCGGAGCGGAGACGCTCGCGATGCCGGCAGGCCGACCAAGGTCGGCGGGTCTTCCGCTGACCACCGCTGTACTGCGCTCGAGGTGGACGCGGACCTGGCGGACAAGCTGGCCCGTATCCGTACCTGTGAGCTTATCGGGGCCATCTCCTACTCAACTTCGGGGTGTCCACCGCCGAAGACGAGGCATTCGCCTGATGGATCAAGATTCGTTGCGCCGGCTGCGGACCGATTGGATCGACGTGTTCCACATGCACAACCCGGATCCGACCGTCACGTGGGACGAGATCAGGCAGGCGATGGAACCCTGGTGACGCGGGGAATGATCCGCTGTGCCGGGTCATCCAAGTTCGCGGGATGGCACATCGCGGCTGCGCAGGATAGCGCGGCTCGACGCCACTTCCTCGGCATCGTCGCCGAAACAGTGATGTGGATCGGGAGGTCATTCCCGCCGCGCACAGGCTTATGGCGTGGGAGTCGTGGCGCGGTCGCCGCTGATGGCGGCACCCCGACGTACCGCCGGGGGTCAGACGCCGAAGAACCGCTGGAGTATCGGCGCAACCGCCTTGGGGTCGGCGACGTGGCCCTCCTGCTGGATCACATCGCGCTCGGCCCGCGGCACGGCCGCAACGAGCGCGTCGGCGTCGTCGTCGAAGAACCCGGACGCCAGCCCGGCCATCGCGCTGTCGATCGTCTTCCCGGTCAGGACCAGCACCGGCTGCTTGATCGTGGCGAGCCGGTCCTTCGGCGGCCCACCGTCGTGCAGGCAGGCGGCGTCGTAGGCCAGGATCGGGCGTTGGCGATCAGTCCCCGCCACGCGGCGAGCTGGGCGCCTGAGCGATCATCTCCTCCGTCGCCGGTGCTCAGGTTCCAGCGACAGTTCCACCAGCGAGGTGACCGGTCCGCCGGTGCACAGCGCCGCATCGGTCAACTCGAACAACCCGTCCGCCCGCACCGTCAGACACCCGTAAAACGCCTCACGGAACCGGGACAGGTCCCCCAGCGCAGCAGCCGCGCCGCCATCGTGCACACTGATCAACTGAAGCCCTTGGTCGATCTTCCGTCTGTCGCAAGAAAGAATGATCAACCAAGGGCTTCACCCATGATCAACCGGGTGACTGGTCAGCCTCCCAAGCCTTAAAACTCAAGCTAAGTCGGCCGGGACCCGATGACGAAACCGGAACCAGCTGCCGCCGTGCTCGGCGCGAACTCGGCATGCAGGCCCGCCCGGCCGAGCACCTCGGTGTACTCCGGGTACTCCGTGGACACCCGGTGAGGCGACAGCACCACGACGACCACGCCACCTACCGAACCCCTCGACGTGCTCGAACTCGCCGGCCAGCCGTCGCAGCAGCGTCCGGTGCCGCACCCACCTGGAGCAGGCTCCGTGCCGCGGGGATCCTGGCGCGGACCGCGCCGGCCACGGCTTTCGCGGTGACCACCTCGTTCCCGGCTGCCCGTTCGGCCAGGCCCGGAGTAGCTTGGCGCACGGTCAGCGACCCCGGTCGGCGGCGGCCAGCACCCTCGCCTCCGGCAACTCCGCCGCTTCCGGGGCGGGGATGCCGCGGATCAGGTCGGCCGCCTTCTCCGCGACGACGATCGCCGTCGCGTTGGGGATCCCGCGGCCCACCTCCGGCATGACGGACACGTCGACCACCCGCAGCCCGTCGATGCCACGGACCCGCAGGTCGGCGTCGACCACCGTGCCCATGGCACAGGTGCTCGTCGGGTGGAAGATCGACTGGGTGTACTTCCGGGCGTAGGACGCCAGGTCCGCGTCCGACTCCGAGTCCGGGTAACGGAACACGCCTTCGTTGTAGAGCCGCATCGCGGGCTGCCGGCTGATGTCCATCGCCATGCGCAGGGCGACCAGGGTGCGTTCCATGTCCGCCGGGTCGGAGTAGTAGCCGTGCACGATCCGGGGCTTGGCCGTGGGATCGGCGGACGCCAGGTGCACCCGGCCGCGGCTTTGCGGGGTGGCGACCGCGGGACCGAACGAGATCGCGTGCGCGGTCGGCGGCCCGAGGCCGCTGTCGGCCAGCATGCCCGGCGCCGCGAAGAACTGCAGGTCGGGCGCGGGCAAGGTGCTGTCGGTGCGCACGAAGCCGCCCGCCTCGGGCCCGTTGGACGCGAGCGGCCCGCGGCCCTCGCGCTGGTACAGCTCGACATTGGCGGGCTCGCCGGCGGCCAGCAGGCTGATCGGCTGGGAATGCGTGAGGATGAGCGGCACCAGCGCGTGGTCCTGCAGGTTCGCGCCGACCTCCTCGTTGTCGGCGACCACCGGGATGCCGAGTTTCCGCAGCGTGTCCGCGGGGCCGACACCGGAGAGCATGAGCAGCTGCGGGGAGTTGTACACGCCGCCGGAGAGCAGCACCTCGCGTTCGGCCCGCAGGACGATCTCGTCCTCCAGCCGGTACCCGACGACGCCGGTCGCCCGGCCGTCCTCGATGAGCACCCGGTGCACCTGGAGGTTGGTCTCGACGGTGAGGTTGGGCCGGTCGATCACCGGGTGCAGGAACGCCGCCGCCGTGCTGCAGCGACGTCCGTTGCGCTGGGTGACCTGGTAGAAGCCGAAACCGTCCTGCTCCGGGCCGTTGAAGTCGTCGTTGGCCGCGAACCCGGCCTCGGTGGCCGCCGCGATGAACGCCGCCGTGCTGGGGTTCTTGGACCGGTTCTCCGACACCGACAGCGGCCCGCCCGCGCCGTGGTAGGCCGACGCGCCACGCTCGTTGTCCTCGGACCGCTTGAAGTACGGCAGCAGGTCCGCGTAGGCCCAGCCCGGCTGGTTCCACGAGTCGTAGTCGTACGGGTTGCCGCGCGCGTAGGCCATCGCGTTCATCGAGCTGGTCCCGCCGAGCACGCGGCCACGGGGCAGGAACACGCGCCTGCGGTTGAGGTGGGCCTCGTCGTGCGTGTCGTAGTCCCAGTCGACCTGGGTCCGGAACAGCTTGGCGAACGCGGCGGGCACCTGGATGTTCGGATGGCTGTCCGTCGGGCCCGCCTCGACCAGGCAGACCCGGATGTCCGGGTCCTCCGTCAGCCGTGCCGCCAGGACGCAGCCCGACGATCCCGCACCGACGATGATGTAGTCGTACATATCGCTCCTTGGCTGATCAGAAGAACTGCGTGTTCGGGGCGAGGCCGCACAGCACCCGGCCGTAGATCTCGTAGAGGATGTGCGGCGTGTTCAGGGCGTGCTGGGTGAGCGCGTGCAGGTCGCGCCAGGTGCGCTGGATGGGCACGCTGGAGAAGATCGCCGAGCCGCCGCTGCCCACGTAGAGCGTGTCGACCGCCTCGAGCGCGCGCTTGCAGGTGGCGCCCATGGCGATCCGCGCCAGCGCCCGGTCCTCGGTGGACCACTCGCTGTGGTCGGCGACCTTCGCGTCGACGAGATCGGCGACCCGGTAGGCGTGGAAGGCGGCCTCGTCGATCGCGACCTTGGCCTCCGCCACCTGCAGGTGCGTCATCGTGGCTTCGCGCTGGTCGGTGTAGTCGGTGTAGGTGATCTTGCGGCCCGGCATCCGGTCCTGGAAGCAGTCCCACGCCGCCCGGGCCATGCCGAGCACGTTGCCGACCGAACACGCGGACGCCAGCGCCGCCAGCGGGGCGCGGTACATGTCGATGTCCGCGTTGAGGACCGAGGCGGACTGGTTGGTCAGCAGCGCCATCAGCGGCAGCGTGCGTTCCGCGGGGACGAACACGTCTTCGGCGACCGTGGTGACACTGCCGGAGCCGCGCAGGCCGGTCGTGTTCCAGTCGTCCACGATTCCCAGGTCCGCCATCGGGATCAGGGCGACGATCGGCTCCATCTCGCCGCTCGCGTTCGGGGTCACCGCGATCGCGACCTGCCAGTGGCTGTGCAGCGCGCCGCTGATGAACCCCCACTGCCCGTTGACGACATAACCGCCGGGCGCCTTCGCGGCCATGGCGGTGGGGCTGAGCGTCCCGCAGACCCGGACGTTCTCGGTGGTGTAGACCTCGTCCTGGACGGCGTCGGGGAACATGCCCACCATCCACCCGGGAATCCACCACACCGAGGCGATCCAGCCGACGGCGCCGTCACCGCGGCCGAGTTCGGCCGCGACGTCGACCACGGTGCGGGTGTCGCACTCGTAGCCGCCGTAGCGGGCCGGGATCCGCATCTTGAAGACACCCGCGGCGGCGAGGGCCTCGATCGTCTCCTCGTGCAGGCGCCGGTTCTCGTCGGTCCACTGGGCGTGATCGCGGAGCAGTGGAACGAGTTTCGTCGCCCGATCGACGAGTTCGTCGTGGGTGGGGGGCTGGAGCGTCACCATGGCCTCCTCGGTGGCCTCGGCCTGGACAGGATCGAAGGGCGCCTTGCGTCAAGGCATCGTTTCCCGGGGCGTTCCGGGATGGCGTCTCCCGCATTGCGAACGGCCGTCACAGCTCGCTGCGCATCGCCCACAGGTCGGGGAACATCTGGTGGAACAAGGTCGAACGCAGGTACGGGATTCCCGACGATCCGCCGGTGCCGGCCTTGTCGCCGATGATCGCCGCGACGAACTTCACGTGCTGGTAGCGCCACTGCTGGAAGCACTGGTCGACCTCGATGAGCGCGTCGCAGATCTGCGCTATCACGCCGTCTTCGAGGTAGGCCTTCCGGAGGGCCTGCTGCACGTCCTCGGACGGAGCAGGTGGCTTGGACACGTCGCGGTCCAGCAGGGAGTCCGGCATGGGATACCCGCGGTCGGCGAGGAAACGGGCGAGCGAGTCGAAGACGGTCGGTCGACGTAGAACCTGCTCGAGCTCGGCGCGCTCACCAGCACCGACCTGGTAGTACTCGAACATCTGCGGATCTCGCCTGCCGAGCACGGCTTCGATACGCCTGAACTGTGTGGACTGCGCCCCGCTCCCGCGGCCGAGTGCGTGCCGGAAGCTGTTGAACTGGCCCGGCGTCAACGTCGCCATCACGTCGGCGTTGGCGACCACGGTACGAACCAGCGCCGCGGTGCGCTGCAGCGTGCGCAGGGCGGCGCCGTCGGCGCCGTCGGCCAGGTGGTCCTGGAGCCTGGCGAGTTCGTGGAGGATCAGCTTGAACCAAAGTTCGTGGACCTGGTGCGTCACGAGAAAGAGCAGCTCGTCGTGCTCGCCCGTCCGCGTACGCTGGAGCGACAGTAGTTCGTCGAGTGCCAGGTAGGCGTGATACTCCGTCGTCTCTTCCACGATTCAAGGTTAGACACGCCGAGACGATTCGCGACAGCACGGCGAACAACGAGAGCAATGGTGAAGCAATACGGTCCACCGAGGCGTGGAACTCAGGCATACCGCAAGAAGTTCCGCCACGGGCCGTGTGGGACTTTGTAGGTTTGGATGACAAACCATCGGGCGGGGACCGCGCGAACGAGGTCGTCGCCGAATTGAGCGACGACCACGCCGCGACGACGCCGGTGGCACTCTCGAGTGCGGCTCGGGTCACGCGACGCATTCGGGAAGACGACTTTGCCGAACGCCCGAGCGCACACTCTGGGCACCGGATCGACTGGCTCCGTGCTCAGGGAGGCGCACAGCGTGATCAATATCCTCCAGCCGACGTCGGGTGCGGACGAACTTGCCGCAGCCGGCGACGTTTTCGCCTCTTCGTGGATCGACCGGGAGCGGATGACCTCGGTCGGCTCCTGTCCGGAAGGCGTGTCGATGCAACTCGTCGGCGTGCGGAAGCGCACCGACGGTCGGGAGCGGTGATGGCGAGCCCGCTGGAGCAGGAGGGCTCGGAGGCCGACATCGTCGCGGACCTCGCCGTGTCGGCGGCCACGACGCGTGGATTCCACCTGTCCACTGCCGAGTTCGACGACTGGTTGGCAGAACGTTGTGTGGCCAACGATTTCGAGGTCTCGCGTGTCCCGCTCGACGAACTCGACCACTGGACGTTCGCCGGCGACAGTGGAAATCTGACCCACCGCAGCGGCCGGTTCTTCACGGTCGAAGGGTTGCGGGTGCGGGCGGCGGACGGAGCGGTGCCGGAGTGGCATCAGCCGATCATCAACCAGCCGGAGATCGGCATCCTTGGCATCGTCGCCAAGAGGTTCGGCGGCGTCCTGCACTTCCTCATGCAGGCGAAAATGGAACCGGGGAACGTCAACCTCGTGCAACTGTCGCCGACGGTGCAGGCCACGAAGAGCAATTACCGCAGGGCGCACGGCGGCAGCGAGGTGGCCTACCTGCACCACTTCATCGGCCCGCGACGCGGCAAGGCGATCGTCGACGTGCTTCAGTCCGAGCACGGTTCGTGGTTCTACCGCAAGCGCAATCGCAACATGGTTGTCGAGGTAGCTGAGCACGTCGAGGTCGGACGCGACTTCTGCTGGCTGACTCTCGGCCAGATCAACGGACTTCTGGCTCGCGACTACGTCATCAACATGGACTCGCGGACGGTGCTGTCCTGCCTGCCGGCGAGTTCGGTGCCCGCGTGGTCGCGTGACGCCACCCTGCCCGGCGCGCACCGAAGCACGAACGCGTTGCTGAGGTGGCTCACCGAACGGCAGGTCGACAGCGAACTCGACGCACAACGGGTGCGCCTGACCAACCTCCCCGAGTGGATCCGCACCGACTGGGAAATCACGCGAGGTGACGGCAGGTTCTTCAGTGTCGTGGGGGTGTCGGTTCGCGCGGGTACCCGCGAGGTGTCGAGCTGGCACCAACCGCTGATCGAGCAGCACGGGCACGGGATCGTGGCTTTCGTCGTCAAGGAGTTCCGCGGCGTCCTGCACGTTCTGGTCCGCGCGACGATGGAGGCAGGCTTCCTCGGCGCCATCGAGCTCGGCCCAACCGTGCAATGCGTCCCCGCCAACTACGCTCCGGGCGACGCACCGTTTCTGTTGGACTACGTCATGGCAGCCGGCCCTGAGCGGATTCGCTACGCCGCTTTCCATTCGGAAGAAGGTGGCCGGTTCCGGAACGCGGCGAGCCAGTACATGATAATCGAGGCGGACGAGACGCTGCCCAAGCTAATGCCTGCCGACTACACCTGGGTCGCCGCGGGCCAGCTCGCCGAACTGCTGAGGCACAGCCATTACGTCAACGTTCAAGCCCGTAGCCTGGTGGCCTTCTTGAAGACGCTACCGTAAAGTGGCCGTCCGCCGGATCATGACCGACCTGTGAGACAAGACTCGCCCGCGGGCCGATCGCGCAGGTGGCGCGGGAGTTGGCGGTCAACGAGGGCACGCTGGGCAACTGGTGTGCCCGGGATCGTCGTGCGCGTGAGGGTGGCGATGGTAGCGCAACACCATCGAGCGGGCATTCGGCCACGTAAGCAATGGCGCGGGGCCTAGCTCCATCAGCTCATCAGCGCCATACGGGCGGGCCCGACCAGTGGCGGCGAAGGGAACGTACTTCACCCCGCCTGCAGCCGCATGCGGAGCATGCGTTGGCATGTGAGTCGTCGCAGCAGCATGACCGGCCGCCCGGGCTGCAGCCCGGGCGGCCGGACGTCACTCACGTCGCGAGCAGCCATGCCCGACCCGCCTTGATCGCCATCCGCGGGGGGTCGTCATCCGCCGCCACCGCGGGCGAAGTTCTGCGGCGCTGCTCCGGACCGTCCAGGGTTGGATGCCTATACCGGTCAGATCCGCGGCTGCTCGCCGCGTTACGCCTTGTCGGCCGCCATCGCTTCCTGCAGGCTTCGCGGCCGCATGTCGGTCCAGTTCTCCTCGACATAGGCGAGGCTCTCGGCTCGCGTCGCCGGACCGAACTTGGCCTGCCAGCCGGCCGGAACGTCCTCGAACGTCGGCCACAGTGAGTGCTGGCCCTCGTCATTGACCAGTACGAAGAACTCACCGTTGTCGTCATCGAAGGGGTTCACAGTCATGAGTCAGCTCCCGAGTTGGGGTTGGTCAACGGCCCGACAATGCGGCTGATCTCAGCCGCATTGTCGGGCCAGTACATTTCTTGGTGTGACATCACCTGGAGCAGCAGCTCATGAAGTCACCGCGCCTTCCGCTCGTCAACGAAGGCAAGAAGTGCATCCACACCCGACTTGAGAATCTCTGGATCCACGCAGAAGGCGATCCGCACAAGGTTGTCCGCATGGGAATCGGTGTCCATCGCCACCAGAGCGCCTCGGTCATCAAGCTGCGGACGTAACCCGAACCCCGAGCCGGGAACAACGGCCACACTACGTTCCGCGAGCAACTGCGCTGAGAAGGCCTCTGCTCCCAGACCGGTGCTGCTGACATCCACCATCGCGTACCACCCGCCGGATGGTAGCTCGCGGATCAGGCCGGCGTCTCGAAGTGCGGGTAACACGGTGTCTCTGTTCTGCTGCACCAACTTGCGGTTCGCCTGTGCAACATCGGGCATCTGCAGCGCCGCGATTCCGCCGTACTGCACCGGTGTCGGCGGAGCGATGATGCCGGCCTCTTGCACCACCCTCAGCCCGGCGGCTGCCTCCTCCGTCGCCGGCACGACGTAGCCGAGCCGGTAGCCCGTCATCGCCAGGCTCTTGGAGAACGTGAAGACGCTGTGCACAATCCGCTTCTCCACGGGCAGTTGGCGTTCACTTGCCGCCAGGGACAGATGGTCGCCCTCGTACACGAAGTGCTCGTATGCCTCGTCGCTGATCACGTGCCATCCACGATCGCGCGCGAGGGTGAGCAGACCCTCTATCCGGTCCGCGTCCAGTACCGCGCCGGTGGGATTGGCCGGCGAGTTCACCAGAAGGATCCGGGTGTTGGGTCCCGACTTCTCGGCGATCGATTCGAGGTCCGGGAAGTACCTGTCGTCGAGTGAGTAGAACACCGGGCGCAGACCCGCGAGCAGGCTCTGCTGCACATGGATCGGCCAGTGCAGCTCAGGAAGCAGGATCTCGGTCCCCGGTTCGGCCAGCGACAGCAACAGCGCCTGCAGTCCTTGACAGGAACCCGGCGTAACGAAGATCCGCGAGATCGGCGCGTCGATGCGGTTCTCCCGTTCCAGCTTCGCACTCAACGCGCGCCGCAGTTCCGGAAGACCTTCGACATCGGTGTACGACGTCCGGCCGGCCCGCTGAGCTTCCGCGATCGCCTCGGCGACCTCGGGAGGGGAGGCGAAGTACGGCTCTCCGACGTGAAGCCTGGTCACCGGTGACCCGGTGGCCAGCGCGCGGGCGTCGGCGGCACGAAAGATCTGGTGCAGCGACGACGACGGAATCGCTGTGGCAATAGGCGGATGGCTCATCGTTTCGGTCCCCAACTCATGGTCAGTTGCGCGGTCACTGTCAGGTCGAGACACTGCTGCCAGGCGGATGAAGTCATGCGGCCACGCACCACGGATAGCTGCACCGATGATCGATGACGGAGCGCTCGGCGATGCTCACGACACCGCCCGTCGCCGCAGACCATCGATCGCTACGTCGGCGAAGACGTCCTCGAGCAGGTCATCGACTGCTGAGAAGACGTGGAAGTGCCCACCCGCGCGACGACGTACGGAGAATGACCCAGCGGTGACTTCGCCCCACTCAACCAGCTCGGACTCGTTCACGAGTGGATCGCCGATGCCGTGGTAACAGATCACCGGACAGTCGAGCGAAGGTGGGTTCACCGGCGGTTCGTAGAGCTCGTTGGCCCTGATGTCCGAGCGCAGAATCGGCAGCAGAACCTCACGCAAGTCGGCGTCGGCGGCAATCTCCGGCTCGACTCCACCGTAGCCGCAGACGATCGACCACAGTTCGTCGTCGTCATGGAGATGGGTTTTCCCCCCACCGGCCAGCCGTGGCGGAGGCGACGCCGAGATGACGAGTTGCACCGGCCGTACTCCGCTGCGCTGCAACGCGAGCGCGGTCTCGTAGGCCACCAAAGCACCGAAACTGTGCCCGAACAACAGCAGCGGGGCGTGGGGCTCGAGAGTCAGGAGTTCCGCGCTCACGGACGACGCCATCCGCCGGACATCCTCCACGGCGGGTTCGGCGAACCTGTCGCCACGACCCGGGTACTGGGCCACCACCAGTTCGGCCTGGGCGGGCAGCTCGTTCGCAAAGCCGGCATAGCTCGCGGCCGCACCACCGGCGTGCGGAAAGCAGACGAGTCGGATCGCCGGCCGCGGGATGACGTGCGACCGCCGTAGCCAACCTCGGTCCCCGGTAGGAGTCATGACCTCCACCTAACGTTCAAGCAGACATGCTCTATCAGAGCCTTGCACCTCTGCGGGTGGCCGGGCTTGAATCTTTCGTCTCTCAGTCACCGGTGAAGGAACTACGCAAGACACTCCGGACTCGACGAGTCGCCTAGTCACGCTGGCAATTGCTGTCCGCGCAAAGGTCCGGCTGAAGGAGACGCAGGTGGGTGCTGGCGAGTTTCTCGATCTCACGGATCCGGCGACGTTCGTCCGGCACGAACCCCGTGACTATTGGCAGGTGATTCGGCCGCAGCATCCCATCTACTGGCACGACTCCCCCGGCGATCTGCCGGGATTCTGGGTGGTCACCAGGTTCAGCGACATACAGGCGGCGTACCGCAACGCCAAATTCCTGAGCTCGGCGCGCGGCACCGTGCTCGACGTACTGCTGCACGGCAACGACTCCGCAAGCGGCAAGATGCTCGCCGTCACCGATCGCCCCCGCCACCAGCAGTTGCGGAACCTGATGCTGCGGGCGTTCTCCCCCAAGGTCCTCGGACCGGTGGTCAAGCGGGTCGAGCAACGCACCCGGAGTCTGGTCGCCAGCGTGGTCGATGTGGGCACGTTCGACTTCGCCGCCGAGGTCGCCGAGCACATCCCGATGACGACGATCTGCGATCTCCTGTCGATCCCCGACGGCGACCGCGCCGAGCTGCTTAGGTGGAACAAGCTGGCGCTGTCCGCGGACAGCGAGGAGGTTGACGACCTCGACTCGCTGATCGCCCGCAACGACATCGTTTCCTACTTCATGGATCTCGCCAAGCACCGCCGGGAGAACCCCGGCGATGACGTCATCACCATGATCGCGAGCACCCAGGTCGACGGCGAGCTGCTCAGCGAGGAGGAGGTCGCCCTGAACTGCTACAGCCTCATCCTGGGCGGCGATGAATCGTCCCGGATGTCAGCGATCGGAGCGGTCAAAGCGCTGGCCGAGAACCCTGGGCAGTGGGCCGCGCTGCGGGCCGGCGTCGCCTCCCTCGACGACGCGGTCGAGGAGGTGCTGCGCTGGGTCACGCCCGCTATGCACTTTGCCCGGACCGCGCTCACCGACCTGGAGATCGCCGGTCAGAAGATCCGGGCCGGGGACATCGTCACTTTGTGGAACACCTCGGCCAACGACGACGAGACAGTGTTTCCCGATCCGCGAACCTTGGACCTGGCACGCAAGTCCAACAAGCACCTCACCTTCGGCCACGGGCCCCACTTCTGCGTCGGTGCGTTTCTGGGCCGGGCGGAACTGCGGGCTCTGTTGTCCTCGCTCGCGGAGTCGGTGCGTTCAATCGAGCTGGATGGCACGCCCTCGCGGATCTACTCGAACTTCCTGTTCGGCTACAGTAGTTTGCCCGTCAGCTTCCGGTGAGCGGGCCGTCTCAGTCGCCGGTCAGACGGCTCTCTCCACCACTAGCGCCAACTCCGAGATACTGCCGGCCTCGAAGAGTGAGCGGATCGGGATCTTGATGCCGAGGTCCTGCCGGATCCGGGCGGCCAGCTTCGTCGCCAGCACAGAGTGCCCACCGATCTCGAAGAAGTTCTGATCCGGGGTGACCACCGGCAGGCCCAGGAGCTCGGCGACGATCGCGCACAGCACATCGGCGTACGGCATACCCTCCTGCCAGCTGAGCTGTTCGGCAGGGGGCTCGGCGGGGCGCGGTCGCAACGCCTTCCGGTCGATCTTTCCGTTGTGCGTCGTCGGAAGTTGGTCGAGCAGGGTGACTGTCGACGGCACCATGAATTCCGGCAACATACGGCGGACATGGTGGCGCAGCTCCGACTCGGTCACTTCCGCCCCCGGCGACGTCGTCACGTACGCAACCACACGGGCGTCTGCCAGTTCCCCTTCCACCGCAGCGACGGCGAGTTTGACCGCGGCGTGACCGGCCAAGGCTGCCTCGACCTCGGCAAGCTCGACCCGGAAGCCACGAACCTTCACCTGGGCATCGGCGCGACCCGAGAAAAGGATCTCTCCATCAGTCCGACGCGAGCCGCGGTCGCCGGAGCGGTACATCCGGCTGCCGGGTGCTCCCTGTGGATCGGCGACAAAACGGGTGGCAGTGAGGCTCGGACGGTTGAGATAACCGCGGGCCAGCCCGGGCCCGGACAGGTACAGCTCCCCTTCGGCGCCGTCGGCAACTTCTTGCATGCGCTCGTCGAGCACCTGGACGGTCTCGCCGAGCCAAGGCGTCCCGATGGTGATCTCGTCGACAGCCGGGTCGACCGGTCCGCTGAGGGTGGAGCCGACAGTCACCTCGGTCGGACCGTAACCGTTGAAGAGCCGTCGACCGGGTGCCCACTTGCGGACCAAGGTCGGCGTACAGGTATCGCCCGTCGACATCACCGTGCCGCCTAGCAGAACGCCATCGGCGTCAGTGGCACTCAAGGCCACCGGCGGCAAGGTCGCGTGGGTGATCCGGTGCTTCAGCAGGGTTTCCCGCAACGGATCTCCCGGCAGGACGTCGTCTGAGGACACCATGACCAGCGCGGCTCCGGACAGAAGCGCAAGGGTGATGTCCCAAAATGCGGCGTCGAAGCTGATCGACGCCCACTGCAGCACCCGGTCACCAGGGCCCGGACCGATTCGGTGCGCGTGAGTTGCGAGCATATCGCCCGTACCTGCATGAGTCACCGCCACGCCCTTCGGCGTACCAGTGGAGCCTGACGTGTAGATCACGTACATCAAATGGGATGTGTACAACGGAGACAGCCGCTCAGCGTCAGTCAGGTCGCCGGTCGCCTCACCTTGGATGTCCTCCTGCAGGTCGGGGTCGTCTATCACGTAGTCGGCCACCTCGCCACTCAGGCAGGGAACCTGGCTCGACCGGATCACCAGGACGGGGCTCGCGTCGTCGATGATGTGCGCCAGCCGATCATCAGGGTAGGTCGGGTCCAGCGGAAGGTACGCGCCGCCGGCCTTCAGCACGGCCAGCAGCACGATGATCAGCTCGTCCGAGCGCGGTATGGCGACCGCCACCAAGGAATCCGGCCCGACTCCCAGGGCCACCAAGCGCCTGGCCAGCTGGTTCGCGTGGGTGTTCAGCTCGGTGTAACTCAAACTGATGTCACCGAAGATGACCGCGGGCTGGTCGGGGAAGCGGGCAACAGTCGACTCGAACAACTCCGGAACCGTGGACAAGGTCAACTCCTTGGATCAGCCGACTCATGGAAGGGACACCGCACCTGCTACGGACCCTAGAAGCCCAGGCCGATGACGACCATCGAACTGACAGAGACAGGACAGCGCCGAACCAAACCCGCACGGGGCTCCTGTCGCGTCTCTGTCAGCACGATTGCCTGACGGCGGCGGATGCCAGATGGTGAAGACCGTTGGCCTGTCGTACCGCTGATCCTCAGTTCGATATCTAGTCTGATCGGGAGCCGAGATGCTCGAAGGCTGCGTTTCCTGGCCCGACGAACTCGCCGAGCAGTATCGCCGCCAGGGTTACTGGCAAGGGCGATCACTGGGCGAGCTCCTGGAGGCGGCCTGCGCCGAACATGCCACCAAGGTGGCTGTCGTGTACGGCGAGCAGCGGCTCACGTACGCGGACCTCGCAACCCGCTCCGACCTCGTAGCCCGGCAGTTCGTAGCTCGTGGGATCGGCCCGCTCGATCGGGTCGTCGTGCAGTTGCCGAACGTGCCGGAGTTCGCGACCGTGGTTTTCGCGTTGTTCCGGCTGGGTGCCATTCCGGTGCTGGCTCTGCCGGGGCATCGCAAGCACGAGCTCGTTCACCTGGCCTCGCAGTCCGGCGCCGTCGCACTGATCGTGATGAGCGAGTTCCGAGGCTTCGACTACCGGCAACTCGCCCAAGAGGTGCAGCAAGACGTCCCAGGGGTCGAGCAGGTGCTGATTGCGAACGAGCTCGCCGACAGCGCGCCGGAGACGCGGTATTCGCAGGTCGATCCGTCCGAGCCGGCTTTCTTTCTGCTCTCCGGCGGGACGACTGGTCGACCGAAACTGATCCCCCGCACGCACAACGACTACGCGTACAACATGCTGGCTACCGTGGACGCGCTCCGGGTCGACAGCACGTCGACGTACCTAGCCGTGAACCCGGTCGCCCACAACGCCGCGCTCGGTTGCCCTGGGCTGTTCGGAACGCTGCTCGTCGGTGGCAAGGTCGTACTCGCCCCGACTTCTCGGCTGGCGGAGCTAATCGGGCTCATCCGTGCGGAGCAGGTCACGCTCACGACGTTGGTACCGGGAACCGTGCGGCTTTGGATCGACTACGCGCAGCGGACGCCTGTCGACCTTTCCGGCGTCCACTTGCAGATCGGCAGTTCCAAGCTGACACCAGCGCAGGCCGAGGAAGCGCGCAAGTTCCTGAACTGCGACCTGAGTCAGTGGTTCGGTGTCGGCGAAGGGCTCCTCACCTACACTCGGCTTGACGACCCGGATGAGGTGAGGTTCAACACCGAGGGCCGTCCAATGGCTCCCGACGACGAAATCCGGGTTGTAGACGACGCCGGCCACGACGTACCGGACAACGTCGAAGGTGAGCTACTGGCGCGAGGTCCGTACACCATACGCGGCTACTACCGTGCCGAACAGGAGAACGCCGACTCCTTCACGTCGGATGGGTTCTTCCGGACCGGGGACCTGGTGCGACGTAGGTCGGACGGCAACATCGTCGTCGTCGGCCGGCTCAAGGACGTGATCAACCGGTCTGGCGACAAGGTTCCGGTCGAGGAGGTGGAGGAACAGCTCATGGCGCATCCCGGCGTCCGGGACGCGGCGGTCGTGGGGGTCGAGGACCCAGTACTGGGTGAGCGCACCTACGCATTCGTCGTACTGCGAGACGAGAGCGTCGAGCTCCAAGCCCTGAAGGTATTCCTGCGAGGTCGCGGTCTCGCGACCTACAAGATCCCGGACAAGCTCGTGTCCGTCTCCGAACTGCCCCGCACGCCGGTAGGTAAGGCAGACAAGGTCGCACTGCGCGCCCTGGCCGCCCTCACCCCGCCCGGCGCCAGCGCACAGGCGGCATGAAACACCCCCGCGCCGGGCTCCGAGTTCGGCTCGCCCCTCGCCGCGCAAGCATGGGCGTCGTCCTCGCCGGGGTCAAGGCCAAGCCCTCCGGGTGGCCTCCGGCCAGCCTTGACCCCTCCTGCGGGCGTGCGCCCAACAGCAAGCGGACCGAGAGCGAACCCAAAGGAAAGATCCACAAAGTTCACGTCTCTACGGTTCAAGGGGATTGCCGGCAAGACCGAGGACGAAATCGGCCTATCACTGGCCCCCTGTGCGCCCACCCCGACAAGTGGGCTCAATATCGCGGAAACCTCACCGTTTTCGACTCCAACGGCGTCGCCTTCGAAGATCACCTCGCCCTGGATGTCATCCTACAAGCCGCCGAACAACTCGGCCTTGGCACCAAGCTCTCCATCGAGAGTCACCCCGACGACGTACTCGACCCCTACTCCATCCGCGGCCACGTGCCTGCGACTCCCAGCTGACTTGCTGGGCCCAAGGTGTCGGCCAGGGGCCGTCACCCCTTCCTAGCCCCGGAGGGGCCGGTGTACAACCCCGACGCTGGATTCCCCGGAGTAGTCGTCGAACTTGGCTACACCGACGTACCGGCCGCCGTAGCCTGGCTCGCCCGGGTCTTCGGCTTCCGCGAACTACTCCGCCAAACCGTCGACGGCACTGTCTGCCACGCCGACCTACACACCGGTGCTGGCGTCGTCATGCTCGCCAAGGTCGGCGAGCGGCTCACCATCCCGCCCACCGGTGTGCCAGCCGTTGCTCAGCTGATCGTCTGGGTCGATGACGTCGACAAGCACTACGCCCACGCGCGCGCCGAGGGCGCCCAAACCCTCCACGAACCCCGCGACAAACCCTGGGGCCTACGGCAGTACCTCGCCCTCGACCACGAGAACCACCTGTGGGAGTTCACCGAGCACGTCCGTAACGTCCCCGCCACCGAGTGGGGAGCGACGACCTTCGCATGATCGACACCGCCTCGCTACAACGGCAGCCGAAGGGATCACCTCGGCCTCGGTCTTCGGTCCGACGAGAAGCTGGTGAGTAGCCGGGGCGGGATCGCACCGCCCGGCTCTCACAGAACCGGACTTGAACCTCTCGACTCATCCGACTCGGGAGTGTCAGATCAACTGACACACCCCTCAACGACGACGAGCGAGCCGCCGTCGACGAGGGGCAGACCGCCCTCGACAGCCTGTTGGGACGGCTGATCGACGTTCCCACACGATCGGGGAGCACGCCACGCGACATCGGTGTCCCGGCGACCGCGACCTTTGCTGCCGATCGTCTCGGTGAAACAGGGCAAACAGGAATAAACTTGACAAATCAGATTCCACAGATGCGCACGCGGTGACGGCCGTACCAGTAAAGCGGAGACTGCGGCGGTAGCGCTGGCCGCGTTCGCTGATGGAGTGGCAGTCCACCGTGCGCTAGAGCCAGGCCTGATCACGAAAGAACGTGCCCGTCACCTGGCATGCAGCCGGATCAACTGGTCCGGCCGCCGTCGACCGGGAAGAGCACACCGGTGACCCACCCCGACGTGTCGTCATCGAGGAGCAGGGTGACCCACCGGGCGATCTCATCGGGTTCGCCGAACCTCTCCAACGGGGTCGATGCCAGCAAGTCCGCACGGAGGGTCTGGGTCTGTGGACCGGTAAGCCCCAGGTCGTCGTACATCGGCGTGTCGACCGGGCCGGGCAGGATCGCGTTCACCCGGACCTGTGGCGCCAGCTCCCGTGCCCACGACCGGGTCAGGCTGTTCACAGCGGCCTTCGTCGCGCCGTAGAGGGATCGGTTCGGCATCGCCAGAAGGCCACCGACCGACGACACGTTCACCACCGCGCCACGATGCTTACGCAGTTCCGGTAAGCAGGCCCGCAGCACGTTCACCGGTCCACGGAGGTGCACCGCGAACATGTCGTCCAGATCGGACGGCGAGGAAAACTCGATCGGCGCGAAGCGCGCCAGGCCGGCATTGTTGACGACTCCGCTCACCGGACCGCACCGATCCGTCAGAGTCCGTACCGCGTGCTCGACCTCGGCTGCCGAACCGACGTCGGCGGGCAGCGCTACCACGTCACCGGGCTCGTCGCTGAGGTCATCGCGCAGAGCCAGCAGTGGTTCCTTGCGCCGACCGATCGCGCCTACCCGCGCGCCTGCCCGGCACAACCTTGCACACGTCGCACGGCCGATCCCCGAACCGGCGCCGGTCACGACTACAGTTCTGCCGGACAAGCTCATCCGCGTACGCTCCTCACTTGCAGTTTCCACGACGCTTCGCCCACAGCTGGCCGCATGCTGACGGCACCAGACGCTACACGTGCGCCACGACACCGACCACACCTACGAAATGTCTTTGAAAGATGCTTTAGATCGGTCTTTCAGAATTCTGTTAAGCAGTCGAAACGTTGCCAAGACAAATGTTAGCGTGTGATACCGTACTAGTTGGGGGTTATGATAATGACGACCATCTGGGGCGACTTGGACCAACAGTACTCGCCCAGCTCGTGCATTACCGACATCGAGTACTACCTACACGAGTACGCCACACGTAGCGCAGGCGCCCGAGCCACATACCGGCATCATACCGTGCACTATGGGTATTCCGATGTCGAGCAGCTTGACCTCTTTCCGCATTACGACAGCAACACACTGCTGGTCTACGTGCACGGCGGCAACTGGCAGCAGCTCAGCAAGAACGAGTCCAGCTTCGCCGCGCCTGCCGCCTTGCACGCTGGCGCGGCCTTCGCTGCCCTGGGCTACGGTCTCGCACCGAACTACGACCTCGACGTGATTGTGGCAATGGTGCGCCGTGGCCTGCTGTGGCTGGTGGACAACGCGGACACCTATGGCATCGCGCCGGGCCGGATCCACCTCAGCGGCAGCTCAGCGGGTGCGCACCTGGTCGCCATGGCCCTAACCGACGGCTGGCTGCCCGACGGGCGGACACCAGCCGAAGTGTTCGGCTCAGCCACACTGCTCAGCGGCATCTACGACCTCGACCCAGTCCGGCACAGTTACGTCAACGATGCACTGAGCCTCACGGAGGAATCGGCTCGCCGCAACAGCCCCATCCAGCACACCCCAGTCAAGGCGCCACCGATCACCGTCGCCCGTGGCGGACTCGAGACACCGGAGTACGCCCGTCAGCACGACAACTACGTCGCTGCCCTACGTGCGAACGGAATCGCCGTCGAGGAAATGGTCCTCGCGCACCGAAATCACTTCGACCTGCCGTTCGACCTCGCCAACCCGGACACACCTGTCGGCAGCACCTTGGTTCGACTGCTAACCAGCAACAGTTGAGCATTGCGAGCGGTCGGCAGCCAGCCGACAGTGCTCCCCGGCGTGCTTCGGGTGATGAGCGGGCACAGTGCCGCGTGGTCGAAGCTGGCCGTATCGGCGATGCGCACGTGGCAGCGATCGCGATCACGTGATCCAACGAGAAGTCCGCACCAGAGGCTTTGCTTCAGGAGCGCATAGCCTCCAGGATGTATCCTCGGCCCCACGCGGTGCGGATCGACAGATCGATCGACTGAAGTCTTCGGCGGAGCCGCATAATATGCAGGTCGAGCGAGTTCCTTGTAAGGGTCGTTACCTGCGTTGCCAAATAGTTCGTGAGCTCGTTGCGGTACACTACCTCGCCGAAGCGTTCGACGAGCAGGGCCATGAGGTGGGCCTGAGTGGTCGAGATCGTGATCGAGTGACTTCCGAAAATTAGAGTTCCCGCTGAGTCGATCCTCGGCGCCCGGCGGCTGTCGAACCGGTTCTGCAAGGCATTGACCCTCGCATCCAGGTCAACCCGAGATATCGGCTGGCGAGCCCAATCTTCAATCGGATCGTTGCTGACCGGCGGTACCGCGCCTCCTTCTACGACAAGTAATCGAGGTCTCCCCTCAAGCTGATAGCGGTTCCGCAGGTCCGCCTGCGCGGGCCACCTGACGAAGACTACGTCGGAGTTCCGACTCCCCATCATTAGTCCTCCAGTCCCAATCAATAATCGCTTGTAGAAATATTCATCCCCGAGCTCTGCGGCGCCGACGTCGACTGGAGGGACTGAAGGCCCCCGCGATCCACCAGTTCGTAGACCGTTCCGACCCCATGTCGAACCGGTTGGTGCTTGCCCGGGAACCTCGCCGATGATCTTGCGGGTGATGCCTCAGTGCGTCCGCTTCATGGCCCGCCAGTCCCGCATCGACAGTCGCCGGATCACCAAGGTCCCCGGCGACCACGGGATGCCCTGGAACGTAGGCACGACGACATCGGCGGGCTCCCGCCCCCGGGGTGAGCGGAACGCCCGCGCCGCGACTCACCGCGGCGGCGAGCGCGTCGGCGTCGGGTCGGCCAGCCGGACGCGCACACCGCTGCGGCTCGGCGCAGGCACGATCGACGTGCCGATCGTGCCTGCGCCGAGCACGGTCACAGTGCGGAGGTCCACGAGAACGACGGTACGGCCGCCTATCGGAGGTCGTCCTCTCTTCGAGTGCACACTCCCCCGTTCATCCTGGGGTGAACTCGTGGTTCTGCAAGCACCTGGATGGCCTTTGCGGGGTTGTCCGGCGCGTCCGGGGTCGGCCGGGCTGCGTCGTCTCGTCGATCGTGGTGCCGAAGGGCGCGGACCCGTACTCGTGGATGGAGCCGACCTCGTTCCGAGCAGCACAGCTCGCACAGGGGTGGGGCGCCTCTGCTGATCGTCGGCACCTGCCGAAGTCGCCGGTCGCTCCGATGACCGCACGCAAGTCCAAAAGCAACGGTGGCATCACCCGCAGCTATGCTCGGCTGGCGAGCAGGAGCCGCTGCACTCCCGCCACCGAGGCTGCCGCGACGATCCGCCTTCGTTCGAGCAGCTCTTCCGCCTCGGCCAACGGAACCCAGGCGATGTGCTGGGACTCGTGGCAGTCGACTGGCGGACCGACATAGCTGGCCCCGTGGCCACGGAGCACGAAATGCTCCGCATTGGCGATACCGGCCATCGGCTGGACATACGACAGCTCGGAGAGCCGGTGCGGTCGCCAACCCTCCACGTGTCGGTTATATACCGGTGCCGCCACAGCATCAACACCCGGTCCGCCTCGGTCACCGCGACGGCAACCGAGGGCGGCACCCTGACCAGATGGTGCTCGCACGTGACCCCGGTGGGAAGCTCCACCTCGGACAGTGCGAGATCGACCCACGGGCTGCGGTAGATCGCCCGTTCGTTGCACACGGTCCACGTACGCGCGTTCATAACGTCGCTTCCAGTGCGATGCTCGTCTCGTAGTCGGGAAGCAGGCCCCGGTCCAGCGCCTCGGCGAGGGAAGGCGCCGACTGATCGCGTTCGGACACGGTGGGCGGATTCTCGATCGGCAGGCCCAGTTCCGGGTCCAGCGGCGACACGGCGAGGTCCTCCTCGATGACGTAGTCGCGACGCGAGCGGCTGTGCCCGGTCTGCACGACCGGGAACCGGTGCCCGGTCGTGTGCATCATCACCGGCTCCTGGTAGGTCACGACGAGCACTCCCTGGCGTCCCGGAACGTGGCGGGGCTGAACACGTGGGCATCCCCGACCAGCAGCTCCCTCGTCTCCGTGTCGGCAGGCACGCTGCTCGCCCCGTTCGTGGTAGATGACCGGCGGCTCACGGCAGGGCCGCTGCCGCAACGCGGCCTGCTGCTCGCCGAGGAACTCCCGGTAGGCAATGGTCTTCCCCGTTTCCGCAGTCCGGGATATTCATGTTCGGCTCCTTTCTTCGCCTCTCGCCGACGGATGCTGCTCCACTTCCGGATGCGGACGTCGGCACACCGCCCACGCGTCCGGAGCCGGGCCGCCCAGCGAGACCGAAGCCGCCCTCGATCGGCAACTCAATCCTCAGGTCAGGACGCGGCCGGCGAAGCTCACATCGGCCAGCGAGGGGGCCAAGAACCTGCGGCGCAGGGCGCCGAACGTCGTCGCCATCATCGCTCCCCTGGTCAGGCCGCAACCCGCAGCTCGGGACGGGCCAGATCGCGGCTCATACCGTGTGGGAAGGTGTCGGAGGCCAGCGTGATCGCGATGGGCGGATCGGTCGGTTGCAGGTCGCGCAACCGCAGGTGCACCCTGGTGGCGCCACCCGGCGACACGGCGACCGGCTGCCGAACCGTGCCGAGGTAGATGCTCTCCGCGCCCCCGCCGTGCGCGCCCTCGGCGACCGCGAGCACGGTCCACCGCCCTGGCGGCACGTCCGAGATGGTCAGCCTGGTCGAGCCGACACCGGCCTGCGCGGCGTACGCCACGGGCCCGCACTGCGGGATGCGCTCGGCGAACAGGCCGACCAGCACGTTGGCCGGTGCGGCCTCGGCAGGCAGGTCGACCGTGGCGGACACCGACGCCGCGCCCTGCACGGGCAGCCCGTTCGCGCCGGGCAGTGCCTCGGCCGGGGGCACCCGGTGGAAGTCGGGGCTTACGGCGAGCAGCAACTCGCGTACCTCCGGGCTGCGGTACTGGGTGGGGGTCATGCCGACCGCCTTGGTGAACCGGCTGGTGAACGTGCCGACGCTGTTGTAGCCGACGCTGCACACGACGTCGGCCACGGTGAGATCGGTGGTCAGCAGCAGCCGCTTGGCCTCGAACAACCGGACGGCGGTCAGGTAACGGCCCGGCGTCACGCCCGTCAGCTCCGCGAACACCCTGGAGAGATGAAAGGGGCTGACGAACACCTCAGCCGCTATCTGGCCGAGGGTGATGGGGTCGAAGTAACGATCGCGCATCGCCGAAATTGCTTGCTGGACGGCAAGTTGCATAGGTCTCTCCTCCGGTCCTCGAGAACGATCCGCAACCGCCGGATCCACTCGACTCCCCAATGGACTCCAGCATTTCCGGCACAGTCCGTACCCCTGGAGATAAAAATGTCCTACCTGCTGTGGTCCCTGCTCACTCGCGGCCTCTCACTCGCTTCCGAGTCACCGCACGTCCCTGACCGGGCGGCTCGGCCCCAGTTCGCGTCGTGGTCTGCCCCGGCCACGACCTACCGGAGCGCCGCGCGAGGTGCGGCGACGTTCCGGCTCGTCATTGTTTCCGACGTCTGTGTCGACGAATCGCGCCGTCAACCTCGTCTGGGAGCTAGCATGACCCCACCTGTTCTCACGCACGTCAAAGAGGGGTCAAGGACCAGACAAGTCAGTGGTACCCAGCCGGTGGCACGGGCAGTGCGCACGCGATTGACCGCTGGGGGGGTGTCCCTATCAGCGGTCCCTCGATGCCACCAGACCCGGTGACACCACCCCCCGGATCATGCGAGCGACTGGGGCGTTAGTCATGCCGGGCCTGGCGACCACAGCTCTAGGGCGGGTCCCCTGGAGTCCTGCCTGATCTCCTTGATCACCCCGGTCACCGGGCTGACCAGGTACTGGTACCGCTCGCGGACCTGTTCCGGGGTCAGCGCGCGATGCTCGCCGCCGGAACCCGAGACCTTGCGCACCGGGCGTAGCCGAACCGGCCTGCGCGCCTGCGCGGCGACCAGGGAGGTGTCACCGCACTCGGCGCACTGCGGTCGCGCCCGCAGCTCGTGGATCCTGCCCCGCAGGTCGAGGCTGTCGAACGTCCACACGCATCGCTGGCCGTGGTGCCGGTAGCCAGCCAGCCACTTGCTGGCCTCCAGCGCCACGAGATTGGCCGCGGTGGCGACCAGGGGCGGCAGGGAGACCGGGGGCCGGGCGGCGGGTCCCTCGTGACCGAGCATCGACTGCACGCATGCCTCGGCGTGCCGGTGCCCCCACAGGCGCGTGGCGAGGCAGTGCCAGCACGCCGACTCGCCCGGCTGGAAGACCGGGCCCAGCCATACTTGTGCGCCGATCGGCTTCGCGAGCAGCCACGGGGTGCGCGCCGCCCGGTGTGCCGCGTCGATCTCGGCCAGCCCGGGTTGCAGGTAGTCGTCGCAGAGCACCACGGTCAACTCGGTCCCGCCGGCGGGGCGGGGGCCGGTGCCGGTGATCACCGGCAATCCGGCCGCCCGCAGCGCCTCCGCCGCCGCGGTGGTCTCGACCGCCTCGCTCACGGCGAGCAGGCCGACGGCGCTGGCGGCAGGCCGGGCCGCGGAACCGCCGGGGTCGACGTCGCAGGCGTCCCAGAACGCGAGCGCGGGCTCGCTGGTGCTGGTCGCACCCGGCGTGCGAAGCACGACGAGGCCCGCCTGCACCAGCCGCTCCAGCACCCTGATGGTCTGCTCGGCCTCCATCTTCCCCGGCCTGGCCCGCAGCACGGCCGCGATGTCCTTGGTGCCGTCGAGCAGGGCGACCACGGCGCCTACCCGTGCTCCGCGCAGCGCCGTTACGCCTCGTTCGGAGAACAGGAACGCGCCATCCTCGGGGCTGATCTCGGCTCGTAGTTGCGCTTGAACCCGATCAACTGCGCTCTATCGGCACCGTGGTCCATCAGCAGCTTCCTCACACGCCTCGGCCTTGGTCCAACCGGTCGGACCCAGCCGCAACCGGCGAGGGTTGCTCCACTGGTCGAATTCGTCTATTTGTAGATCGATGGAGTAGACATTGCTGGACTGTTCGGAGTAGTATTTGCTGCCATCTTGCGTACTTTGCTGGACCCGATTAGTCATCACTACCCTCAGTATTGTGCAGCACGTGACTAACCAACAGACTCCTAGTGGTTCGGGAAAGTCAGTGCTGTGCGAGAAATTCTGGTTTCGTGTCGCCGATATCACCAGTGCACAATCCATGAACCGCATATGCGTTGACCATAGGTGCGGCGGGCCGGATTCAAATCGGTATTCGTGGCCGGTGCACTGCCGCGGCCACGATCGATCTGCCAGTGTTCAGGAATCGACCGTCGCTTGGATCGACATACAACTGGGTGGACGTCAACCAGCGACGGAAGTCACCGATGGGAGCCACGTATGTTGGATTCCGACCTGGCGTTATGGGACCGATTTGACGACGCCGCGGCCGGGTTCGCCGGCCAGCCCAACGGTGGGCCGCACTTCACCCTGCTCGGCCCCTTGGAGGTCCGCAAGGACGGCGAGGACCACGCGCCGACGGCACCGAAGGTGCTCCAGGTGCTGGCGATGCTGCTCATGCGTCCCGGCAAGGTCGTGCAGGGTGACCTGATCATCAAGGAGCTGTGGGCAGGCGACCCGCCCCGCGGCGGCCGGACCACCATGCAGACACACGTCTGGCAACTGCGCAGGTACATCGAAGCCAACGGATTCGCCAGCGACGGCGACCAGATCATCGTGACCAGGGCACCCGGCTATCTGCTGCGCGTCGACCCTGGCCAGGTCGACGTCGCCGTGTTCCAGCGGCTGGCCAGGGAGGGCAGGGCGCTGTTCGACCGGCAGCACTACGCCGAAGCCGCCATCGTCCTGCGCAAGGCACTGGACCTGTGGGGCGGGCCGCCGCTGGCCAACGTGACATGCGGCCCTGTGCTCTCGGTGTATGCGACCGATCTGGAGGAACAGCGACGAAACACGCAGCGCCTGCGCATCCATGCCGAGATCGAGGCGGGCATGTACCACGACCTGATTGGCGAGTTGCGGTCGCTGATCGCCGCCAACCCCCTTGACGAGGGCCTCAACGGCCAACTGATGCGGGTGCTCAACCTCAGCGGCAGGCGGATCGAGGCGCTGGACCTCTACCGGCAGTTCCGGGCAAGGCTGAGCGGCGAGCTCGGCCTCGAGCCGTGTAACGAGCTCCAGGAGCTGCACCACGTCCTGCTCTCGGACCAGTCGCACCGCTGAAGGGGCCACGCGCACAGACCAGCTTTCGAACGCAAACAACAACACCTACTCCGCCCACACCGGCGTAGAAGGGACGCACATCATGACCGGTCGAACCTACGGGCAATTCTGTGGCCTCGCCCGCGCCCTCGAGCTCGTCGGCGAGCGATGGTCGCTGCTCGTCGTGCGAGACCTGTTGCTCGGCCCGAAGCGATACTCGGACCTGCGGCAGACCCTGCCGAAGCTGCCACCGAGCATGCTTTCCGGCAGGCTCAACGAACTGGAAAAGGCAGGCGTGCTCCGGCGGCGCGTGCTGCCGCAATTGGACGCGGCCGTGGTCTACGAACTCACCGAGTACGGCCGTGAGCTGGAACCGGTGCTGTTGCAGCTAGGGCTGTGGGGCGCGAGGGCACTGCTCGACCCCGCGCCGGACGACCTGTTCACCATGGACTCCGCGATCCTTTCGCTGTACACGACGTTCCGGCCGGAGCACGCGGCGGGCGTCAACGTCAGCTTCGAGATCCGCTATGGCAACCTGATCGTGCACGCCTTCGTGGACGACGGCGCGCTCAAGGTCGCCGAGGGCGCCCTTCCCGGGGCCGACCTCGTCATCGAGTCGGTCGGCTCGATCCAGCCGCTGCTGAGCGGCAGGCTGAGCCCGCTGGCGGCGATCGAGGCCGGGATCCTGCGGGCGAGCGGCGACCTCACCCTGCTGGACCGGTTCGTCGACCTCTTCCACATCCCGGCGCCCCCGGCCCCGGTGGAGGGCCTCGCCGTCCGTTGACCCTGACCGCCTTCACTGTTCGGTCACCATCGGCGCGGCCAGGAACTGCTCCGGGATGGCGAACGCGTCGACCAGCGTGCGGGCGTGCGGGGCGGAGTTGCTTGCACAGCTGGTTGACGGCGGCGACCACGGCCTTGCCCCTGCTCGCGCTCAGCCGCCCGTGTTCGAGCAACCACGCCCGGTCTGTCGTCGCTTCGTGAAAACTGACCCCCGGGAGTCCTCCGAAAGTTGACCCCTCTGAGGTAGGAGGGTGCTGAACGTGGAGGACTGGGCGGAGATCCGCCGGTTGCATCGGGCCGAGGGCGTGCCGATCAAGGAGATCGCCCGGCGGCTGGGGATCGCGCGGAACACGGTCTGGGCGGCGTTGAGATCGGACGGGCCGCCGAAGTATGAGCGGGCGGCGCGGGGGTCGGTGGCGGATGCGTTCGAGCCGCGGATCCGGGCGTTCTGCGCAAGCAGATCACGGCACAGCTCAAGGAACTTGACACGAAGGAGGAGAACTTGATCGACCTCGCCGCCGACAGCACGCTGCCTCGGACCAAGGTCAAGGAGAAGCTGCGCGACATCGCACGCGAGCGCCGCCGACTGGAGGAGCGCCTGGAAACAGCCAACGCCGACCTCACCGACAGCGCCCAGCTCGTCAACGCCGGCCTTGCCCTCCTCGAACAGCCCGACCAGCTGTATCAACGCTGCAACGACCAACAGCGCTGCCTACTCAACCAAGCGATCTTCCACACCATCTACATCGAGGACGACAAGATCACAGACGGCGAACTCCGTGAGCCCTTCGGCGAACTCCACGCCATCCAAGGTCAGCGGGCCGCAGAACCGGCGCGGAGGGCACAACCAAAAGGACCACCCGCGATGCGGGTGGTCCTGGCTCGCCGTCAGGCGTCGCGGTCCTACTGCGCGGCCTTCATTCAGGCACTTGTTCCAGTAAGACTCCTAGGGTGGAGCTGAGGGGAATCGAACCCCTGACCTTCTCGATGCGAACGAGACGCGCTACCAACTGCGCTACAGCCCCTTGGTTGTGCTCGTAGAGCTTAGCAGTGCCCTACGAGCACCCCACGCAGGGGGTCACTCCCCGACCGCGCGGCGGTACGGGCCGGTCCCGGGCTCGTCGAGCTCTTCGAACGCCGGGTCCTCGTCGTCGAGGTCGACGACGACCGCGCTGCGGCGGACGCGGGATGTCGGGGACGGCCGGCGCTCGACCACCTCGCGGCGGACCGGCTCGACGACCTCGACGTCCTCGGCTTCCGGTGCTTCCGTGCGGTCCTCTTCCTCCACCGCGGGAGGCGCGGAAGGACGCCGGGGCGCGCGAGTGCTGTTGAACCGGGCGAGCCGGCGCTGCCGGATCTCCTCCTCGATGCGCACCTGGCGGCGCAGGTACACCAGGTACCCGACGAGCACGACGTCGATCGCGCCGTGGCCCCACCAGGCCAGCGGGTAGACGACGCCGGCGACGACCCCGGTGATCACCGCGATCACCAGCAGGACGACGACGATGCGCTGCCGGAAGCCGTACTTGGCGCGGGCCGCGATCTCGGCGGCTTCAGGATCGAAGCCACCTCGGCCGGGCCGGTAGCCGGGCCGGTCGCGTTCGGCTCGCGAGCCGCGGGCCGGCTGCGGGAGCGGCTCGGGCTCCGGTTCCTCGAGGTCGTCGTCGAGTTCGAGATCGGCCTCCAGCTCAGCGAGGTCGTCCTCCACCGAAGGCCGGGACTTCCCGGAATCGTCGGACATGGCGAATTCCTCCCGGTCTTCGTTGCGTCCACTGCGCACGACCCTGGCCGCGAGCGCCGAGTCGGTCGTTCTCGCGACCTGCTGTCGCCGTCGCGCGACCATGGGCACGAGCACGACGAGCCATGCCGCGGCGAGCGCGACGATGATCACGGAGCTGGGCATCTCCCGTCACCTCCCCCGATCCTTCCACCACGAATCACGTTAGTCACAGGAGTAACAGATCGGACGGAGGCTCGCCGGGTTCGATCACGGAAATGCCTCACCGGATTAGGTGAAACTCACAGCATGTGGTAACGCGGCTACCGACCCGGGTGGGTAATCACGTTCAGGCGTAGTCGGCGCGGCCCGTCGCGACCAGCCGCGACACCAGCCCGGTCCCGGTTTCCTCGCGCGTCACGGCGTAGCAATAGTGGTCCCGCCAGCCGCCCGCGACGTCGAGGTAGCGCTCGAACAGGCCTTCCCGTCGATAGCCCGCCTTGGTGAGAACCCGCAGGCTGGCGGCGTTTTCCGGACGCACGGTGGCCTCCAGCCGGTGCAGCCCGGCCGGGCCGAAGGCGTGGTCGGTGACGAGCGCGACGGCGGCCGTCGCGACCCCGCCGCGGACCACCTCGGACGACACCCAGTAGCCGATCCAGGCCGACCGCAGTGACGCCCGGATGACGTTACCCACAGTGATCTGCCCTGCGAGACGACCGTCCAGGGTGATCGTGAACGGGAGACACTGACCACGGCGAGCGAGCGAACGCAGCGCCGCCCACTGCGACGGCCACGACCAGAAGGCGTTGCGTTCCGGCCACGGGCCGATGCCGGTCGGCTCCCACATTTCGAGGTGTGCGCGGTCCCGGAGCCGGATCCGGGACCACTCGCCGGCGTCCCGCAGCCGGACCGGCCGGATCGCGACCTCGCCCGCGGGCACCCGCAGCGGGCCGAGCCGAGCCGGCCAGCCCGGGTGTCGGCTTTCCACCGGGTAGGACACGCCCGACACGGAGTTCATCAGGCTCGTTGCGCCAGGAAGGTGACTTGGACCTGTTCGCCCGCGGGCACGTCGGTCGCCTCTTCCGGCACGTTGATCAGGCAGTTCGCCTCGGCCAGCGACGCGAGCAGGTGCGCCCCGGACTGGCCGAGCGGCTGGACCAGGTACTCGCCGTTGGCTTCGTCGCGCAGCAGCTGGCCGCGGAGAAAACCGCGCCTGCCCTCGGTCGAGGTGATCGGCGACAGCAGCCGCGCGCCGACGATCCGCCGGTGCGGGTTGCGGGTGCCGCGCGCCGCCCGGATCAGCGGCCGCACCAGCACCTCGAACACCACCAGCGCGCTCATCGGGTTGCCCGGGATGAGGAACGTCGGCACCGAGTCGGGGCCGAGCCTGCCGAACCCCTGGACCGAACCGGGGTGCATCGCCACCCGCGTCATGTCGATCCGGCCGAGGTCGGACAGCGCGGCGTGGACCTCGTCGCCGGTGGCACCTCCGGCGCCGCCCGCGACCACGACGATCTCCGACATCAGCAGCCGTCCCTCGACGACCTCCCGCAGCCGCTTCGGCTCGCTCGGCACGATGCCGACCCGGCTGACCTCGGCGCCCGCGTCCCGGGCGGCCGCGGACAGCGCGTAGGAGTTGACGTCGTAGACCTGCCCGACCGACGGCGTCCGGTCGATGTCGACCAGCTCGTCGCCGACCGACACGATCGACACCCGCGGCCGCGGGTAGACGAGGACCTTCGCCCGGCCGACCGCGGCCAGCAGGCCCACCTGGGCCGAGCCGATCGTGTCGCCGCGGCGCACCGCGACGTCCCCGATCTGGACGTCCTCGCCGGCCCGCCGCACGTACCCCGCCGACGGCACCGAGCGGTGCACCGTGACCTTGGCCTGGTGCCCGTCGGTGTAGGCGAGCGGTACGACGGCGTCGGCCAGCGTCGGCAGCGGCGCGCCGGTGTCGACGCGCACCGCCTGGCCGGGCTGGAGCCGCCGCGGCTGGCGCGAGCCCGCCGCGATCTCCCCGACGACCGGCAGTTGCACCGGCTCCTGGCCGGCGTTGCGGACGTCGACGCTGCGCACCGCGTACCCGTCGATCGCGGCCTGGTCGAACCCGGGCAGCGCGTGCTCGGCGACCACCTCCTCGGCGCAGAGCAGCCCCTGGGCCTCGGAGATCGCCACGCGCACCGGCTGCGGCCGGACGGCGGCGTCCAAGGTCATCGAGATCTGCGCGTCGACCGAGCGCAGCTCGGCCTCGTCCCCGGCCACCTCGGGCCGCGCCGCGTCGAGGGATTCCGTCATGGGCGCTCTGTCCCGAGCCGTTCCGTCAGCCACGCCCGTAAAGATGGACCGTACTCGGGCGTTTCAAGCGCGAAATCGACCGCGGCGCGCAGGAAACCACCCGGATTCCCCAGGTCGTGGCGTCCGCCGCGGTGGACGACGACGTGTACGGGGTGTCCCTCGCTGATCAGCAGCGCGACCGCGTCGGTCAGCTGCAGCTCGCCGCCGCTGCCCGGGGTGATCCGCTTGAGCGCGTCGAAGATCGCCCGGTCGAGCAGGTACCGCCCGGCCGCGGCGTAGGTCGACGGCGCGTCCTCCGGCTTCGGCTTCTCGACCATCCCGTGCACCCGCTTGACGTCTTCGTCATCGGTGTCGGTGACGTCGAAGACGCCGTACGGGGAGATCTCGGCCTTCGGGATGTCGAACGCGCAGAGCACGCTGCCGCCGTACTCGGCGCGGACCGCGCTCATCCGCTCCAGCACGCCGGTGGGCAGCACCAGGTCGTCGGGCAGCAGCACCGCGACGGCCTCGTCGTCCGGCCGCAGGTTCGGTTCGGCCTGCGCGACGGCGTGGCCGAGGCCGAGGGCCTGCTCCTGGATGGCGGTCTCGACGGCGAGGAGGCCGGTGCCCCGGCGCACCTTCTCGAGCAGTTCGGTCTTGCCCTTGCTTTCGAGGTTCTGCTCGAGCTCGGGCTGCTTTTCGAAGTACCGGACCACGGCGTCCTTGCCCGGCGAAGTCACGATGATCAGGCGTTCCGCACCGGCGGCGGCGGCCTCGGCGGCGACCAGCTCGATCCCCGGGGTGTCCACCACCGGCAGGAGCTCCTTGGGCACGGCCTTCGTCGCCGGGAGGAACCGTGTCCCGAGGCCGGCGGCAGGCACGATGGCGGTTCTGAACGTCTGGGTGGTTGCGGCGCCCGTCATGGGCGCAGAGCCTAACGTGAGGTCATGCACGCGCTGGGCAATGAGCACCTGAGCAAAGCGGAGTGGCGTGACCGGGTGACGCGCGCCCGGGCGGGGCTGGCAGCCGAATCGCACGCGCGGGAGGCTTCGGCGCTGGTCAGTGCGGTGTCGAAGGTCACAGCGAGCACCGTGTGCGCGTACCTCCCGTTCGGCACCGAGCCGGGCACGACGGCGTTCGTCGACGCGCTGGTGGCGGGCGGTGCGCGGGTGCTGCTGCCGGTCATCCTGTCGCGGACGGATCCGCTCGACTGGGCCGAGTACACGGGCGAGGCCGATCTCGTGCCCAGCCGCTTCCGGGGCATCCGTGAACCTGGCGGAAAGCGCCTGGGTACCGACGCCGTGGGGGCGGCGGAGCTGGTACTGGTGCCCGCGCTTGCCGTGGACCGCCGGGGTGTCCGGCTCGGCCGCGGGGCCGGCCACTACGACCGCTCGCTGGGCTGTGCCGCGGCCGGGGCCGCGCTGCTGGCCGTCGTCCGGGACGAAGAGCTGGTCGAACGGCTGCCCGGGGAGCCGCACGACGTGCGCATGACCGGGGCGTTGACACCGGGTCGAGGCGTGGTCGAGCTGCCGGTGTGAGCAACCTGGAATTGCTTTCGGGGAATGTCTTCCCGCACAATTGGGTTGGCACTCTGGTCGGATGAGTGCCAGCAAAGGAGCCGTCAGTGCCTACGTACCAGTACGCCTGCAAAGAATGCGACCACCGGTTCGAAGCCGTGCAGTCGTTCTCGGACCCCAGCCTGACCGTCTGCCCGCAGTGCTCCGGGGTGCTGCGCAAGGTGTTCAGCTCGGTCGGCGTCGTCTTCAAGGGGAGCGGGTTCTACCGCACGGATTCGCGTGACTCGAGCAAGTCGAGCACCACGTCAGCCCCGACGAAGAGCGAGACCAAGACCGAGACCAAGACGGAGTCGAAGTCCGACACGAGCTCGGCATCCTCCTCTTCGACCACGACGAAGACGGCCGCCGCGGCGTCCTGACCCGCGAGTTATCCACAACACCCCGGTTGTCCACAGATGCCGGACGTGGCCCTTCCGGCGGCCCGTCCGGCTTCCCTAACGTCGATCTCGTGCGGCACACCGCCGCACCCGATCCGGCCGAGGGGGCCCCGTGGACATCCTGCCGAAGCTCCGCGCACTTCATCTGACCAGGCTGCAGAGCCGGCGAACGCGGCTCATCCGCCGCTGGCTCGCCCTCGGCTTGCTCGTCCTGGGCGGGCTGTTGCTCGTCCACCCCGGCTCCGCGCGAGGCGCACCGACCGTCCTCGCGGCACACGACCTCCCATCCGGCGCGACGCTGCGCGCTGCCGACGTCAGGGTGGCCGACCTCCCCGACGAAACACGTCCGATGGGCGTGCTGAGCACCCTTGACGCCGTCGACGGACGCCTGCTGGCGGGCGCCGTCCGGGCCGGTGAGCCGCTGACCGACGTCCGGCTGGCCACGGTCCCCGACCCGGGAGATCCCGGCACAGCGACCGTGCCGGTCCGGCTGGCCGACGTGGCCATCGCCGAACTGCTCCGGCCCGGGCAGCGCGTCGACGTCGTCGCGGCGCCGGAACCGGCCGCGCCCGCCTCCGCGTCCGTCCTGGCGAGTGGGGCGACGGTCGTGACGATCGGGCACCGAGAGCCGTCCGCGCTCAAGGGGCCACTGGTGCTGCTCCGGCTCCCGGAGGCATCCGCGACGAGGGTGGCGGCGATTTCACTGGAGCGTCCGGTAACGGTTACTCTCCGCTAGCCTGCGCCCGCCAAGACGGGCGGCGGCGTCCCCGTCCCGGTCCGTGAGGAGTACCAGTGTTCAAAGGCTTCAAAGACTTCCTGATGCGCGGCAACGTCGTCGACCTCGCCGTCGCGGTGGTCATCGGCTCGGCGTTCACCGCCATCGTCACGGCGTTCACCAGCGGCCTCATCAAGCCGCTGATCAGCACGATCGGCGGCATGGACGCCGCGAACGGCCTCGGGTACCAGATCTTCGACAACAACAAAGCCACGTTCTTGGACTTCGGCGGCGTGATCAACGCGGCGATCAACTTCGTGCTGGTCGCGGCGGTGGTCTACTTCGTGATCGTGATGCCGGTCAAGAAGGTGCAGGACCGCCGCAAGCGCGGCCAGGAGCCGGGTCCGTCGGAGCCGACGGACGTGGAACTGCTGATCGAGATCCGCGACCTGCTGCGCGCCCAGCAGACCCAGCAGCGAGGCACCGACCGCGACTGACGAGGTCAGCGGTCGTGGTGCGGTGGCCGGTTCTCCCGGTACCAGTCATCCGGGAGACCGGTACGCCGCTCGGGGTCGCGCTCATCGGAAGTCGTCTCGGGCAGGACGTCCCCGAAGATCTCATCGACCCGGCGGCGCTGCTCGCTGGTCTGTGGCTTCCGCTGTTCGCCCGGCATGACCCCAGTGTCCCACGACTGTTCTTTGACAACTCCAAAGCGAATCTCAACGGAGCTCCGCCCGGCTCGCGCCACCGCTCCACCCCGGTGGTGGCGGGCTCGCACCTCGTCCCGCCACCCGCGGATCTGCGCTTCGTCGTGCAGGAATCCACCGCCCGGCCAGTCCGGTAGATCGATTCCCGCGAGCAGGCCGAGGGCCCACAGCCGGTCCTCGTCGAGGTCGACCACGCCCGCGAAATCGTCGCTGAGCCACCGCATGGCCCAGCGGTCGGCTTCGTCCCGAGTGGTCCGTCCGGAGAGGACGTTGTCGAACCAAGCCTCGATCTCGCCGAGGTCCGGCCCGGTCACACCTCTTCGAGGCCCGAGAGCTCGTCGATCACGTGCGGAACGAGCGAGGTCAGGGTCGCCATCCCGTCGCGGACCGCGGACCGCGACCCGGCCAGGTTGACCACGAGCGTGCTGCCCGAAACCCCGGCGAGCCCACGCGAGATCCCGGCGTCGACCGCGCCGGCGGCCAGCCCGGACGCGCGGATGGCCTCGCTGATGCCCGGGATCGGCCGGTCGAGCACACCGGCGGTGGCGTCCGGGGTCCGGTCACGCGGCAGCACACCGGTGCCCCCCACGGTGATCACCAGGTCGGCGCCGCCGATCACGGCGGTGTTGAGCGCGTTGCGGATCCCTGTGGTCTCGGCCTCGACGACCACGACACCGTCGACGATGAAGCCCGCTTCTTCGAGCAGCTCCGTGACCAGCGGGCCAGTGGTGTCCTCGTGCTCGCCGTGCGCCACGCGATCGTCCACGATGACCACGAGGGCCCGGCCCAGCCGTTGTGCACTCCGTTCCATGGCGCCCACCGTAGCCGGTTTCGGCGGCTGGGCGCCGGGAGGTGCCGGGTGAGTTCTGACGATTCCGTGACGTGCCGCCGTGGGCTCCTGCGGGCCCTGCCGGAGACCCCTAGCGTGGCCGGTGTGCGCGTACTGGTCACCGGCGGAGCCGGGTTCATCGGGTCCCACATCGCCGACCTCCTGGCCGACGGCGGCGACGAGGTTGTGGTGCTGGACAACCTCCTCCCCACCGCCCACGGTTCCCGCACTCCGCCGCCGTACACCGGCAGGCACCGGTTCCTGCGCGGCGACGTCACCGACACGGAAATCGTCGCGGAGGTGTTGGACGGCGTCGACGCGGTCTGCCACCAGGCGGCGGTGGTGGGCCACGGCATCGACCCGTCCGACGCACCGTCGTACGCCCTGCACAACGACTACGGCACGGCGGTGCTCCTGGCCGGGATGCACGCGGCCGGCGTCCGGAAGCTGGTCCTGGCCTCGTCGATGGTCGTCTACGGCGAAGGCCGCTACGCCTGCCCGGACCACGGCGTGGTGGCACCGTCGCCGCGCCGCCGGTCCGATGTGGACGCGGGCCGGTTCGAGCCGCGCTGCCCGTCGTGCGAGGCGGAGCTGAGCTGGCAGCTGGTGCCCGAGGACGCGCCCCTGAACCCCCGCAGCACCTACGCGGCGACGAAGCTGGCCCAGGAACACCTGGCCGGCGCCTGGGCCCGCCAGACGGGCGGCACGGTGTGGGCAATGCGCTACCACAACGTCTACGGCCCGCGGATGCCCCAGAACACGCCCTACGCCGGCGTGGCGTCACTCTTCCGTTCGGCACTGGCGCGCGGCGAGGCCCCCCAGGTCCTGGAAGACGGCCGCCAGCAACGCGACTTCGTCCACGTCCACGACGTGGCCAGAGCCAACGTCCTGGCGCTGCGCACGGACGGCCCGGCGGCCGAGATCACCCCGCTGAACATCTGTTCCGGCACCCCGCACACGGTGGGCGACCTGGCGACGGAGCTGGCCCGAGCCTGCAACGGCCCAGCACCGAAGGTCGCCGGCGGCGCCCGCCCGGCCGACGTCCGCCACGTCGTCGCGGACCCGGCCCGCGCCCGCGAGCTGCTCGGCTTCACCGCGGAAATCGCCTTCGCGGAGGGCATCGCCGACTTCGCGACGGCCGAACTCCGGGCACCAGTCGCTCTGTGCGCGAATCGCTGAGGAAGCACCGGCGCTGCTCGTGGGCGGGATCACCCTTGCAGACACCCTCCCTTCGACGTACAGAATCTTGTACGTCGAAGGGAGGGTGTCTGTGAAGACCATGAGCTACTCCGAGTCTCGAGCGAAGTACGCCGAGACGCTCGACTCCGTGGTCAATGACCGCGAAGAGGTCGTGATCACGCGCGCTGGGCACGAGCCGGTCGTGATCGTTTCCCTCGACGACTACCAGTCGCTGAAGGAAACCGCCTACCTGCTCCGCAGCCCGGAGAACGCGCGGCGGCTGATCACTGCCATCGAGCGACTGGAGTCGGGCGGCGGGACACAGCACGAACTCGTTGAATGAAACTGATCTGGGACGAACACGCGTGGGACGACCACCTCTGGTGGCAGACCGAAAACCGGAAGATCCTCAAGCGCATCAACGAGCTGCTCAAAGACATCGAACGCAACGGTAACGAAGGTCTCGGCAAGCCGGAACCGTTGAAGCACGGCTTCCAGGGCTACTGGTCTCGTCGCATCACGGACGAGCACCGACTCGTCTACAAGGTCGCTGTCGATGAGATTCGGGTCGCAGCCTGTCGCTATCACTACGGAAAGTAGTTCAGGGCATCGCGAGCGGCAGTCGCACCTCGAACCGGCACCCCGGCCCGTGGTTGTGCACCCCGATCCGCCCCCGATGGGCCTCGACCAGCCCCTTGGCGATGGCCAGGCCGAGCCCGCCCCCGCTGGTCGTCCCGCCACGCTCCGGCGTCCGCGCCTGCGTCCCGCGGAAAGCGACGTCGAAGACCCGGTTGATCTCGTCGTCCGGGATGCCGCCGCAAGAGTCGTCGACGGCGAGGAGGGCCTCGTCGCCGTCGACGCCGATCTGCACCGCCACCGTTCCGTCGGGCGGGGTGTGCCGGATCGCGTTGGACACCAGGTTCCGCACGATCCGGGCCAGTTCCGGGTCGCTGCCGGTCACCACCGGCCAGGTCGACGCGTTGGCGAGCACCCGGACCCGTTTCCGGTGGGCCACCGGCGCCTGGGCGGCGACGGCGTCGCTCACGACGTCCCGCAGCGGCACCGCGGACATCGTGAGCTCCAGGGCGCCCGCGGTGATCCGCGAGAGCTCGAACAGGTCGCCGACCATCGCGGACAGCCGCCGGGTCTCGCCGCTGATCCGCTGGGCGTAGTCGGCGACCTCGTCGCGTTCGGACACCACGCCGTCGGCCAGCGCCTCGGCCATCGCCTGGATCCCGGCCAGCGGGCTGCGCAGGTCGTGGCTGATCCAGGCGACGAGTTCGCGCCGCGACGCCTCGGCGGCGCGTTCCCGGTCGCGCGCCTCGCGTTCCCACACACTGCGGCGCGCGATCGCCCGGCCGAGGATGATCGCCGCGGGCACGGTGACCAGCGCGACGAGCAGGCAGACCAGGAGCATCGTGGTCAGGGCCGGGGTGAACATGAACCCGCTGATCCCCAGGACGCCGACCAGCGTGGCGAGCACCGGGATCAGCACCAGCACCGAGAGCGTGGTGGTCAGCGAACCGCGCCGCAGGACGTACAACGCCACCCCGCCCAGCGCCGCGACCGGCAGCGAGAACAGCAGCGCGAACGGCAGGATGTGCCAGAGGTGCGTCAGCATCTCCGGGAAGGACTCGCCCGAGCCGATCACGGCTGCTCCCGGTCGTAGCGGTAGCCGACGCCCCACACGGTCGCCACCCGGGTCGGCTTGGCCGGGTCGCGCTCGATCTTCTCGCGCAACCGTCGCACGTGGACGGTCACTGTGGACTGATCACCGAAGTCCCAGCTCCACACCTTCTCGAGCAGGTCCGCGCGCGAGTAGGCGACGCCCGGGTGGGCGAGGAAGAACGCCAGCAGGTCGAACTCCCGGGTGGTGAGCGGCAGTTCACGGCCACCGAGGGTCGCGGTCCGCGCTTTCATCTGCAGGCGCAGGCCGCCGTCCACGAGCTCGGCGGCGGCCGGCTCCGGACGTGGCATCCGGGCGCGGCGCAGCACGGATGCCACGCGCAGGGCGAGTTCCTTGGGGCTGAAGGGTTTGGTCACGTAGTCGTCGGCGCCGAGCTGGAGCCCGGCGATGCGGTTCTCCTCCTCGCCGAGAGCGGTGAGCATGACGATCGGCACCTGGCTCACCTGACGCAGCCGCCGGCACACCTCCAGGCCGTTGATCCCCGGCATCATGACGTCGAGGACGACCAGGTCGGGCTCGTGGGCGCCGAACTTGGCCAGGCCTTCGGCACCGTCGCCGGCCATGTCGACGGCGAACCCGGCCACCTCGAGGTAGCGGCGGACGACGTCGCGGACCGTCTCGTCGTCGTCGACCACGAGCACCCGTCCGGCCTGATCGTTCATCACGTCTCCCTCACCAGCCCGTCAGCAGCAGGTGGTTGATCGCCAGCGCCGTCGCCGCCTGCGCGGCCAGCCACCACCGGCGACCGGGCCGCGGCAGCAACGCCGTCATCGGCAGCAACCACACCCCGAACGGTAGCCAGATCCGCTCGGTCTCGGCTTTCGACAGGCCCGAGACGTCGGCGAAGAGGACGGCCGCCAGGGCGGCGAGGCCGAGCAGGAGCACCGGATCGGTGAGGAAGGCCCGGCGTGGAGACGCGAGACCCCGCCGCACGGCGGCCACGACGGCGGGGCCGACGGCGACGGCCACCGCCGCGAGGTCGGCCCACACCCAGTACGAATAGGGCCGGACCAGTGCCACGCCCTGGTAGTAGCGCTCGACGACCAGGTGGTAGCCGTCGAGCCACCAGAAACCCGCCCAGGCGAAAATGCCCACGACAGCCAGCGCCGCGGCGATCGCCAGTGCCGCTGCCCGCCACTGCCGGCCGAGGAGGGCGACCGCCACCGCGAGCACGCCGAGCAGCACCAGGCCGTACGACAGGAAGATCCCGAAGCCGAGCAGCACCCCGGCGGCCAGCCCGGCCGGAACGGCGTACCGGCGGCCGTGGGCGAATCCCGTCGCGGACAGCGCGAGCAGCGCCAGACCGGTGGCGGTCACCCCGGCGAACAGGCCGTCCGCCGACACGCCGATCCACACCGCGCCGGGGGTGAGGACGACGAACGGCAGCACCGCGCGGGCCGCCTCGGGCCGGCCGAGCAGGGCGACCGTGGCCGGCACGGCCACCGCCACCAAGCTGCCCGCGAGCACCACGGCCGTGGCCGCCCACGCGCCGCCGTGCAGGCCGATCCGGTCCAGCCAGACGAAGACGAGCGTCGCGCCCGGCGGGTGACCGGACACGTGCGTCGTCCACGAATGCGGCTGGAAGTCGAGGATGCGGGCGGAGAACTCACGCAGCATCAGCGGGATGTCGGTGATGCCGGGGACCTCGTGGAGGTACTCCTGCGGAATGGTGAGGCGCCCGGCGAACCCGCGCGCCCAGCCGTCGACCATCGCCAGCGAGAAGATCCAGGTGAGCGAGGCGAGATAGCCGGCGGCGAGCGCCCGGCGCCACGGCAGGCGGGCGGCCAGCGCCGGGCCGTGCAGCACCACCGCGACCGCGACCAGCACGGCGAACACCGAACCCGGGCCGACGTGCGGCAGCCAGTCGGCGAACAACGGCGGCGCGGACACGAAGATGACCACGCCGGAGTGCGGCCGGTTGTAGTAGAGGCCGACCGCGGTGGCGGTGGCGACGAGCACCACCGCCGCGGCGACCGCGCCGAGGTCGGCGCGGCGGCCGGGCACCGGGGCTTCGGGTTCGCGGGCAGGCGGCTCGGCGAGCCGGGCTGCCGATTTCGGCTCGCTCATCGTCGCCCACCCTAGGTTCGCGGCGGGCGATCCGCGCCCCGGGAACGGCAGCCGTAACGACGCGGTAAGAACTCACCGGACGTCATGATTCGGTAAGCGCCGCAAGGGTTCTGCGAGACTACCCGCGGACTTACGGTCGGCGCCGTGACTGACTTGGAAGTGGACGTCGTCCTCCCCTGCCTCGACGAAGCGGCGGCCTTGCCCGGCGTGCTGGCCGGCCTGCCGCCGGGCTACCGCGCGATCGTGGTCGACAACGGCTCGTCCGACGGCTCACCCGACGTGGCGGCTTCGCTCGGCGCGAAGGTCGTCCACGAGCCGCGCCGCGGCTACGGCGCGGCCGTGCACGCGGGGCTGGAAGCCGCGACCGCGGACATCGTGTGCTTCGCCGACGCCGACGGGTCCCTGGACCTCGCCGACCTGCCGCGGCTGGTGACCGCGGTCGAGCACGGGGCGGACCTGGCCGTCGGACGCCGGGTGCCGACCGGTCCGGGGGTGTGGCCGTGGCACGCGAGAGCGGGCAACGTCGTGCTGGCGCTGCTGCTGCGCGGCCGCGGGCTGCCGGTGCGGGACATCGCGCCCTTGCGCGCCGCGGACCGGCGGACGCTGCTCGGCCTGGGCGTCGCCGACCGGGCGTTCGGCTATCCCCTGGAGCTGCTGATCAAGGCCCAGCGTGCCGGGTGGCGGGTCCGCGAGTTCGACGTCCGCTACGGCGAGCGCGCCAAGGGCACGAAGTCGAAGGTGTCCGGGTCGGTGCGGGGGACGCTGCGTGCGGTCCGCGACTTCGGGCGGGTGCTGGCCCGATGACGCGTCCGTTCGTCCTGCTGGTCGTGGCCAAGGCGCCGGTTCCGGGCCACGCCAAGACCCGGCTCAGCCCGCCCGCGACCCCGGCTCAGGCGGCCGAGATCGCCGCGGCTGCGCTGCTCGACACGCTCGACGCCGTCTGCGCGGTGCCCGGCGCCTTGCCCGTCGTCGCGATGACCGGCGACCTCGGCTCGGCCGCCCGGCCCGTCGAAATCGGCATGGCCTTGCGCCACGTCACCACGATCCCGCAGCGTGGTCCCGATTTCGGCGCCCGGCTGGCGAACGCCCACGCGGACGCCGCCGAGGTGCACACCGGCCTGCCGGTCCTCCAGATCGGCATGGACACCCCGCAGGTCACGCCGGATTCGCTCGCCGCGGCCGCCGCACCGGTCCTGCACGGCGGCCACGACTCGGTGCTCGGGCCGGCCGCGGACGGTGGCTGGTGGGCGCTGGGCCTCGCCGAGCCGCGGCACGCGCAGGCCCTCACGGACGTCCCGATGTCCCGCGAAGACACCGGTGAACGCACGTTGCGCGCCCTCACCGCGTGCGGGCTGCGGCCGCGGCGAGGGGCCCTGCTGTCCGATGTGGACACCATGACTGACGCCCGCTCGGTGGCGGCGGCGTGCCCGGGTGGCCGGTTCGCCCGCGCCGTCGCGGCGGTCGGCGGACGGGCGGTCGCGTGATGACGGCCCCGGTGAGCACCGGCCACGAGTTCGACCGCGGCCTGCTCGGCCACCGATGCTGGCTCGAGCTGGCCGACGGCGAGCGGATCGAGCTACCGGTGGAACGCTGGACCGAGCCGTCCGACGGGGACGACATCCTGCTCGACGCGTGTTCGGGCCCCACCATCGACCTCGGCTGCGGGCCGGGCAGGCTCACCGCGGCGCTGGCCGGACGCGGGATCGTCGCGCTGGGCGTCGACAGCTCGCGCACGGCCGTCGCGCTGACCCGACGGCGCGGTGCAAGTGCGTTGCAGCGCAACCTCTTCGACCGCCTACCCGGCGAAGGGCGGTGGCGGCACGCCCTGCTCGCGGACGGCAACATCGGCATCGGCGGCGACCCGGCCGCGCTGCTGCGCCGCACGGCGCGGCTGATCGCCCCTGACGGAGACGTCCTCGTCGAGCTGGAGCCGCCCGGCCGGGGACTGCGGCACGAGCGCGTCCGGCTGCGGCCCGGCCACGCCGATGTCGCCTGGTTCACCTGGGCCTGGGTCGGGGTCGACGCGATCGCCGAGGTCGCCGCGCGCGCGGGCTTGCGCGTCGACTGGACCACCCGTCGCGGGCGCCGCTGGTTCGCGCGATTGGAGCGATCGTGAAACTCCCGATCCCGGCGGAAGACCAGTTCCGGGCCGCGGCGCACCACGAGCGCGTGACGTCGAAGATCGGCCTGGCACTCGCGGTCACGTTCACGACGTGCTTCGTGACGGGACTGCTCAGCCACTTGATACAGCACCCGCCCGGGTGGTTCTCCTGGCCCAGCCGGCCGGTCGGGCTGTACCGCGTCACGCAGGGGCTGCACGTGATCTCGGGCGTGGCGTCGATCCCGTTGCTGCCGGCGAAACTGTGGAGCGTCTACCCGAAGCTGTTCGGCCGGCCGCTCGTCCGCTCGCTGCCGCATGCCCTGGAGCGGCTGTCGATCCTGGTGCTGTCCGGTGCGGCGTTCTTCGAGCTGACCACCGGGCTGCTGAACGTCGCGCAGAACTACCCGTGGGGCTTCTACTTCCCACAGGTGCACTATGCGGTCGCGTGGCTGGCCATCGGCTCGATCCTGGTGCACGTCGCGGTGAAGCTGCCGATCATCCGCCGGGCCCTGAGCCGGACCACCGTCGAGGAGCCGCCGGCGGAGGGGCTGTCCCGGCGGGGCTTCCTGGTGACGACCGGGCTGGCGACCGGCGTCGCGGTCGTGGCCACCGCGGGCGCGACGGTCCCGTTCCTGCGCGGCGTCTCCGCCCTTTCCTGGAAGACCGGCAAGGGCACCCAGAACCTCCCGGTGAACCGCACGGCGGCGGCCGCGGGCGTCGCGTGGTCGCCGTCCTGGCGGCTCTCGGTGGTGACCCCGCGCGGCACGACGAAATTCTCGCTCGACGAGCTGCGCGCCCTGCCGCAGACGACGGCAGAGCTCCCGATCGCGTGCGTTGAGGGCTGGAGCCAGTCGGCCACCTGGCGCGGAATCTCCCTGCCCACGCTGTTGAAAGCCGTCGACGCGGCACCGGGCACGGCGCTTCGGGTGTCCTCTTCGGAGCGTGGTGGGCTGTACGGCGTCAGCGTGCTCCCCGGCGAGCACACGGCCGACGAGCTGACACTCCTGGCCTTGGAACTGAACGGCGAGGTCCTCGCCCCCGACCACGGCTTCCCCTGCCGGATCATCGCCCCGAACCGCCCCGGCGTGCTGCAGACGAAGTGGGTCACGAAGCTGGAGGCGCTGTGAAGATCGCCCGTGCGCTCCTCGCGCTGCCAGGCCTCGCGGCGCTGGCGTGGGGCGTCATGCTGTTCGCCGAGTACGCGCTGCCCCTGCGTCCCGACGTCCTCGGCACCCTGAGCTGGATCATCGGCGGCCCGATCCTCAACGACGCGGTCATCGCCCCGCTGACGGCCCTGCTCGGCCTCGCCCTGGCCCGGCTCCTCCCGCCCCGCTGGCGAACCCCCGTCGTCGCGGGCACGGTCAGCACCGCCACGCTGGCCATCCTGGCGGTCCCCCTGCTCTGGCGCCCGTACGGAACCCCACCCATGCCCGGCCTCCACGACACCAACCCAACCCCCGCCCTGGCCCTCACCGTGGCAGCAGTCTGGCTAGCAGTGGTCCTGACCGCCCTCCGTCCCCGTGTCGTCCCCCCAATCACGAGTGATGCCCCGCCAATCACGCGAGATACCCCTCCAGACACGCGAGATGCCTGTTCCGACACACCGGCCGACCGTCCCGGCCCCTGAACAGGGCACAAATGCGGCCACGCGCGACCGGCATCGAGTGCCTGGTCGCGCGTGGCCTTGTGGGTCCGGCCCCGAAAACGGGGGTCGAGCCTAAGTTGGTCTCGGCCGCGCCAGGGCGGCCGAGCGTCTGAACTGGATCAGTTGGGCTGGACGGGCTGGCCGCCGAACGTCAACTCGACCGTGCGGCTGTCGGAGAGGGTGAACGTCGCCTTCTCGTCCGGGGCCCGGGTGCGGACCGCCGCGACCAGCGTGTCGGCCGAATCGATCGGGCGGTCGTCGATCTTGGTGACGACGTCGCCCGACTTCAGGCCGGCCTTCTCCGCCGGGCTGCCCGGCTTGATGGCACCCAGCTCGGCGCCGCCCTGCGGGGCGTCCTTGACCTCCGCGCCGATGTAGGTCTGCACCGCCTGGCCGGTCTTGATGATCGTGTCCGCGGTGCGGCGGGCCTGGTCGATCGGGATGGCGAAGCCGATGCCGACGTTGCCGCCTTGGGACTCGCCCTGGCCCTGGCCTCCGGACGCCGACTGCGGGCTGTAGATCGCGGAGTTGATGCCGATGACCTGGCCGGCCATGTTCGCCAGCGGGCCACCCGAGTTGCCCGGGTTGATCGCCGCGTCGGTCTGGACCGCGTCCATCACCGTGGTCTGGTCACCGCTGCTGCCGCCCGCCCGCACTGGCCGGTGCAGCGAGCTGACGATGCCCGAGGTGACCGTGCCGGCCAGCTCGAACGGCGACCCGATGGCGACCACCGACTGGCCGACGCGCAGGTCGTCGGACCGGCCGAGCTCCACCGGGGTCAGGTTGCCGACGCCGTTGACCTTGACGACCGCGATGTCGGTCGTCGGATCGCGGCCGACGACCTTGGCGGCTGCCTTCTTGCCGTCCTGGAACACGGCCTGGATCTGGCCGCCGTTCGCGGCGACCTCGACGACGTGGTTGTTCGTCAGGATGTAGCCGTCGGTGCTGATCACGAACCCGGAGCCCTCGCCGGCCCCCTGCTGGCCGCTGACCTGCAGCTCGACCACGCTCGGCGACAGCTTCTGCGCGACGGACTCGACCGAGCCGGCGGGCGCGTTGCCGGTCTGCTGGGCCGGCTTCGGCGCGTTGAGCGCATTGCTGGACGGGCCGGACGACCCGGCGGTGAAGTACCCGACCGTCCCGCCCGCGACGCCACCGACCAGCAGCGCGACCAGCGCGACGCCGGCGAGCAGCTTCCCGCCGGACCGCTTGGGCTCCGGCGGCGGGGCCGCGGAGTAGCCGGGCTGCCCGTACGGGTTGGGCGGCGGGTAGACGCTCTGCGGGTTCTGGCCGGACGGCATCTGCGCACCCGGGGCGGACCACGGGTTCGCGGTCTGCCCGCCGTACGCCGGATCGGCCCCCGTCACCGCGTGATAGGACGGCTCCGAATACTGCGGCGCACCGCCGGACTCGGGCTGGGCCTGCTCACCGTACGGGCTCCCCGCCCAGCCGCCCTGGGCCGGCTGCTGGCCGGTCTCGGGGTGCCGCGGCGCCGCGGGGTCGTGCGCGCTGGGGTCGTTCTCGGTCATGTCCTCACCTTGCGCGATGGTCCTGAGAGGTTCCTGAGCCGAACCTGTGCATCGCAGATGAGTATGGCCGGGTTCAGCCCGCCGCGCGGAGCCGTTCCGCGATCTGCTCCGGCGTCGCGTCGTTGATCCACACCGCCATGCCCGACTCGGACCCCGCCAGGTACTTCAGCTTGTCCTTCGCGCGCAGCACGGAGAACAGTTCCAGGTGGAGCCAGCCGAGCTCGCGGTCGCGCCGCACCGGCGCCTGGTGCCACGCCGCGATGTACGGCAGCGGCCGGTCGTACAGCGCGTCGCAGCGGCGCAGCACGTCGAGGTAGACGTCGGCGAAGTCGTCGCGCTCGGCGTCGGTCAGCGCGGGGATGTCCGGGACCTGCCGGTGCGGCACGATCTGGACCTGGACCGGCCAGCGTGCCGCCGGCGGCACGTACGCCGTCCAGTGCTCGCCGGAGGTCACCACGCGCGCGCCGGACTTGCGTTCGGCCGCGAGCACGTCGCCGAGCACCGGGCGGCCGTGTTCGGCCTGGTAGGCGCGGGCGACTTCGAGCATCCGCTCGGTCTTCGGGGTGACGAACGGGTAGCCGTAGATTTGCCCGTGCGGGTGCGACAGCGTGACGCCGATTTCCTCGCCGCGGTTCTCGAACGGGAAGACCTGCTCGACACCGGGCACCGCGGACAGCCCGGTCGTGCGGTCCGCCCACGCGTCCACCACGGCCCGCACCTGCTTGGCGCTCAGCTGCGCGAAGGAACCGTCGTGGTTGCTGGTGAAGCAGACGACCTCGCAGCGGCCGCGGCCGGGCCGCACCGGCACCAGGCCGAACCCGTCCACAGTGGACGGCTCACCGATGACGTCCTCGGCGAAGGACGGGAACCGGTTCTCGAAGACGACGACGTCGTAATCGCTTTCCGGGATCTCACTCGGTTTTCCGGGCTTGCTCGGGCACAGCGGGCACAGGTCCGCCGGCGGCTTGTACGTCCGCGTCTGGCGGTGCGCGGCCATCGCGACCCACTCGCCGGTCAGCGGGTCCAGCCGGATCTCCGACGCGGCCGAAACCGCCGGCAGGTCACGGGTGTCCTCGGCGACGCGGTCGGGCGCGCCGGGCTGGTCGAAGTAGATGATCTCCCGGCCGTCGGCCAGGTTTCGTACGGTTCGCTTCACGCTTCTTCGGCCTCGACCGTCTCCGCCGTTTCGGCAATCATGAGTTCCCCTGCCCTTTCGGCAAGTATTTCCTTGGCCTCGCCGGGAATCCCGTCATCGGTGACGACGACGTCGGCCTCGTCCAGGTCGGCGATCGTCGAGATCCCGACGGTGCCCCACTTCGTGTGGTCGGCGAGCACGACCAGCTTGCGCCCGGCCTCGACCAGCGCGCGGTCGGTCTCGCTCTCGGTGAGGTTCGGCGTGGTGAACCCCGGCCCGTCGGCCATCCCGTGCACGCCGAGGAAGACGGCGTCCAGGTGCAGCGACCGCAGGCTGTGCACGGCGACCGGCCCGACCAGCGCGTCCGACGGCGTCCGCACGCCGCCGGTGAGCACGACCGTGCGGTCCGGCTGCGTCGACCCGCGGAGCACGTCGGCGACCTGGATCGAGTTGGTCACGATGGTGAGCCCGGGGATGGCGTCGAGCGCCCGCGCCAGTGTCCAGGTGGTGGTGCCGGCGGAGATGCCGATCGCGGTACCGGGCCGGATCAGCGTCGCGGCGAGCTCGGCGATGGCTTCCTTCTGCGCCCGCTGGCGCACGGACTTGGCCTCGAAGCCGGGTTCGTCGGTGCTCTTGCCGACGACCGAAGTGGCGCCGCCGTACACCTTTTCGACGAGCCCGCGCCCGGCGAGGACGTCGAGGTCACGGCGCACCGTCATGTCGGACACGCCCAGCCTGGTCACGAGGTCGCTCACACGGACCGCACCGGTCCGGCGGGCCTCTTCCAGGATCACCGCCTGTCGCTGACGCGCCAGCACCGTTCACTCCGTCCGTCGAACCTCAACCACACAAAATCCTACACGATTCAACACGGAATCTGTGAGCGAAAGAGGGTGAACTTCGAAACACCAGGTCATGGCGACGGCAGCATGTGTGGTCTCGGCCCCGAGACGAACAGGACGCCGCCGACGCCACGAGCGCGGCGAACCGCAAGTCTGGCGGCAGCGTGCCGCCAACGGTTCAGCCGGGTGCCCCCGGCAGCCGGATCGTCATCAACGCGCCGCCCTCGGGCGCCCGCGAGGCGTACACGGCCCCGCCGTGCCGCTCGGCCGCGTGCTTCACGATCGCCAGCCCGAGACCCGAGCCCGGCAGCGTCCGCGCCTCCGACGAGCGGTAGAAGCGGTCGAACACCTTGGGCAGGTCCTCTTCGGCGATGCCCGGCCCGCCGTCGGCGATCTCGACCACAGCGGTACCGTCGCCGAGCGGGTACAGCCGCACCCACACCGTCGCATCGGGCGGCGAGAACTTCACCGCGTTGTCGAGCAGGTTCAGCACCGCGCGCTCGAGCGAGCTGTTGTCACCGGTGAGCACCCACGGCTGCAGCGAGACGTCGAAGTTGATCTCACCCGCCCGCCGCCGCGCCCGGTCGAGCGCCCGCTCGACGACCTCCAGCAGCTCGACGCGCTCGAAGCGCTCGCGCGGCTCGTCCTGGCGCGCGAGCTCGACCAGGTCGCCGATGAGCTGCGTCAGCTCGTCGAGCTGGCCACTGATGTCGGCGACGATGTCGATGCGGTCCTCGTCCGGCAGCGGCGGCGCGCCCGGCTTGCTCGCGGCGAGCAGCAGCTCGAGGTTGGTGCGCAGCGACGTCAGCGGCGTCCGGAGCTCGTGGCCGGCGTCCGCGACCAGCTGGCGCTGGCGTTCCTGCGAGTCCGCGACCGTGCCGAGCATCGTGTTGAACGTCTGGGTGAGGCGCGCGAGTTCGTCGTCGCCGCTGACCGGGATGGGCCGCAGGTCGCCGGTCTTGGCGACACGCTCGGCGGCCGACGTCAGCCGGTCGACCGGGCGCAAGCCGGTGCGGGCCACCGCGGTGCCCGCCGCGGCGGCGACCAGGATGCCGGCGCCGCCGATCAGGAAGAGCACCAGCGCGAGCTCGTTCAGCGTCCGCTTGGTCGGGCCCATCGACTGGGCCAGCACGATGGCCTCACCGTGCCCGGTCGGCAGGGCGACCACGCGGCTGTCGGACCGGAAGTCCGTCCGCAGCGACTCCGCCGAATCGCCGTTCGCGACGGCCAGCTCGTCCGGCCCGAACGGCGGCGGCGAACTCGACAGCGGGTAGGTCATCACGGCGTGCTGGACGTCGGGCGCCGCGTTGAGCTGCCCGATCTGCAGGTCGGCGCTGGCCAGGAAGGCGCCCGGGACCTGCCGCAGCTCGGTCTGCACCTGCGGCGAGTTGGCCGCGGCCTGCGCGCGGGCCAGCAGGCTGTCGTCGAGCTGCTGGTAGAGGTTGCTGCGCACGACCATGTACGCGCCGATCGACACCAGCGCGACGGCACCGGCGACGCAGGCGGCGGCGAGCAGCGTCACCCGGCCGCGCAGCGAGAACCGGCGGGCTCCCCAGCGCGTGCCGCGGGGATCGCCCGGTTCGGTCACGGCGGGGTTTCCCTCAGGACGTACCCCACTCCCCGCACCGTGTGGATCAGCCTCGGCTCCCCCTCGGCCTCCGTCTTGCGGCGCAGATAGCCGACGTAGACCTCCAGCGCGTTGCCCGACGTCGGGAAGTCGTAACCCCATACTTCCTCCAGGATCCGGCCACGCGTGAGGACGTGCTTCGGGTAGGAAAGGAACAGTTCCAGCAGGGCGAATTCGGTCCGGGTCAGGCTGATCTCGCGACCACCGCGGCGGACCTCCCGCGTGCCCGGGTCGAGGGTCAGGTCCGCGAAGGCCAGCGCTTCCGAGGCCTGGCCGTTCGGACCCTCCGGGATGGCGCGGCGCAGCAGCGCCCGCAGCCGGGCGAGCAGCTCCTCGAGCGCGAACGGCTTCGGCAGGTAGTCGTCGGCGCCGGCGTCCAGCCCGGACACCCGGTCGGAGACGGTGTCGCGCGCGGTCAGCACGAGGATCGGCAGATCGTCACCGGTGCTGCGCAGGCGGCGAGCGACCTCCAGGCCGTCGAGCCGGGGCATCATGACGTCCAGCACCATCGCGTCGGGCCGGTCGGCGATGATCGCCTCCAGGGCCTGCGCACCGTCACTGGCCAGCTGGACCTGGTAGCCGTTGAACTCCAGGGACCGCCGGAGCGACTCACGGACGGCGCGGTCGTCGTCCACCACAAGGATGCGCATGGCGCTAGTTTTACGCAGCGTGCTGAGACCCGCCTAAGAACACACGCAGAACTCACAAAGGATTTCTCACTCCGGACCGCGCGCGACCGGCGCGTTCCAGTGCCTCCAGAGCGCGACCATCCGCACACTGACGACGACAGCGGCCGCGACAACGGTCACCGGCCCCTCCGGAAGTTGCACAGAGTGACCAACGGCGACGAGCACCGAGCCGGCCAGCGCGGCCACGGCGTAGATCTCCTTCCGCAGGACGAGCGGGATTTCCCGGAGCAGCAGATCGCGCACGGCCCCGCCCCCGATGCCGGTCGTCATCCCGATCAGACACGCGGCGTAGACGGTGGCACCGGCGTTGAGCGCGATGGTCGTCCCGGCGGTGGCGAAGACGCCGAGCCCGAGCGCATCCGCAAGGAGAACGCCTCGCCGCAGCCGCGCGACCTGCGGGTGGAAGACGAAGACGGCCAGCGCGGTCCCGGCACAGACGGCGAGGTAGGGCCAGTTCCGCAGCGTCGTGGGCGGATGGATGCCGAGCAGGACGTCCCGGATGACACCACCGCCGAGAGCGGTGGTGAGCCCGACCACGACGACACCGAAGACATCGAGCCGCGCCCGCACCGCGGCGAGCGCGCCGGACGCGGCGAAGGCGACGAGCCCGACGAACTCCAGCGCCGTGAGCAGCATCTATTGGTCGAGAAGTCCACCGCGGTAGGCCAGCAGCGCGGCCTGCACCCGGTTCGCCGCACCGATCTTGGAGAGCACAGCGGAGACGTACCCCTTGACGGTGGCTTCGGAGAGGTGAAGCCGCCCGCCGATCTCGGCATTGGACAGGCCCTGGCCAATCAGAGCGACGACCTCCCGTTCCCGTTCGGACAGCGACGCGAGCAGCTTCCGGGCGGGCTGAGCAGCACGTTGTTCGTCCCGGTGAGACTGAACCATCCGCGCGGCAACACCCGGATCCAGCACGGCCCCACCCCGGCTCAGATCCCGTACGGCCCGCAGCAGCGCGGCGGGGTCGATGTCCTTGAGCAGGAAGCCGTTGGCCCCGAGCCGCAGCGCGAGGCTGACGTATTCGTCGATGTCGAAGGTGGTCAGCATGGCCACGGTGGGCGGATCGGGCAGGGCGAGGATGGCCCTCAACGCCCGAATGCCGTCGTCAGGAGCCCGCATCTTGATGTCGAGCAGGGCCACATCGGGGTGATACCGCCGGGCGACCTCCACCGCGGATCTGCCGTCGCTCGCCTCGCCCACGATCTCGATGTCCTGGGCCCCGGACATCATCGCGCGCAGCCCCGAGCGCACCAGTTCCTCGTCGTCGGCGAACATGAGCTTGATCAACGAAGCCCTCCGCAACAGCCAGTAGGAGGCGGCTCCCCGCGTCCCGTTAACGAAGGTTACCTACTGTTGTTCAGCAGTTCGAAACCAGACACGACCAGGTGAGGCGCTCGTCCGTCCAGGTCAGGTCCGGTCGGCGGTGCGCCAGGGTGTATCCGCGAGGTGGGAGGACGGTGAGAACCACTCACCTGGGTGACGACGAGAGTCGGGCTACGCCATCCGTGCCCCCGCACTCGTACACCGTCCGGTCAAGCTAAGCTTGCGTCGGCTGAAGCAGGCCCTCGTAGCTCAGGGGATAGAGCACCGCTCTCCTAAAGCGGGTGTCGCAGGTTCGAATCCTGCCGGGGGCACCAAGTCAGCCAGCGTATGACCCTTTCGCTCCGCAGGAGGGCTTGGTGACGCGGCTGCGAAGCGTTGGGTTGCCACATCCATGTCGCCAGGGATGAACGTGGGTGCAGTGGTTCCCGGCCGGTGATGTCGACCCCAGTGGACGAAGGTCTGCATGACACGACGGAGAGCTTCGACCCTGCTGCTGTCGGTAGCGCCCAACTCGGTGAGGATCTCGCCCAGCTCGTCCAAGCTCCGCAAGCACTGGCTGGCGTTGTGGACGAGACGGAGGTCGAACTTTCCAACGCGGGCATCGGCCTGCGAGCCTTCCCCCAAGGCATCGATGTTGACGACTCGCTTGGCATCGTCGGGGACGCCCAGGCGAGCAGCAGTTCATGATCCTCACCAGGGAGTGCTCTGCGTTTCGCCTGGCCGGAAGACGAACCCGCGCACCATCGCCGATCTCGCGGGGTTGGACATCGGTTCAGTCAAACCGGCTACTCGTCACTCAGGGCTTGCATCGCGAACTTGACCCGCGCCTCGATCTGGGTTGCCAGCGTCTCGGCTGTCGCGGTCCGGATCGGCTCGGCGTGGCCGATGGTGCCATCGTCGTTGACCCAGGTGATTAGCATCCACCCCGCGTCATAGACCTTCTGTGAGATGAGCCGCTCAATCGCGATGGCGTACTGGCTCGCATATGTCATGATCTGGAACGCGGGGTCGTCGAGGGGGAAACGGATCTTCGCCTTCTGCGCAGGCATCAATCGAATGGGGTCACCGCTCTCCGCGTCTCGGTTGAACGTCATGCACCACGCGGCCCAGACCCCGAGATTGCCGAACGCTCCCGTCAATTCCTGTACAGCCTTCGCGTCGACGGCGCTGCCGATCGCTTCTTCGATGCGGTTGTTTGCGTTGTTGCCCGGACTCGACGCCTGCGACTTCAGCTCTACGACGCCCACCAGGTGGCCCTTATGCTTTGCTACCACGTCCCAGTTCTTCGAGCGGCGGTAGTAGCCCGGGATGATGCTGTCCACGCTGACGTCCGACTCGGCGAGTCCTGCGTCCACGAACATCTGCCTGACGAACATCGCGATGCTCTGCATGTGCCGCGCGTCGCGCGCCTGCGCGCCGGTGTCCGACCTGCCGTCGGCGGCGAGCCGGACGACGGCTTCGTTTTTCGCTCTCCACCAGTTGACCAGGAGTGGTTCGACATCACGCGTCATGGTTAGGCACCGTATCGGTCAGCTCGTACTCCAGGATGTCGATTCCGTAAGCTCGTGCCGCGGCAGAGGTCGCAGCTTCGACATCGCGCGTTCGGAAGGCGCGGCGCAGCTCATCGGCGAGTTCGCTGGAGATCGCGGTTGGCGCGGGCACGCGGATCTTCTTCAGGTACTGAGCCTGGAACCGCAGGGTTCCGCCGCGCATCCGCACGCAGTATGCCTCGATGAAGGCCTGCGCAATCCGGGACAGCAGGATCCCGCCTAGGACTTCCATGTCCCACGTCTCCGAGACGACGTAATAGAGGTTGTGGTGAGGGTAGTGGCCACCTGGCTCCAGCACCGGGTGGATATGCGCCTTCATGTCCTGCAGCAACAGCTTCGGCCTGTCGATGATCGAGGCATTCACTTTGTCGATGGTGCGATGCCAACGATCGGGGTTCTTTTTCGCGACGAATCGATCTTTGATCGCCGGGTGCGCGCTCAGGTGGGCGGTGAGGCGCGGATAGTCGGCAAGATCGACGAGGTTGCCGTCAGCGTCCCACGGATTCACCAGGTAGTTGCCCTGCCACTCGAACGAGCCCGACATCAGGTCTCGGCGCATCGAGAGCGGCAGCATTCGACCCGGCTCCGCCGCGTCAGCGTCCTTAGTGACATAGGCCTTGTCAGCACCAGTGGCGATTCCGATGGAGACACGAGTACCGGTGGCCTCGTCGTGCAGTGAGGCGAAGCCGTCGTTGAGACGCTCGATCAGAGCGAGGCGTGCCGGCGAACCCGTGGGCCACATCTCGCCAGCCGGAAACCAGTGCGGGAGGCGGTGGGCGCGAACACCAAGGTCAGTGAAGAGCGTCAGCGATTCGTCGCGCGACCACTTGGCCAGCGCCTGTGCTGAGGACTCGCCGAACGCGGCGGTGGTGTCCGCGACGACCGACGTGCCCTGCGGTTGATTGGCTAGCACAGTAATCGCCGGGTAAGCAGAGACGGCGGACTCGAACGCGTCGACATCGTGCATGGTCCAGACGTGCTGGACCGAATACTGGGAGGACACCAGGTCGCGCAAAACCACGCCGTACTGGTTCCGCATCCAGCGGTCGGCGCAGATGAAGCCGACTCTGCCACCGGGTTTCAGCATCCCGAGGCATCGCTCGTAGAAACCAACGTAGATGTCGCCGCGGCCCTTCATGGTTGTCCAAGCGCGGCGGTACTCGGCCGCCGTGCTGGCGTCGAGGTCGTCGTAACGGATGTACGGAGGGTTACCAATGGCGACGTCGGCGGCCAGGTCGTCGACGCCAGGCAGCAGGAAGTCCTGATGACGCACCCAGCTCTTCGCAAGCGTGGTGGCCGTGTCTTCGGGCGCACCTGCGGCAGCGAGCAAGTCGCGGCAAATCCGGCGAGCGGTCTTGACGTGCTCCGGCTGCAGGTCATACGCGCGGACGGCGTCGCCGAGCAGCGCGAAGTCCCGGCCTTGGGCTAGCGCCGAGGAGATCAGGCGTTCGACCGCCGGGCCGAGGAACGCCCCGGATCCGCACGACGGTTCGAGCAGATGCAACGAGCAAAGGTCCCGATCGGCGGTGTAGCCGGTGATATCGAGCAGAACGTCGACGACCCAGCGGCGAGTGAAAATCTCGCCGTAGTTGGCTGTCGGTGTGGAAACGGTCAGGGTCACCCCCGCCACTCTAGAGACGACCACTGACGGTTCTGAAGCCGACACGACCGGGGTGGTCTCCCGGCTGTCAACCAGATGACGGTCTTACCCGGCCGGAGGCATCCTCTTCGGCTGGACCGTGCCATCGATCGCAGTCGCATGTCGCGCCCAGTCGAGACTCACATCGCGCAGAGCGTGGATGAGGCTGATCGCGGACTCGACGCGGATGCGGAGACCTGTCAGCTGGTGATCGTGTGCAGGGTGCGTCGTAGTAGCACTCCATCAGACGGCGCGGGTCACCCTTGAAGTCGCCCAGTGGTATTCGTTCAAGAAGCAATGACACTGCCGTTCGATGTTCGTGCTTGACCGAACACCGAACAGTTGAGACGATTAGCGCCATGCCCATCGATAGACGCCGGGCCATTGATGCCTCGATCTCCGCACTCTCCGCTGTTTGACGTTCACCCCGGGTAGTGGACACCGAGTTAGTAGGACCAGCTGTCCTGCTGAAAGGATGTCCTCATGCCTCCTCGCAAGCGCCGGTCGTACCCGGCGGAGTACAAGGTCGAGGCTGCTCACCGCGTGATCGACTCCGGCCGCACGATCGCTGAGGTCGCCCGCGAGCTGGGTATCGATCCGGGCATGCTCAGTGTCTGGGTCAAAGACGAACGACGCCGGATCACCGCGGCCGAGTCCCACGGGGACAAACCCCTGGAGGCCGCCGAGCGGGCCGAGCTGCTGCGGCTGCGCGGGCAGGTCACCGAGCTGGAGAAGGACAACGCGTTCCTGGTAAAAGCTTCGGCGTACTTTGCCGCGATGCAGAAGAACCGGCCCGGTTCGCTCTGATGGCCAAGTACGCCGGCCCCGACACCATCGCCGAGACCGGCACCTCCTCGCCGCAGCGCACGCAGTTCTCGGTCCGGCGGATGGCGCGGTTGCTGGGCGTGTCGACCTCGGGTTACTACGCACACGCCAAACGCGTGGCGGCGACGGTGCTGACGCCGCGGCAGCAACGCCGAGCCGACCTCGAGGTGAAGATCATCGAGGCCCACCAGGACTCCCGCGGAACCTACGGTTCGCCGCGGATCACCGCCGAGCTGCGTCAGGGGGGTGAGGTGGTCACGGCGAAAACAGTTGCCAAGATCATGGCTTCGATCGGGCTGGAGGGCATCAGCCCACGCACGTTCAAGGTCAAGACGACGGTGGCCGATCCGTCCGCGTCGTTCCCGCCGGACCTGGTCGAACGTGACCCCGACCGGGGCCGGCCTGATGCGGTCTGGTTCACCGACGTCACGTACCTGGCGTGTGGTGAGGGCGAGATGTTCTTGTGCGCGATCCGGGACGGGCACTCCCGGAAAGTGCTGGGCTACAGCATCTCTGACCATATTGGTGCCAGGATGGTCACTGACGCCATCGACGCCGCGGTGGCTGCACGTGGCGGCCGGTGTCGTGGCACGATTCTGCATTCCGACCGCGGCGGCGAGTTCACGGCGCATCTGACGGCGCAGGCGTGTTTGCGGTATGGGTTGCGTCGGTCGATGGGCGCGACCGGGGTCTGCTGGGACAACAGTCCGGCGGAGTCGTTCTGGTCGACGTTCAAAAACGAGGAATACTACCGGCACGTCTACGCCACGAAGACGGAACTCGTTGCTGCAATTGACAATTGGGTGAAGTTCTACAACAGTGTGCGGCGGCACTCCTCGATCGGGATGCTCAGTCCCGACACCTTCGAGCAGTCACTCCCCACGGCTGCCTGAACCTTCGTAAGCCCCTGTCCACCGTTCAGGGTGAACCTCACCCGCTGGTTCAGCCCGATCGGCGGGGCAACCGGCGGCAGCGGCAACATCGCCTGGTAGTCGGTCTCCAGCAGCTCCACCGGGCGACCCTGGATCGACCGGACGGTCCGGTTGTTCGCCTGGGCCAGCCACGCATCCAGCTGGGTGTTGAAGTCCGCGGGTGAGGTGAAAAACGCGGCCAGGCAGGAACGAGGTCTCCAGGAATTGGTTGTTCCGCTCGACCATGCCCTTGAACTCCGGGTCCCGCGGCGGCGCGAGCACGATCTTCGTGGCCAGGGTGCCGGCGAACGCCGCGGCCGGGACGCTGACCCGCCCGGTCCCGCCGATCGCGGACTCCCGGTCCCAGACCAGTTGCTTGGTGACCCGGCCGATCCCGTTGATCAGCTGCCACATGCCCGACAGGATGTCCCCGGCCTGCCGCGACGGGATCATCGTCGCGGTCAGGAACCGCGAGAAGCACAACGTCATCACCAGCACCGGCAGCATCCTTTCCTGACCCGCGGCGACCGGGATCCGTGGCTCGGGAAACCACAAGTCACACTGGGTGACCTGCCCGGGCTCATACGCCACCCGATCGACCGGGTCGATCCCGGCATATTCCGGCCGCAACGCGGCCAGCTTCTTCTTCAACGGCGACATCGAATGCGGCCAGCCGATCTTCTGCGCTATCACCGGACCCGGCATCCGCGGCCATTCGGCCAGCAACGCCCGGATCCGCGGCTCGAACGCATCCGCCACCGACCCCCGCGCCGCCCGCTCATACGACGGCGGCCCGTCCGATCTCAACGCCGCCCGGACCGTGTTCCGCGCGATCCCCAGCCGCCGGGCGATCTCCTTGATCGGCACGCCCTCGGCCCGATGCAACCGGCGGATCTCCGCCCAGTCCTCCACGTTCAGCACCCTCCTACCTCAGAGGGGTCAACTTTCGGAGGACTCCCGGGGGTCAGTTTTCACGAAGCGACGACATCCTGACGGGTTCAGTCACCGCCGGCGTTGAGTCGACTCGGCACACCGATCCGTCATGCGCCGCCGCGGAAGCCGGAACGTCTGCGCCGAGGGCCGATCCGAGCTGTTACTCGAGGCCGAGAGCGACGCGTAGGCGATCACGGTCCATGACGCCCGGGTTGCCGTGGGTGTCCGGGAAGGAGTCGAGAAGCCTGATCAGGTCTCCCCTGCGGGTGGGATCCGCGGCAGCCTGGCGAGGCGTGTGGCCGGACAGGGCCGGGATGGACTCGTCGAGCCACTTCCGCTCGTAGTCGCGGACGAACTTGGCCAGGACCTCGGCAGCCTCCGGAGAAGTGACAGGAGCCTCCGCCGGAGCAGGAGCCGGACGGCGGGCCGCGTCCTGCGCGGATTCGCGGGATTCGGCGACAACCGTGAGCGTCGGGTCGAGCGTGTGGAGGATGGCGAGCACGCGGTCGGTGCGGGCTTCGCTGTTGGCGCTCACGATCAGGTCGTGGCCGTCGAGGCGGAGGGTGGCCCGAATACGTTCCATACCGTCGACGGTGATGTGCTCGTGCCACGTGTCGCCGTCGCGCTCGTACGTCTCGTCCAGTTCGGCGGCCAGTACAGCCGGGTCGTCGGTCCGCAGGGTCACCTCGCAGAGCACCAGTGGATCGCCCTCGGTGTTCTGCAGCACGGGCGGCGCGAACCGCCTGCTCAAGAACGAAATCAGGGTTTCCGGATCGGGTGCGGAGTCCAGGAGTGCGATGAGCTCGTCGCGCTGGTGCAGGGCGACCGGTTCGATGCCGCCGAAGATCTGCTCGGTTTCGCCCACCGGCACGACGCGGGCGCAGATCAGCGCGCCCGGTTTGAGCTGCCGGCTGCCCGTCCGCTCGGTGACCTGGTGGACGTCACCCGTTCGGACGTCACGGACCGTGCAGCCCTCACCGGGACGGACCTGCTCGATCTCGAACACCGACCGCTCGACGAGCAGCCACTGCCCGGCCAGTAGCCGCTCGTCCTCGGGCAGCAACACGCCCCGAGTGGCCACGAACTCGGCGAAGGCGCCCCCCTCGAAGAGGACCGCGTCCGCGGTCAGCGGATCCTCCAGCGCCTCGAGCAGGGCGAAGGGACTGTCGGAGAACTCCGCTCGCGCCTGCGCGGCCTCCATCATTCCGATGCGCCAGGGACCGTCGGCCAGGAACAGACCAGCCTTCTGGTACAGCCATCCGGCACGCTCGTCGAGCGACAGTGTTTCGCGGTTGAGGTGGCATTTCTTGTACTTGCGGCCGGACCCGCACCAGCACGGATCGTTGCGGCCGACGTCGGTGCGGGGCGCAGCCTCGAACCGCACGAAGAGCTCGGCCAGGACGTCGTCCGGCGGAGCACCGGCCCGGCGCAGCAGGGCCAGTCCGCGGGCGACGTCGCCGCGATCACCCGCGAACCGGGCCAGTGCGTACAGCGCCAGCGCCCACTGCGGATCCATCGACTCGGCGGCCTCGTAAGCAGCTTCGGCTGCGGCCACGTCACCCAGCCGCTCGTGGGCTTTGCCTCGCAACCACCGCAACGCCGGCCGGGCCGCACGCGGTGCCATCGGCTCGAGCGACTCGGCGAACAGTCCCAGTGCCGCCGCGGCCGCCGTGTCGGCCGGGATCTCCGCGAGGACCGCCTCGGCGACCGGCGCCTCGGCCAGTAGCGGGAGAGCCGGGCCGAACCCGCCGGTGACGACGCCATCGGCGGGTGCGTCCGCGATTGCGGCGAGCGCCTCGTCGCCGCCCTCTTCGTACGCTTCGGAAGCCGCCTCGTGCAGCTCGGCAACCCTCTCGTACTACTCGAGGATCGCCAGAACCGCGAATTCCGCCTCCTCGTCGAGGTGATGTCGGCGCGCGATCGCCCCACCACGGCTGCCCGTCCGCCACTGCTGGAAATCGAACGCCGCCGGGGCGAGCCATTCGGCTTCGTACTGCAGCCCGCAGGCGATCAGGGCCTCACTCAACGGCGGCAGCGGCTCAGTGAACAATGCCGGGTCGCTCGCGCACGCCATCGAGAGTGCCTCATGCAGCACGATCGGCCCGCCGGGGACGACGGCCAGCTCGTCCTTCAGCGCGCGGGACAACGCGGCCAGCCGGTCGGCCGGTGTCGCCTCGCTGGAAGCCGCCTCCAGGCGTAGCCCGTCGTCGGTGACCCGCACCGCGACGACGTCGCCCTCGGACAGCCCCCGGTCGCGGAGACAACCGGGCGGGAGCAGCAGGGCCCCGCCGTCGGCGATCGCCTCCGGCGGGATACCTCGCTCGGCCAGGGCCTCGTCGTGGACCTCGGGAAACACGGGAACGACCGGTGAGCCGTCCGTCAGCCGCTGGTGCCCGGCGCGCCGGACCAGCGTCTCGACCAGGGTCAGATCGGGTTCGAGACCGAGGAGGCCGTGCTCGGCCTCGAGCGCGGTCAGCCGGTGCGTGAACACCCGGCCGGCCAGCAGCGCGGGCACGGACGCCCACCGGTCGTCGCGAAGCGTCGTCAGCAACCTGTCGCCTTCGTCCAACGCGTCGATCAGGTCGTCGTCCGGTTCGTCGTCCAGCGGCACCCCGCGCTCGCGCAGAACGGAGACGAGCTGTTCCTCGGTCATCGGCCCGCGTTCGGCCAGGACGGCGGCGATCACGTCGACGAGGGGCGCGTCCGCGATGCGAGAAGTACCAGCCACAGGCCGACACGGTACGTGCCTGCCACTCCGCCGCCGTGAAGAGGGCCGACGGCTCAGCCGAACAGGCCTCGGATGTCGTCAGCGTCCAGAGCGCTGCCGAAGGCGTTGCCCTCGTCCATCACCCCGGCGAACAGCGCGGCCTTGCGGGCTTTGAGCTCCATCACCTTCTCTTCGATGGTGCCCTTGGCGATCAGCCGGTAGACCATGACGTTGCGGGTCTGGCCGATCCGGTGCGTCCGGTCGACGGCCTGGGCCTCGGTCGCCGGGTTCCACCACGGGTCAAGGAGGAAGACGTAGTCGGCCTCGGTGAGGTTGAGCCCGAAGCCGCCCGCTTTGAGGCTGATCAGGAACACCGGTGCGGTGCCGCCCCTGAACTTCTTCACCACCGCCGCGCGGTTCCGGGTCTTGCCGTCGAGGTAGCAGTATTCGACACCGGCGTTCTCCAGGTTCCGGCGCACGACGTCGAGGAAGCCGGTGAACTGGCTGAACACCAGGGCACGATGCCCGCCGTCGACGACTTCCCGCATTTGTTCGAGCAGGGCGTCGATCTTCGCGCTGGGGATGCCGGCGTGCTCTTCGTCGATCAGTCCGGGATGCAGGCTGAGCTGGCGCAGCAAGGTCAGCGAACGCAGGATGGTGAAGCGGTTCCGGTTCAGGTCGTCGATCAGGCCGAGCACTTTCTGCCGCTCACGCTGCAGATGGGTCTGGTAGATCTTGCGGTGCCGTGGTGCGAGATCTACTTCGAGGACCTGTTCCTGCTTCGCCGGCAGGTCCGCGGCGACCTGTTCTTTCGTGCGGCGCTTGACCAGCGGCTTGATCCGCCGGCGGAACTGGGCGAGCAGGTCGGCATCGTCCTGCTTTTCGATCGGGCGGGCGTAGTACTCCGCGAACCGGGCCGGGTTGGGGAACAGTCCGGGCGCGGTGATCGACAGCAGCGACCACAGCTCCATCAGGTTGTTCTCCATCGGCGTTCCGGTGATGGCGAGCTTGAACGGCGTCGCGAGCCGCCGTGCGCACTGGTAGATCTTCGACTGGTGGTTCTTGGCGAACTGGGCTTCGTCCATGATGAGGCCCGACCACGAAAGCTCGGCGTACTCGTCGAAGTCGAGCCGGAAGAGCGTGTGTGAGGTGACGACGACGTCGGCGCCCGCGATCGTTTCCGCCAGGGTGCTTCCGCGCCGCCGCATGGTGTCGCCGACCGTCACCACGGACAGTTTGGGCGCGAACCTGGCGGACTCGGCTGCCCAGTTCGAGACCACGCTGGTCGGGGCGATGATGACGAAGGGAGCCAGATTCCGGTCGGCCCGCTTCGCATGACAGATGAGGGCGAGGGACTGCAGGGTCTTGCCCAGGCCCATGTCGTCGGCGAGGATGCCGCCGAGCTGGAACTTCCAGAGGAACGCCAGCCATTGGAAGCCTTCCAGCTGGTACGGGCGCAGCTCCGCGTCGAGGGTCGCCGGCGGCTTCACCCGCTCATCGCCGTCGATCGAGCGCAGGGCGGCCAGCTGGCGTTTCCACGCCTTGGCCTGGCGGCCGACCACCCCGAGCGCGGCCAGCTCGTCCCAGAGGCCGACCTGGTAGCGGCTGATCCGCAGCGAGTCGCCGACCTGGTCCTGCAGGGCGCGGGCTTCCTCGATCAGGTGGCGGAGCGTCTGCAGCTCCGGCTTCTCGAGGGAGAAGTACGCACCGCTGTCGAGCAGCAGGTGTGACTGACCGGTGGCCAATGCCGCGAAAACCGAGGCGAACGGGACGTCCTTGCCCTCGACGCTGATCGTGATGCCGAGGTCGAACCAGTCCGTCTCGCCCGCGATGTCATCGGTCGAAATGCTGACGGCCAGCGAGTCGCCGGCCTCGCGATAGTCGGCGGGGCTGCCGCTGACCTCGACCGCGACGTCGGGCAGGTCGGTCAGCAGGGGCAGCAGCTCGGTGGTGAACCGCATCGTGTCGATGCCGCGGAGGACGCCACCCGGCGCGGCCGGATCGACCGGTGCCAGGCCGAGTTGCTCCGCCGGGAAGTCGAGTCCGGCGAGAATGGCGCGTTCCCGCTCGGGGTCGCGGAAGCCGTCCTCCGGCCGGGCGGGCGTGAGCGGCGCTCGTACCTGGGACTCACCGACCTGGTACGCCCACTCCCAGCCGAGCTCCAGCGCGTGACCGTCGCGATAGGACGCGTTCAGCGTCAACGTCGGAGCGGAGATTTCCGGTGGCACGAAGGCTCCGTCGGACGAGACGACCGGGGCGATGTGCCGCAGTCTCGGGTAGTACTCGTCCCGGAAACGGGAGGTCTGGCCCGCGGGGATCTTCAGGCACTCCTCAGCCAGGATCATGCGTTGCAGCTGGGGCGCGGCGGGAATCGCCAGCCGGGCGAGCCGGATGCGCCAGAGGCCGGGATCGTCGGTTGCCTCGACATCCGCCCGCTCGGCGCAGACGAGACCGTGGCCGTTCGCGCCGATGAACCGCACCGGGACGACGTCGGTGCTCCCCGCCACGGTCAGCGCCGGGGTCACCGCGAGCGATCCGGGCCGGGCGTCTTCGGTCACGTCCAGGCGCAGCTCGGCGGCTGTGTACGGCGGCAGGTCGCCGAGCGCCTTCTTCGCGTGTACCAGACGGATTCCGACAGCGTCCGCTTCGTCGAGGAGCGGCCAGAGCCGACTGCTCCGGTAGCCGGACAGGTCGATCGACTTCACATCCGAGTAGTAGTAGCCCGAGTTCTGATCATGTGACCGGTAGACCGCGTAGAGCTCGTTGAGCACCCGCAACTGGTCGGCGCGGTAGCCCTGGTACGTCAGCGTACCCAGCTTGCTCCAGGCCAGGTTGCCGCCGACCCAGCCCACCCGGCCGGGCTGCACCAGCCGGGCGGACAGCGTCGGCGTGCCTGCGTGCGGTGACAGCGACAGCTCGATCGCCAGCGGGATGGCTTCCTGGCGGTGCGTCGCGCGGTCAGGAGGCGATTCGAGCAGGGTTCCGAGAGACTGCTCCCAGCTCGGAGGCTTGTCCGCCGGGCGCGCACTGCTGACCAGCGCCTGCCGCCGGCCTGGCGTGACCGGCGGCCGGTCAACCACGATGTACGTCAATACCAGTGCCGCGACGTGTTTGCAGTTGAAGCCGACCGGGCAGCTGCAATCGCCGTGCTCGAACCCGTAGGGCAACCCGTCGACGGACTCGAAGTAGGCCGACGTCTCGTAGACCTCGCCCCGGCCCAGCACCTTTCCGTGCAGCGCATTGTCCTGGGCACTCCATCGGCTGCGAAGAACCCTGTTTCGCCGCACGTAGTCGAGGCCGCGGTCGTAGAAAGTGCTGCCCACCACTGCTTCGAGCTCGTCAGGATCGATATCGAGCGTGGTGACCCTCTGCATGAGGGACAAGATAACGTTCGGCGCGGGCAGGGTTCGGCCGACACACCCTGCGCGGCAGCTCCGGCAGCGTCTTGAATGACTCATTCAAGACCTCCGACGCCAGGAATGAGTCATTCAAGACACCACCCGGGCCCGCCTGGCACTCGCCTCGCCCAGGCGGTACCCATCGACGGTCGCACCTGGGCTAATCTTCGTGTTGACATTTCCACGAGCTGCGTGAACACCGAGAATCGATGGACTTCGACGAACTCGACTTCCTGCGCCGCAACGATCCGGCGTGGCGGTTGTTGCGCGCCGACAACGCGCCGCTCGTGCTCGGCTTCCTCCGGAAGGTCTTCGTCGACGACAACCTCCGGTCGATCTCGGCCACCGAGCTGGCCGGCCGGCTGGACGACGAGCTGTACGCGCTCAACGAGCGGCTCGGCGAGGGAACTTTCCCCAAGGCGGCCAAGGCCTACCTGGACGATTGGGCGGCACCGGCGAACGGCTGGCTGCGCAAGTACTACCCGGCCGGTTCCGATGAGGTGCACTTCGATGCGACCCCGGCCGTGGAAAAGGCCCTGACCTGGGTCGATTCGCTTCGGGCGCGGTCCTTCGTCGGTACCGAGTCGCGCCTGAACACGATCTTCGAGCTGTTGCGCCAGATGGCGTTCGGGGCCGAGACCGATCCCGATGTCCGGCTGGCCGAGCTGCACCGGCGTCGCACCGAGATCGACGTCGAGATCAACCGGGTCGCCGGTGGGGACTTCACCGTCCTCGACGACTCGGCTCAGCGGGACCGCTATCAGCAGTTCGCCGCGACAGCACGTGAGCTGCTGGCCGACTTCCGCGAGGTCGAGGCCAACTTCCGCGGGCTCGACCGGGAACTGCGGGCCCGCATCGCGGGTTGGGAGGGCAGCAAGGGACAGCTGCTCGACGACGTGATCGGCAACCGGACGACCATCGCCGACTCGGACCAGGGACGCAGCTTCCAGGCGTTCTACGACTTCCTCCTTTCGCACGAACGGCAGAACGAGCTCACCGGCCTGCTCGAGAAGGTGCAGTCCCTGGACGCCGTCGGCGAACCCGACCCGCGCATGCGGCACATCCACTACGACTGGCTCGATGCCGCCGAGCGCACTCAGGCGACGGTACGGCTGCTGTCGGAACAGCTGCGGCGGTTCCTCGACGACCAGGTGTGGCTGGAGAACCGCCGCGTGATGGACATCCTGCACAACATCGAGTCGTCCGCGCTCAAGCTCCGCGAGCAGCCCCCGCCGGCGCTCACCTGCGAGCTCGACGGCACCGCGCCGCTGCTCGCGTTGCCGATGGAACGTCCGCTCTACACGCCGAAGGAGAAGGTCCCGCTCGACAGTGCGGGCATCACCGCCGCCGAGGAGGACGTCGATGCGTCCGCCCTGTTCGAACAGGTTTACGTGGACCAGGAGCGGTTGTGCGACATCGTGCGCCGCGAACTGCACGAACGTACCCAGGTCGGGCTCAGTGAGGTGCTGGTGCGGCAGCCACTCGAACAGGGGATGGCCGAACTGGTCGGCTACCTCTCCCTCGGCGATCCGGCCTTCCAGGTCGTCTTCGACGAAACGACCCGTGAGCAGGTGCGCTGGACCGACGACACCGGCGTGGAAAGGGTCGCGACCATCCCCAGGGTGACCTACGCCCGCACGACCGGTGAGCGCGATTCTGTCGGTGGGCGCCTTTAGCATGGGCGGCGTGTCCACATCGTTGCGCCGAGACGAGCTCGACCTGCCACTGGTCGTCACACACCTGATGAAGGGGGTGGTCTACGCGGACAGCCACGAAAAAGCGTGGCGCCACCTGCTGCCGCTGCAGGCCCAGGTGCGTGACTACGTCGGTGTGATGGGCCTGACCGTCGTCGTCGACGAAGCAGAGGGTTACGCCTTCCTTCGATCGAAGCCGGACGACGAGGAGGAAGCCGGGAAACTGCCCCGGTTGATCCCGCGGCGCGCGCTGTCCTTCCACGTGAGCCTCCTGCTGGCCCTGCTGCGGAAGAAACTCGCGGAGTTCGACGCGTCCGGCGCCGACACCCGGCTGATCCTCACCCGGGAGCAGCTCGTCGAGATGGTGCGCATGTTCCTGCCCGAAAGCAGCAACGAGGCACGGCTGGTCGACCAGATCGACACCCAGCTCGGCAAGATCGTCGAACTCGGCTTCCTGCGGCGAATCACCGGGCAGGAGGCCGCGTACGAGGTGCGCCGCATCCTCAAGGCCTTCGTGGACGGGCAGTGGCTGGCCGAGTTCGACCAGCGGCTCGCCGAGTACGCCGGCCAGCTCGGCGGCGGAGAGGAGCAGGACTGATGAGTGGCCTGTTCAGCGCCGCCGGGCTCGACACCGAGAGCGCCGAGCTCGCCGGCTACCGGCTGGAGCGCCTGGAGGTCTACAACTGGGGCACCTTCGACCAGCGGGTGTGGACGTTTCACCCCGAAGGGCGCAACAGCCTGCTGACCGGCGACATCGGCTCCGGCAAATCCACCATCGTCGACGCGATCACCACCTTGCTCCTGCCCGCACATCGCATCTCCTACAACAAGGCGGCGGGAGCCGAGGCGAAGGAGCGGCACCTCCGCTCGTACGTTCTCGGCTACTACAAGTCCGAACGCAACGAAGCGACCGGGGCCTCCCGACCGGTCGGGCTGCGGGACCGCCGGTCGTTCTCGGTCATCCTCGGTTCCTTCACCAACCGCGGCTACGACTCGACCGTCACCCTGGCGCAGGTGTTCTGGTTCCGCGACGCGTCCGTCGGTCAGCCGGACCGGTTCTACGCGACCGCCGACCGGGACTTGACGATCGCGGGCGACTTCGCCGGCTTCGGCGGGGACATCGCGGCGCTCAAGCGCAGGCTGCGCAAGCAGGAGGTCCGCGTACACGACCATTTTCCCGCCTACAGCAAGGACTTCTGCCGGCGGCTGGGCATCGAGTCCGAACAGGCGATGGAGCTGTTCCACCAGACCGTTTCGATGAAGTCGGTCGGTAACCTGAACGATTTCGTCCGCTCCCACATGCTGGAGCCGTTCGACGCCGTCGACTGGACCAACCGGCTGGTCGACCACTTCGAAGATCTGACCAAGGCGCACGAAGCCGTGCTCAAAGCACGCACTCAGCTCACGTTGCTGGAACCGCTGCTCGCCGAATGCGACACCCATGACGAGCTCGGCGCGCGGATCACGGCCGGCAAGGCCGCGCGGGAAGCTCTGCGGTTCTACTGCGCGGACCGCAAGGCGACGTTGCTCGGTGAACGGCTGAGCGCACTCGCCGTCGAGATCATCGAGCACCAAACCGCCCTCGCGGGCGCCAAGGCCGAGTTGGACCGGCTGCGTCGGAAAGAGCGCGATCTCGAGATCCAGCGCGCGGGCTGCGGTGGTGACCGGATCAGCCAGCTCGAAGCCGAGATCGGTGCCGAGGAAAAGGAACGTGACCGGCGGAAGGAACAGGACGCCCGGTATCGAACGCTCTTGGCCGCGGCCGGCCTCCCCGCGGTCGCCGACCCCGCGCAGTTCGCCGCGCGGCGGCGTGCGGTGGCCGAGAAGCAGGGTTCGCTCGACCAGGAACAGGCCGAGCTGCAGAACCAGCTGACGGATCTCACCGTCGAACGCCGCGACCTCGCCACCGACGCCGCGGAACTCAACGCGGAGCTGCTGAGCGTGCGGGAGCGGCGCAGCAACATTCCCAAACGCAGCCTGGACGTACGGGAGTCGCTCTGCGCCGCGCTGGGGGTCGATTCCGCCGAGCTGCCCTTCGCCGGCGAGCTCATCCAGGTCCGCGCCGGCTGCGCCGCGTGGGAAGGCGCCGCCGAGCGGCTGCTCCGCAGCTTCGGGTTGTCGATGCTGGTCGCGAGCGAGCACTACGACGCGGTTTCCGAGTGGATCAACGAACGGCACCTCGGCATCAAGCTCGTCTACTACCGGGTGCCCGAACGGCTGGGGCAGACCCCGTCCCCGCCGCTGTCCGAGCGGTCCCTGGTCACCAAACTGGAGATCAAGGACTCGCCGTTTTCGGCATGGCTGGATCGTGAGCTGACCCACCGCGCCGACTACGACTGCGTGGACACGATGGCCGACTTCCGGCGGGCCGCGAAGGCCGTCACCCAGGCCGGGCAGGTCAAGGGTGCTCGCGGCAGGCACGAGAAGGACGACGCCCGCCGGATCGACGACCGCCGCCACTACGTGCTGGGCTGGGACAACCAAGCCAAAATCGACGCGCTGCTCGACCAGGCGAATCGCCTTCAGCTTCAGCTGCGTGGCCTGGACGGCCGCACGCAACAGGTCAAAGCCGAGCTGGGCGCCAAGGGCAAACTCGCCACCACGTTGACCATGCTGGAGCAGTTCGGCGGGTTCGCCGACATCGACTGGCAGGCGTCGGTGAACCGCATCGCGGAACTCGCCGACGAGAAGGGACGGCTGGAACAGCAGTCGGACGAGCTGAAACGCCTGACTGTCGAGCTGGAAGCCGCCGGCAAGCAGATCAAGGCGACGGAAGAGGCGAAGGAGACGGCGCAGAAGGAACTCGGGAACCTCGGAGGGCAGCGAGAAGCCGCGGAGAAGCAGCTACGCGACACGAAGATGACGCTGGACGGGCCGGCGGCCGAATCCGCGCGAGCGTCGTTTCCGCTCGTGGACAAGCGCATCGGCTCCAGAAGTCTCACCACCCCGGAAGACTGCGACACGTGCCGCGTCGAAGTGAACGACGAGATCACCGCGGAGATCGATCGGCTCACCGGCAGGCAGAACAAGGTCGCGGCCCGGGTGGTCGGCAAGATGAGCGACTTCCGCAAGGCGTACCCGCTGGAGACCGAGGAGTTCGACAACTCGGTGCAGTCCGCGGGCGAATACCGCGCGCTGCACGAGCGGATCGCGTCCGACGATCTGCCCCGGTTCGAGGCCGAGTTCAAGACCTACCTCAACACCAACACCATCCGCGACATCGCGGGCTTCCACTCGCAGCTGACCAAGCACGCCGAGCTGATCAAGCAGCGGATCGAAACGATCAACGACTCCCTGGTCGACATCGATTACAACCCCGGCCGATTCATCCGGCTCGAGCCGCATCCCACCGTGAACGTCGAAATCCGCGACTTCCGCAGGGATCTTCGGGAGTGCACCAGCGGATCGCTCAGCGGCGACGACTCCAGCCAGTACTCGGAGCAGAAGTTCCTCCAGGTGAAGTCCCTGATCGAGCGGTTCCGCGGGCGCGAGGGGCAGACCGAACCGGATCGGCAGTGGACCCGCCGGGTCACCGACGTGCGCAACTGGTTCACGTTCTCCGCGTCCGAGCGATGGCGTGCCGATGACACCGAACACGAGAACTACACCGACTCGGGCGGGAAATCCGGCGGTCAGAAGGAGAAACTCGCCTACACGATCCTCGCGGCATCGCTGGCCTACCAGTTCAAGCTCGACTGGGGAGTGACCAAGTCGAAGACGTTCCGGTTCGTCGTCATCGACGAGGCGTTCGGCCGCGGTTCCGACGAGTCGACCCGGTTCGCGCTCGGCCTGTTCCGGCGATTGGGCCTGCAACTGCTGATCGTGACGCCGTTGCAGAAGATCCACGTCATCGAACCGTACGTCGCCGCGGTCGGGTTCGTGGACAACAAGACCGGCGACAGCTCGCGGTTGCAGACCTTGACCATCGAGGAATACCGGCAACAACAGCTCGCGCACGCTCGTGTCACCGCATCCGGTCAGGGCGCGTGACGCGGTGCCGACCGGCTGGACCGTTCCCGGCGATGTGCTGGACAGGCTGCGGCGGCGTTGGGATCGTGGTGAGTTCCTGGCCCAGCTCGCCGCCGGAACCCCGTGGGAACCGGTGGCGATCGGGCTGCGCGGTCCGAGCGCGCAGGACACCGCCGCGCACCTCGAGCAGGTGCGTGCTTGGATCGAGCAGTGGCACCGGCTCCGGCATCTCCGGGTCGAGACGAGAACGGTCGGCGGCCGGGTCGCCGGAACGAACGAGATCCCGGGCCGGGTCTGGATCGACTCCTACGAGCAGCTGTGGGCTTTCCTCGGGGTGCAGCCGGCGGTGCGGACGTTCACCACGCTCCTGGAGGCGACGCGGTCCCGAGCTCCGGTCATCGCCGACTGGATGTCCGGCAGACCGATGGAGGTCCTCAAGCACCAGGGTGAATGGCCACGGCTCCTCGACACCGCCAGGTGGATCGACGCACACGCGCGTCCTGACATGTACGTCCGGCAGATCGACGTACCCGGCGTCGACACCAAGTTCATCGAGCGGCACCGCGCCGTGCTGGCCGCGTTGCTGGATGTTCTGCTCCCGGAACACCGCGTGGACCGAACTTGTCCACCAGCGGACTTCGCCGGCCGATACTTCTTCCGGAAGAAACCCGCTTACGTCCGGTTCCGCCGCTTGTCCGACGGTCACGGATTCAGCGAGCTCACCGTCCGGGTGCCCGAGCTGGCCGCCGTGCCGCCCGCGGAGCGCACGGTGTTCGTCGTGGAGAACGAAATCACCTATCTGGCGTTCCCGCCCGCCGAGAACGCGATCGTCATCTTCGGCGAGGGATATGCGGCGTCCCGGCTGCAGCCGCTCGAGTGGCTGGCCGGCAAGAACCTCGTCTACTGGGGCGATATCGACACGCACGGCTTCGCGATCCTCAACAGAGTGCGCCGCTCGTTCGAAGGCGCCCGGTCCATGCTCATGGACCGGGTCACTCTCTCGGACCACGAAGGACAGTGGGTCTCCGAGCCCACCCCCACCAGCGAACACCTCGAGGCGCTGCTCCCGGAGGAGGCGAGCCTCTACACCGACCTCGTGGAAGATGTGCTGGGCAGCTCCGTGCGGCTGGAACAAGAACGCGTCTCGTACGCAGCCATCCAAGAGGCGGCCCGTCTTTTTTCACCACCTCGGCGAATTAAGCCCAAAGGTGAACGGGCGATATGATTCGGGAAGCTCGTTGCGGGTCCCTCGATTGGGGGCTTTCTGTGGTCGGGATCGGCCGGGTATACCGGATGGATGAGTCATGCGCGGCGTGACGTGGCCCGTCACATTCATACCGGCGACACCGAGGTTGGTCGAGCCCGGCGTGGGACTGGTGTCGGGGCGGTTCCGGCCGCAATTCTGGCGCAGCAGCGTGCGGCGGGAAATCGGGCCGTCGCCGGGGTGCTGGGCGAGGTGGCGGGGCGGACGGGGTCCGTGGTGGTGCAGCGGCAGTCCTTTTTGACGGTGCTGCCTCCTGAGTTGTCGTGGGAAACGCTCTCGCGTCTCAGCTGGCGCGACTTCGTGGGATTGCGTGCGGCGAGCAGGGCTCATCGAGACTGGATCCACGGAGCCGTTGCCGAACGGTACGGCACGTGGAGTCCGGAAAACATGCTTGCGTTCTGGGTGGTGGAGTTGCGCGGAGTTCGCCGGCTCACGCTGTTCGGGATCGTGGAGCTGGCGAGGAGTTTGGGTGCGCAGGCGTTCTGGCCGGCGTTCTGGCGTGCGGTCGCACGGGTACACGTGCCCGGCAAAGACCACGCGGCCAACGCCGACATCCTGCTGGCCCTCGGCCAGAAGTTCGGTCTGGCCGGGAGCGTCGACTTCATCGGCGACGTGGTTGAGCTGGTCTACTCGACCGGGTTCAACCACCTGTCGTTCCTCGAGTCGTACCTGACGGCGTTGGAACGGTCGGACGCCGCCGGGATCGGCGCGGTCGCGGCCAAGGAGAGGCGCACCGAGATCGAGCGGGCGATGGAAATAGAACTCGGCACCGTCGATGAAGAGGGTGACGTCTATTTCGACGCGGCGTTGTCGTCTCTTGTTCCGGGCGCCGGGGGTGACGAGTATCTGGAGACCGGCGAGTTCCTACGGCAGTGGCTGAGGAAGGAGGCGAAGGAATCGCTGACTCGCAAGTTCAAGACGCTCGCGCGCCGCCTGGCCGAGGAACTTCAGAAGCTGGACGCCGCACTCGGCCAGGGCCGCGGCAGGCCGAGCAGGGCCGATGCGCCCGTGTCGTCGCTGCGCTACGTGCAGCGGGCGCTGGCACAGGCGGAATGGGAGGCCCTTGTCACCTTGCACGCCGCCCTCGCTCAGCAGCCCAATCTCTCGATCAAGTACCAGGGAGCCTGCCACGCCGGTATCGTCCGCGCCGGTGACTTGCTCGAGGCACTGATGGTGCTGGCCGACGCGGTGGACGTCGCCCGAGAGGCGGACACGGCCCGCCGGAACGAACGCGCCACCAAAGCGGCCAAGCCGGTCGAGAACCACCACCAGCTGCTGACGCGGGAACGCTGGGCACGCTGGGCACGCCGTGCCCCGCAGGTCGAGGACGAGAAGGGCGGTCCGTCGGCGACCACGGCGGACCCGGTACCCAAACGCGATCCCGACGAGGACGGGCGCACCGGTGAGGAACCCACCCTGATCTATCGGAGCGTGGTGTACACCAGGTTCGCAAGTAAGTGCTACGGCCGGGTGGACCGGGTCAAACTCGCCAAGGCTTGCACGGGTGCGCAGCTGAACGCATTCGAAGACGCCGTAGCGCGCGGTTCGGCGATACGCGATCGCGGTGAGAGCGGCGTGAAGCAGCGTGGTGACTATTACCAGGTCAAACTGTCCGATGCCGACGCCCGTGGTGTGAGGTTCAGTGGTAGCGCCGAGGCACGCCTGCGGTCCGCGGTGGCGATCTCGGAGACACTCGCAGACCGGTACGGGATCAAGTACTTCGTCTTCGACAGGACGCAAAGGGCGCACGCCGGCGGTCACATCTAGTGCTCGTCACGGCAACCTTCCCGACCGGCAAAGCTCCTGCAACACGGCATGAATTCCCGACCGCGCCACCGCGTCCCGCACCAGCCGGTAACCCGCGCCGTAGACGTCGTCGGGGTCGGCCGCCATCGCTTCACGGAGTGCCTGAGGCAGCCTGCCGGGCTGCCGTTTCAGCCACGCCGAGGCGAAGACCTCGCACACGCCTTCGAGCAGGACCGGGTCGGTGACCGGGGCGCCTCGCTGGATCAGCCACGCGTGCCCGATCTCGTGGGCGACCGTGGCTCCGAAGTGGACACTCGTGAGCCCGCGGACCACCTCGATGCCCGCGACCGTCCTCGAATGCTCCCACCCGTGGGTCAGTCCCGTGGCCGCGGCGCCGTCCGGCAGGTGGATGACGTCGACGAGCCGGACCCGGACGCGCTGGTCCAGTTCGATCCCGAGCGCCGTCAGCTGCTCGCGCACCCGCGGGATGTACCTGCGGGCTCGTTCCTGGGTGTCGACCGCATCGGCCGCGCAGGTGGGGCACCGCACCCCGGAACCGGAGAGCCGGCTCCACCCGGGGCCCGGTGACCTCGGCCGCGTGCACAGGCCGCAGCGCTCGGCCACGCCGTGGCCGGCACACGTGATCTCCCCGTGCATCGACATCTCGTACGCGGCGACCGGGCGGCGGCCGCACCAGACGCAGTTTCCGGGTGGGCCCAGGATGCCGAGACGGCGCCCGGGCACCTCCGTCACCGCGGGAGCCGCGGGAGCGGCCAGACCGCCACGACCGTCCGATCGTCGTCGTAGCTGCGCTTGTGGAAGCCGACCTGCGCCGCGAACGCCAGATCGTCGGGCGGGTTTCGCCACGAGTGCGCCAGGAACCGGCCGACTTCGCCCGTTCCGTTGTGCAGCGGATCGCCGACACCGTCGCTCATCAGCACCAGCACCTCGCCGGGAGCGACCTGCGCGTGCCGCCGGACGACCGGCTGGGCGGGCACCAGCGGAAGCGCACCGACCGCGGAACTGTGCACGTCGGCGTCGGCGTTCTTCACATCGGCCATCGGTACCCAGCCGGGCTCGGCCAGCACCCAGGCCGAGCTGTCGCCCACGGACCCCACGTGCACGTCCATCACCTCGTCGCCGAGCGCCGCCACCGCGTAGACAGCCGTGGTGGACATCCACTCGGCCACCTCGGACACCTCCAGCTCGGCGCCACCGGGCACCCGCTTGCGCGCGAACGCCACGATGTGCCCCGCGACTTCGCGCATCAGCCGATCCCAGTCGAGCTCGGCCGGCTCGGTGTGCGCGAGGGCGTTCACGAGCAGCGTCACGCCGGTCCGGGCGGCCACCTCGGCGGCGTAGTGCGACCAGGACCCCGAAGACAGCCCGTCGGCGACGCACAGCACCAGGTGGCGTCCGTCGGGCGTGAGCTGGTAGGCGTACTCGTCCTGGCGGGTCCGGCCGTAGGCACGGTGCGAAAGCCCGCGCAGGCTCGCCGCGCGCACCTCGGCCAGCGGCGGCCCGCCCTCCGGACGCACCACGAACCCGTCGATGACGGAGTCACGGCGGTGCCAGTTCTCCGGATCCGGCACCGAAACGACTTCCGTGGCCGCACGGCCGGGTTCACCCACGGAGTACGGCAGGTACTGCCCGGCCCAAGCAGGCGGTTCGCTTTCGAAGTGCTCGGCACGGTGCCGACCCGGAACTTCCGGGATGTCGACCGGAACCTCGGCCGGCAGGGGGAAGACGTCGGTCGGCACGCCGTCGGCGTCCGGGTACCCGACGACCGGCAGCCCGTCCCAGTTCGATTGCACAGTCGACATCACACGAAGTCGTCGTCGGCGGTGTAGGAGGCGAGGCCCGGAGGCAGGTCCTCGTCGGGCGGGAGGATGATCCCCGAGTCGCCCAGGGCCATGCTTTCGCCCGAGGCGAGCACGCTGGAGATGAGCACCTCCGCCATCGACGCGATCGCCGCTCCCGGATCACCGTCCACGTGCAGGAACATGCGCATGGGCTTGTTCCCGGTAGTCGGGTGGATGAGTTCCTTCAACGTTCCGGGGTTGGCGTCGTCCACGCCGAAGGGGACGACGTTCGGGTACATCGAGAAGCCGGTGAGCGTGCCCTTGTCGTACTCGGTCAGTTCCGCGAAGGCGGACCTCCACTGGCTTTCCTGATCAGTGGGCTCGCCGTCACTGATGAAGAACACGGCGGGCCGGTGCACCGCGTACCCGTCTGCCTTGAGCTGCTTGACGTCGGTCGCGATCTGGGTGCGCAGCAGCCGGAACGCAGCAGCGAACGAGGTGCCACCGCGAGGCGAGAGGTTGGGCAGCTTCGTACCGACCTCGAGCACGTCGCACAACTGAAGCACCACCTTGGCGTCATCGGCGAAGTCGATCACGGCGAACCGCACCTTGTCCGACAGGATGGGCGCATCGGCGACCGCCTGCTGGACTCGGGGCATGATCCGGTTGGCCGTGGCCATCTTCACGCCCTGCATCGACCACGAAGCGTCGACCACCAGGTAGAACGGGAGAAGCTTGCCCTTCTCGTTTTCCATCGTCGTCCTTTCCGATCAGGGGTTCACGGTTGCGAGTTGTGCGAGACGGGACTCGACCCGTTCGCCGGTGGGTAGACGGGCAGCGGCATCGTCACGTCCGACGGGCCCGGCATCGACGGGGTGAAGGCCGGCAACGTGACGGACGCCGCGGGGGCGGGCTGCCGGCCGGGGCGGACGTGCGGCCCGACGTGGTTGCGGTACCACTCGTCGAGCTGCTCGTCGGCGCGCAGCTTCGCCACCTCCGCCCAGGTGCGGACGGCGTCCATGGCGATCCGCGACTGCTGGTCGACGAGCTCGTCGATGGTGGCCTGCGCGGTCCGCACCTGGGCGTCGGACTTCTGCTTGGCCAGCAGCACGGAGGCGTCCGCCTCGTTTTCGGCCGCCTGGCGCCGGGCCTCGGACCGCACCTGGTCCCGGTGATCGTCGTCGCTGTCGATGCGGGTCAGCAGGCTGTCGTAGAGCGTCGGCTTGCCGAACATCATCAGCAGCTTCGTGAGCACCGGCAGAACTTCGATCAAGAAGAACAACGCGGTGAGCGCGAGCCGCGCGGTCGTCGCCGACGGATGACCGTCGGTGATCCGGTCCAGCGCTTCCAGGCGGGCGAGCAGTCCCTTGTTCAGTTCCTGGGCGTCCAGCGCCTGCTTCTCCGCCTTCCGCTTGCGTTCCTGGGCGTTGACCAGGTCCGTCTGCACCGCACCGATCTTCTTCTTCGCTTCTTCGGCAGCTGCCGAAGAACCGTTCCGAGTACGGGTGGTGACTTCGTCGACCTTGGCGTCGAGCTTGCGTTTGGCGTCGTCACGCGCTTCGAGCGCCCGATCGGCGGCGGCGCGCTTGGCGCGGTAGGAATCTCCCTCGCCCGGTCGTTTCGTCCCGCAGGTGCCGTCGAGTTCGCACTGGGCCTCCCGGTCGGCTTGCAGGTAGGTTTCCTGCGCCTTGTCGTAGGTGGCTTGCGCGGTCTTGACGTCCGGGTCGGCCGACACCGCGGCGCCGTTGCGCCCCTCGATGGCGTCCCGAAGGCCGCGTTCCTGCTTCTCGAGGTCGTCGACCTGCCGGTAGGCGTCCTTCACCTTCACCTGCACCTGGGCGGCGGCCTCGAAGCGCATGTTCTCCAGCTCGGCGTTGATCTCCGGCTGGAAGATCCGCAGCACCAGCGGGGTGGCGACCACCGCGCCGATGACCACCGCCATCGCCATGCGCGGCACGGCGACGGCGAACGCCCGCCACCCCGACGCGGCGTTCAGCGTGACGACCAGCAACCGGTCCAGGTTCAGCACGATCACGAACCACGCCAGCGCACTCGGCAGGGCGATCCACCACGGCAGCTCCAGGGTGCTGGACAGCGCGAAGAACGCCGCCACCCCGGCCAGGCTCGCGGTGCTCAGCAGGACACCGCCCATGACGGCGTGCTTGGTGAGATCGCCCGGGGCCTTCTTCAGGATTTCCGGTCGGGCGCCGGCCAGTGCGGCCAGCGCGAGACGCAGTTTCATGTCGTTTCCTCAGAGTCGGTGAGCAGCTCTTCGACGAGTGAAGGGCCACCGAGAAGCAGCTCGTCGAGATCGAAGGGAAAACCGGCGATCTCGAAGTCCGGCCAGCCGAAGGGTCTGGCGGGGGACGCCATCGCAGCGAGCGGATCGAACGGCTCCGGCAGCACGACGTCCGGCAACTGGGGCAGGGCCGGCCGCGGCAGCGCACCGGTGAGCTCGGCCACTCGCGGCAGTTCCGGCATCGCGACCGGGGTGCCGAGCACGCTCGGCGGCGGGATGACGGCCACCGGGTCCAGGACGCGCGTGTCGGCACCCATCGGATTCACCGCTGTCACGGTCACGTGGGACGTGCGGTCGAGCCACAGCGGCACGACACCGCCACCTTGCCGGGCGTCGATCGAGGTGGTCCGGCCGTTGGCGACGATGTCGAGGCTGACCGCGTCGGTCGCCTGCCAGTGCAACTGGACCGCCAGTCCCTCGGCGACGAACGGGCGGTCGACATAAGCCTGCGTCAGGGACGGCGGGTCGAGAACGTCACCGAGCAGGATGCTGAAGTACCGCCACCATTCGTACGGAGACGGACGCTGCCGCGGATCCGCGCCCTTGGCGATCGCCCTGGTGAGCAGATCCGCCCCCTCCGCGTCGAGCACGCCGGCCATGGCGCCGGGATCGGTCGCGATGGACGCCCGCGCACCCGGCAGCAGGGATCGGCGGACGAACAACCCGAACTTGTACCGGTCGGTGAGCCGGTTGAGCGATCCACCTTCCGGCGGGCGCCAATCGTCGACGTTGAGCTGGACGTTGCTGGCGCCCTGGCTCATCAGCCGCACACCGTCACAGTCGATGAACATCACCGAAGGCGTGTCGTCGAGCCGGTAGAGTTCGTTCTTCGGGTTGATGTCGCCGAATACCGCGTTCACGCGTTCGTGGTAGAAATCAAGCATCCCGGCAAAGTCGCGGCAGATCGTCAGCCGCTGTTCCCAGGTCGGCACCCGCCTGCCGACGAGAGGACCACCGAGAAGAGCGGTATCGACGAACAGGAACTGTACCTCGCAAGGCTTCCACTTCGTGTTCCCGGTATGGATTTCTTTGACCTGTTCCCCGAATTCCGGCGGTATCCGGCGCATCAGCACCCCGCACGGCACGCCCGCGCGCTCCACCACCCGGAGGGGCCAGGTGGTGCACCCGTCGAGCCGGGCACGGTCCACGGCGGACAGCTTGTCCCGCTGCGCGACGATCTTGCGCAGCTCGTCGCCGGAGTTCGGAGGTTTCTTGTACTGCTTGTAGACCAGCGGTCCCGGCACCCCGGGCAGCGTCACCTCCGGCGCCTCCAGCACCACCGCCTGACCGCCACGGCCGAGCTGCCCGCCCAGCTTGCCGAGATCGGCGTGCTCGATGGTCAGCGTCACCCGAAGCCCCTTCCCTCCGATTCACCGGCCGCCCGCTCGGCCACGGGTGAGTTATCGGGATGACCGGCCGGTCGTTACGGCAGCCCGGACAACAAATCAGCCATCCGGGCCGGAGACGGCGAAAATCGCGGATCTGTCCAGAAATTGTCCACTCAGGACTCGGGTGCACACCGGCGTGATTAGCGGAAAGCCGCCTTGTAACATATGGCCGGCCAGTTCCGACGACCCGCCCGAACGAGCTTGCCGAGCGCATGAGGGGCGTACCGTGCCAAAACTGTTCATCAGTCACCGGATCGGTGACAGCCTCCCGGTCGCCACCGCGATCGCGGATCGGCTCGCCCGGCAGTTCGGCAGCGAGAACGTGCTCAGCGATTCGGTGCGGCGGAGCGATGTCGTGCTGGCGCTGATCGGTCCGCGGTGGCTCGACGACCCCGGTGACCGGGTCCGCACCGAGTTGCGGACGGCGTTCGAACACCGCATCCCCGTCGTGCCGGTCCTCCTCGACGGCACCCCGCTGCCCGGTCCCGGGGACCTGCCCCCGGCACTCGCTCCGCGGTACGTGCGGCACGACAGTTTCGAGTCCGACGTGCGCGGGCTGATCGAAAGCCTGCCCGGTGACGCGGCAGCGTCCCCGGCGTCCCCGCCGGGCCGGAACGTCCAGCACATCACCGCGGACCGGAGCACCGTCTACGTGAACCAGGGGCACCAGGTGAACAGCATCCAGTCGCAAGGCGAAGACCGGAGCCGGCGATGAGCACCCCGCACCCCCGACGGCGCCCCACCGCACCGCGGAACAACCAGCAGAACACGTTCGGCCCCGGCGCCACCGGTTACGTCAACCAGAACGGCCCGCAGATCAACAACACCACCAACGTCTACCCGTACTTGCCGGTACCGGCCCCACGGCGGCGGCCCTGGATCGGCTGGTCGGTGCTGAGCATCGTCGTCCTCGACACCGCGTTCTTCTTCTACGGCGCGGCCGCTTACACGGGCCGCCAGGGCGACAGCGGCGATCTGTGGCGGGCCGGCATCTTCCTGTTCCTCCTGGCCACCACCGGCAGCCTGATCCGCAAGTGGTTCCGCAGCCGGTGACCGACGCTCACGGGCGCGCGTGGCGGACGAACAGCGGTGACGCGAGCACCACGCCGAACGGCAGCCCGGCCGGACGCACGACGGTGCTGACCCGGGCGCAGCCGGCCAGATAGGGCGCCGCGTCGAAGTACTCGTCGGTACACGCGACCCGGCGGAACACGGCTTCGACCTGACCCGCCAGGTTCACCGGCCACGGCTCCGATGCGCGACGCCGGCCGAGGCGGTCCCAGAACGCGGGCTCGGCTTCCGGCCGCACGGACTTCACGACGGCCGACTGCAGCGCGGAGGGCACGTCGTCGATGTCCGAGTACGAACCGTCCGGCTGAACAGGCGCCGCCACGGCCGTCCGGCCCACCAGGTGGTTCGCGGAACCGTGCAGCAGGATGCGCGTCGACGTCCGGTCCCAGCCGCCGGCCTCGCAGAACAGCGCGGCACCTCCGGGCAGTGACCGGTAACCGATCCGGCCCTCGAAGAACACCCAGGTGCCCGGGATCAGCCCGTCGTGGCGGTACCACTGGGCGTCCTCGCCGAGGTGGTCGATCAGCTTCCGGACCTCGGTGTCCGCGGCATCGGCCACGTCCATCTCGACCGACGTCTCGAGGGACGCGATCCGCGCCTTGCCCCCGAACTTCCGGACCCTGATCCTCGACCACCATGACGGCTCGCTGGGCACGAACTGCCGCAGTTTGGCGTCCGAGAGGTACACGTACTCGTGGAACATCGGCAACTCCTGCTAGATCTTCCGCGGCGCGGCGGGCCACGATCCGGTGAAGTCCTCGGTGGCGACGGCCACGTGCCCGCCGAGGACGGCGGCGAGCCGCAGGCGCCAGGCCGCGCCGACGCCGAGGGCGACCCGGTGGCTCGGTTCCCCGGCCAGCCGCTGCCACGCGGGCACGGCCGCGTCGGATGACGTCGTCACCCACAGCCCGTCGTCACCGGCGATCGCGACGGTGACGCCGTCGCGCTGGCCGACGCACGCGATGTCCGTCGCGGATCCGGGGAGCTCCACGGCGCTCTTCTTGTTCCACACCCCGTACCGCTGCTCGAAGACGATCAGCTCGCGGCTGCCCCGCAGGACGCAGTGGCACTGCAGTTCACCCCAGCTGCTGAGGCACAGGCCCGCGGCGGCCGTGCTGCCCGGGTGCAGCCGGTCGAGACCGCCGGTGCCGGTCACCGCCAGCTCGTCGTCCGGGGTGATCACGGCGATCGCGGGACGCCCGTCGGAGTCCAGCGCGGCCGCCAGCACCTTCCGCACGTAGCGCCGCTCCTCGATCCGGCGCACCGGAGCGCCGACGCCGGCGGTGACCGCCGTCAGCATGCCGTCCGGGTCCACGACGAAGGCCGTGACCGCGCCGTCCGCCTGCCGGACGACGGCGATCCCGCCGTCCGCGACGGCGATGCCCGCTTCGTGCCACCGGGCCGACCGGCCCACCCAGAGCCGGTCCGAGCGATCGATCACGAACTGGACCGCCGCACCCGCCCCGTCGACGGCGGCCCGCACCCCCACGGGGAAATCGGGGGCGGCCGCGTCCGGCACGAGCGTCCACAAGGACCCGGCCGCCAGCCTGGCCCGCTTGACCCCGGCGCCGATCGCGACGACGGTCGGCGTTCCGGTCCCGTCGACGGCCAGGTCGAGATCACCGATGCGCGGCCGCTTCGCCTGCGCATCGACCGCCGCGGTCATGGCCCGCAGCGCGGCGGCCCAGGCCCGCAGGGAACGCGGCCGATCGTTCGGATCGGTGGCCAGCAGCGCCGCGATGTGGCCGGCGACGGCGTCCGGGAAGTCGGCCCGGCGCAACGCGTTCCGGCCGGTCGACGCGGCGTCGGTCTCCTGCGGTGCCTGCCCCATGAGCAGGAAGTAGACGACCGCGCCGAAGGAGTAGCGGTCCGCCTCCGCGGTGCCCTTGTCCTTGCCCTCCGGTGCGGTGAACCCGCTGGTGCCCACGCGGGTGACCGGACCGCTCCGGGTGGGCACCACGAACGTGAAGTCGATGAGGTGGACCTGGCCGGCCGCGTTCACCATCACGTTCGACGGCGAGATGTCCCGGTGGTGGACGGCGAGCGGGCCCGTGCCGATCGTGTCGATGATCTCGGCGAGCTGCCGCGCGATCTCGCAGATGTCGGCGAAGGACGGCTTGCGCTTGCGCACCCACCTGGTCAGGTCGTCACCGTCGATCCAGCGCGAGACGACGTAGAGCGTCCGGCTGTCTTCCGCGAACCCCGGAGCGTGCGGCGGGGCACCGACGAACACTTCGGTCGCGCCGACCACGCCCGGGACGACGAGCTGGCTCGTCTCGTCCCGGGCCTCCTGCGCGCGGCGGTACCACCGCCCGAGCGCCTGGTCCGGTGTCTCGTAGTGCTCCTGGCTGAGGTGCTTGGCGTGCAGCACCTTGACCGCCCAGCGGTGTTCGGTGTCGCCGTCGCGGCGGGCGGTGGCGGCCAGCCACACCTCCCCTTCGCCGCCCTCGCTGATCCGTTCCCGGAGCACGTACCGGTCGGCGGCCTCCGGCGGCCCGACCCGCATCTCCGCCATCACTTCCGCCACGGGCGTCACTCCCGGTAGACGAAGGTCGGCGTGGCCCGGACGGCGGCGTCCGGCGGCCGCTCGGCAGCCCGCGGCGGCAAGACCCGGGTAGCCGCCGGCCCGACGAGCTGCCGGTACAACTGTTCGAGCACGTCGTGCAGCCGGCGCATCACGGCGACCTGGGTACCGGCGGGCGAGTCGGCCGGTACTCCGCACAAGCCCGCCACCCGGGCGTAGTCGGCACCGCCGCCTTCACCGATCACCGCCAGCTCGTCGAGGAAGGCCTGGAGCGGCGCGAAGGGTGGGTCGCTCTGCTGCGGTCGCAACCCGCGCGACACACCGAGGAGGAAGCCGGCCGTGCCCGCCGCGTCGGTCACCAGCGCACCGAACTCGCGGCCGGACAGCTGCATGATGAAGCGGTCGTCCACCCACACGGTGCGCTCGTGCGCACGCAAGAACTCGGTGTCGCACCGGCCGGCCAGCTCGGTGATGCTGATCTTGAGCTCTTCCCGGTGCCGGTCCCAGTCCTCCGCTCCGCCGTGCCGCAACGCCCGCAGCGCGGTGCGGGTGCGGTCCGGCAGGGGCCCGGGCCGCGCCATGTCGGTGAGCCGCTCGGTGACGCGGTGGATGATGCCGCCGCCCAAACCGCCGAAGTACTCGGCGACGACGTCGAGGCCACCGATCGTGGTCGGATCGCCGCCGCCGACCTTCACCAGTTCGCCGAGCAGCGTGTGGTTCGGGACCAGTTCCGGCCGCGCCATGTCGCCGCCGCGCTTCCGGTACATCTCGACGGTGCTGATGCCGATGGCGTGCAGGCGGATCCCGAGATCGCGCTGGAAGTGCGCCATCAGGCTCACCGGCTCGTCGACCGTGGGCACGACCACGCCGGTCCCGTCCTCACCTTTGGGCACCCAGTTCGCGCCGTCGCTGACGAGCACGATCAGCTTGTCGTTGCCCGGACGGCCGTGCTGGTAGAGCAGATTGGCCGCGGCGTGCAACGCGTTGCCGATGTCCGTGCCGCCCGACGGCCGCATCAAGGCGGTGGCCTGGCGGAAGTCGGTCACCAGCCGGCCGTCCGCCCCGGCGTCGAACTGCACCATCCCGCCGCCCTTGGGGAAACTGTGCCGCACCCGGCGGTCGAACTCGAGCAACGCGAACCGCGACATCCGGCCGGAGACCTGCAACCTGATCTCCAGCAGCTGCAGCAGTGACTCCCGGAGGGCGTCCATCCGGGTGATCCACCGGCTTCCCTGGCCCGCGCCGCCCCCGGCGGGCAGGTCCTCGACCGCCATCGAGGCGCTGGTGTCGGCCAGCACGACGACGTCGACCCCGACCCGGGCGGCCGGTGCGTAGAGCTCGACCACCGTGCTCCGGGTGACCCGGGCGACGACGCCGTGCTTCCCGCCGACGTCGAGTTCGCGGACGCGGTGCGGAACGCCGTCGATCGGTACCGAAAGGTCCGGGTGGGTCCGCGGCACCCACAGCAGTTCGCCCACCAGACCGGCCCGCGCGACGTCCTTGGCCGCGTCGCGGGGGTCGCGTTCGGTGGGCAGCTCCAGCACGAGCTTGCGGATCGGCACCGGCTCGACCCGCTCGAGCCGCCACTGCGGCCGGTCGGCGGCGTCCAGGTCACAGTGCGCGGCGAGGTCGTCGTCGACGGCCACGTGCTCTGCGGGCACCTCCGCGAGCTCGGTCGTGAGCACGGCGGTGCGCAGCCACCCTTGTCCACATCGGACGGTCAGCACGCACGGGCCGGCCCCGGCACCCTCGGGCACCCCGATCCGGGTGCCCGAAACGGGACCCCCACCCGGAACCACGGCCAGCCGGTGGGTGTCCGAGGCGGCGACAGCCGGGGCCGTCATCGGTCGCCCCCCTCGAACTGGACGTCGACCTTCAGCCGCTCCCGGTAGGACCGGATGTTGCTCCCCTTCGGCCCGATGAAGAGACCCTTGAGGTGCGGTGGCACTTCGACGAACAGCATGGCCTTGCGCGAATTTTCCCGACGCTGGCTGGCCCGCTTGTACTCGCCGAGCCGGATCACCCGCGCGAGCTTCGGGCTGACGATCCCCCGCAGCTCTTCGACGAGCCGTTCCCCTTCACGCCGATCCTCCTCGGCCTCGGCCAGCTGCCGGTCCCAGCCCGGCCGGGCCTCCGTGATCGCCGTCGCGGTGGCCGGATCGCGGCCGGCTTCCCGCTCCAGCGCCTGGAGGATCCGGTCGATGGCCGGATAGTCGCGGGCCAGCTTCCCGTGTTCGCAATTCCGCAGCGTGTAGCCGAATCCGGACAGGCTCGGCAACCTTTCCTTGCGCCGGCGCCGGCCGGCTCCCGTGACGATCTGGAAGAGCAGATCGGCGGGCGGCACCGCCTTCACCGTCCGGTGCGCGGCGCAGCGGCCGAGTCCCACGCGCTCGCCGCCGAACACCTGCCACCGTTGCGCGTGCCTGGTGCACATCCGCCGGGGGCACCGGCGGAGGTCGCGGGTGAAGTACTCACAGCGGACGGAGCCGAGGTCGGTGCACGACGGGCTCTCGCACCGCGGGAACGCGTCTTCGTAGCAGGACGGGCAGAAGTCGAGGTCCGCATCCCTCGGGTGCGGACGGCGGTGCGTCCGGCACCAGGCCCGCTCGCGCCGGCACGCCCGGCCCGCGCACCGGAACTCGGCCGGCTCGCCACAGCCGTGACAGGACGGCCGGTGGTCCCGGCAGGTGGCCACGAGCGCACCGTCGAGGATCACCACGTGCCGGTCGCACACGCGGTTGTCGTTGTCGTCCGATGGACAGGATTTGCAGACGAAGGGCGCGTACTCGGACTTCCCGGTGCAGTGCCGGCACCGGTAGCGGATCTTCGGACGCTCCCGCACGGCGACGACCGCGAACGTCGTGTCCGGCCCGGCGACCGTCGTGCCGGAGGGCAACCTGACGACTTCGAGCCGCACCGTGCCGTCCGCTCCGTCGAGTTCGTGCACGGGGCGGCGCCTCAGGTCACGCCCGGTCAGCGCCGGCTCGAGATCGGCCCACAGCCGCGCGAACCCTTCTTGGTCGGTGGGAGAATTCCGCAGCTCTCGCAGGTCCAGCACCAGTTCGACGTCCTGGCTCATCGGGCGGCCTCCAGGTCCCGGCGCGGCTGTTGCCGATCTTTCGCGGAGCGGCCGGCTGCCCGCTTCGGCGAGCGCTCGGCCGCGGCGTCGGCGAACGTCCGGCGCCACTCCCCGAGCACGACCGATACCCGGCCGGGCGCGGCGGCCGTCAGCTCCGCGAGCAGTGGCCCGCCGGCGTTCGGATCGGTGAGGGCGCCCCGGCAGCGTGCGACGAACTCCAGGTCGCCGGCGCCGGCCCACTGCGTGAGCAGGTCCCGTTCGGCCGCGGCGTTCCGCAGGCCGAGCCCGGCGAGATCGACCGCGAGCAGAAAGGGCGCCAGCTCGTCGACGCCGGCGTCGAGGCTGCGGAACTCGACGGCGGTCTCCTGCAGCAGCCGCCGCACCGCATCCCGCGCCGGGAGCCTGCCCGGTTCCGGGCGTCGGTCCGGCCGGCCCCGCCGCCGGTCCTCCACCACGAACCGGGCGCGGAATCCGTCGGCCACGGCGCGAGCGCGGTTCTCCTCGAGCGATCGCTGGGGTTCGTGCCCCGCGCGCCGGCCGTCGCGCACCAGCCGGCGGGCACGCATCGCCAAGGCGCTGAGCACCAGCGCCTGCGCGCGGCTCGTGGCCAGCGTCGGCGCCGATTCCAGGCATCGCACGACGACTCCCCGGGTGCCGTCCGGCAACTCGACGGGCGAGATGTCCATGCGGTCGAGCTGCGCGACTCCGTCCCGGCGCCGCAGCTCGGCTTTGACGCGGTCCAGGTGATCGCTTGCCGTCGAAGCGAGAAACCTCGTGGCGAGGTGCGCCGTGGACCCCGCGAGCCACCTGGAGCCGATGCGGTCCGGTCGTCCGCCGCTCACCGCAGCGCCCCGGCCGGTCATCGCGATGAGCGCCGGAACACAGCTGCGCAACAGGTTGCACAGCACTTCCTGCTCGACCGAAGTCAGTACTTCCAGCACGTGCACGTCGCCGCCGGGCACCGCCGAGTGCGGTGCCGGGGCGACACCCGCGGGCACCAGCACCCCGCCGATGCGCTCGGCGATCGTCGCCGATTCGGCCAGCACGCTCGCGAGCTCGGTGAAGACGTCGTCGCGCGCGGGGCGGGTGCCGAGCCAGCTCATCGGCAGTTCGATCGCGAACAGGCCCGGGGCGCCCGCGGTCACCCGCAGCCGTTCGCCACCGAGCCGGAGGTCCGCCTGGGCGAAGGCGTGGGTCATGGCCTCCGGCTTGACCCCGAGGACCGCGAAGGCCTTGTCGAACCTCTGCCGAGACGCGCCGACGCGCGTGAGACTGACAAGCATGACCCACTGATCGGCCCCGGCGACCGCATTCGTTACAACCTGGCCCTTATTGTCCACATTGGACCGAGTTTCTCCCGGCCGCCCACCGGGCTCCGTACACCAGCCCCGGAGTGAGGTGGCGGAACTGCAGGTGGACCTCCCCCGCCGCGTCCACCTGCAGGGTCCGTCCCCGGTACCCCGGGTCCGCGAGGTCCCTCTCGAACGCGCCGTCCAGTGCCAGCACCTCCGGTGGGCCCTCCTTGCCGAACCGCAGCCTCAGGTCGAAGACCTCGCACCGGTGCCGCGGGAGGTAGACCATCCGCATCGACGGCTCCACCGTGAACACCGCCGCGAACTCCCACGACCCGCCGCGGGACAGCGGTGCCGGCAGCTCCACGGAGCCCTCCGAAAGCGTTCCGCCGTAGAGCACCGAGCCCTTCTTCGAAGACGAAGCCAGGTCGAACGACCGAAGACCGTCCTGATCCGCCACCACGCGGTGCTGCTCGAACAGGCACGACTCCTCGAGCACCAGCGCCATCGTCAGGGCCGTCGTGTGCCAGCGGCCCGGCGTACCGATCGGAGCCGCCGGCGATGCCAGCTCGGCCAGCAGCACTATTGCCTCGTCCACGCGACGGCGGACCGTGCGCGGGTCGCGGTCGACCTGGGCGGCCACCCAGCGCATCCGCTCCTGGTACAGCGGCTGGCGGGCCTCCGCCGTGATCGCGAAGGCCGCCATTGCCGCCAGGCGGAGGTCCTCCGGCAACTGCAGCGACAGCTCGGACAGCCGGGCCGTCACCTTCGCCCGGATCGTCACCATTCCGTCCTGCTCCGACACCCCGCACGCCGAGCGCAGCGCCGGTCCCACCCGGTCCGCCAGCCTGCTCGCCTGCAAGCCCCTGCCCTTACGCAGGGTCTTCAGCTCCTGGACCAGCTCAGTGCGCTCCACCGGCTTCTCCTTCAGTGGGTCTCCATGGCAACCCCCTTTTGGACAGGGTGCGGTCGGCCGGTGGACCGGAAGTGGACAGAACGTGCATCACCGAGGCGATCAGCGCCGTCCCCATGCGGACGCCGTCGCGGCCGAGGTACGTGCGGAACGTTCCGATCCGGCCGAGTGCCTCCTGGTCCGCGTCGCCCAGGCCGAACGTCACCACGCGCGGGCACACCGGCCAGCCGGGGTCCGTCAGCGCGGCGAACGCAAAAGGCCACGTCACCGGGTCCGTCGGCTGGCCGTCGGACAGGAAGAACACCAGCGGGCGGTGGACCTGCAGGCGGTGGCGCTCCAACGCCCGCACGTCCCGGTCTATTTCGGAACGCAGGAACGTGAACAACGGGCCGAAGTTCGTGCCCGCGCACGGGCGCGGTTCCGGCAGCTCGGCGAGGTCGTCCATCGGGAGCAGCGACTGGACCACCTGCGGTTTCTCGCCGAACCCCACGACGCTGCAGAACACGCGGCCGGCCAGCGATGCGTCCGCGTGGACGGCGCCGCGGAACTCGCGCAGCCCGGTGTTCAGCTCGTCGATGTGGTCCGTCATCGACAGCGAGACATCGCACGCCACGTAACACGGCAACACGTCGGACCCCATATCCGTTTCTCCTTCACCCCAGATCGAAGGGCGGGAGTGTGCCAACGCCGTGTGCACCGAACGTGGAAGAAATGCGGATTTGCGAAACCCGGACGGCCGATTGCGCGACATCAAAAGAGGACAGCAAGCTGACGCCGGGGAGGCCGTGTGGAGTTTCGGATGCTGGGGCCGCTCGAGGCGTGGCAGGACGGCGTGCCGGTGCCGCTCGGCGACCAGCAGCAGCGGTTCGTCCTGGTCGTGCTGCTCCTGCACGCCAACAAGCCCGTCACGCCCGCCCGCCTCGCCGAAATCGTCTGGGCCGACCGCGAAGCGAAGCCCACCCTGGTGCGCAGCTACATCAAGCGGCTGCGGGACGTCGTCGGGGACGCGACCATCGAAACCACCGCCACCGGCTACCTGCTGCGGGTCGGCGCGGACCAGCTGGACACCGCGCGGTTCAACCGGCTCCGCGCCGAAGCCGCGGACGTCCGCGCCGACGACCCCCGCCGGGCGATCGCGCTGCTGCGCGAGGCCGCCGGGCTGTGGCGGGGGAAGTTCCTCGAAGACATCGACATCGACCGCGTCGGCGGCCCCGAGGTCATTTCGCCGGACGAGAGCTACCCCGACGTCGTCGGTGACCTGGCCGAACTCGAGCTCGAATCCGGCGACCACCGCTCGGCGCGCGACCGGCTGCGGCCGCTCGTCCAGGCCGATCCGGCCAGCCAGAAGCACGCCGAACTGCTGATGCGCGCGCTGCTCGCCGGTGGCGATCGGATGGCCGCCCTGCGCGTCTTCCACGGCACCCGCGACGCCCTCGCCGCCCTGCGGATGGCGCCCGGGCCGGTGCTGCGCAAGCTCGCCGCGCGCGCCGAACAGGGCGATCCGCCCAGCTCGCTGCCGTCCCGGCCCGGCGGGTTCACCGGCCGGACCGGGGAGCTCGCCGCGATCGAGGCGGCCGCCTCGGCCGGGCGTCGCGCGGTCTGGGTCAGCGGTGCGCCCGGCGTCGGCAAGACCGGGCTGGTGGTCGAAGCGGCCCATCGCCTGCGCGGCCGGTTCCCCGACGGCCAGCTGCTCGCCCGGCTCAACGGGTTCACGCCCGGCGTCGACCCGGCCGACGTCGGGGACGCCCTCAGCGAGCTGCTCGTCGAACTCGGCGTGCCCGCCGAACAGATCCCCGCCACCGTGGGCCGGAAGGTCACCCTCTACCAGGCGACGCTCTGGGGCACGCGCACCCTCGTCGTGCTGGACAACGCGGCGTCGCCGGAGCAGATCCGGCCGCTGCTGCCCGAAGCCGACGGCTGCCTGGCCGTCATCACCAGTCGGCGGATGGGCGACGCCGACACCGGCGAAAACATCCGGCTCGCGCCGTTGCCGCCGGAGGAAGCGGCCGAGCTGTTCCACACGCTGGTCGGACCGTCCCGGCTGCGCGGCCGGGCGGCCGACGTCGAGGCGGTGGTCCGGCGGTGCGGCCACCTGCCGATGCCCATCCGCGTGGCGGCCGCGCTGTTCCGGCGGCACGACCGGTGGCCGCTGGAGCACCTGCTGCGCCTGCTCGAAGAGAACGGGCCGTGGGGCGAGGACGACGGCGTCGCCGCGGTCCGGGTGTCCTACCGGCAGCTCGGCGAGCCGCAGCGCGCCCTGTTCCGGCTGCTGGGCAGCCTGCCCGGCCCGGACGTCGACGTCGCCGGCGGCGCGGCCCTGGCCGGCTGCGACGTCGCCGAAGCCCGGGAGCTGCTCGACGACCTGCACGAGGTCAGCCTGCTGGAGGAGGCCGCGCCCGAGCGGTACCAGATGCTCGATCCGCTCAAGGAGTTCGCCGCCGGCGAGCCGGCACCCGAACCCGCGCTGGTGCGGCTGCTCGACTACTACCTGGTCACGCTGGCCGCCGCGGTCCGCGCCGCCTACCCCTTCGACCGGGCGCAGCTGCCGTCGACGACGGACCGGTCCTGCGCGGTGACGCCGGGCTTCGCCGACGCCGGCGCCGGGCTGCGGTGGATCGTCGCCGAACGCGACAACCTCGTCGCCGCCATCCGCTACGCCGCCGCGCACGCGCTGCCCGAGCACACCTGGCGCCTGGCCGTGCTCTTGTGGCGCTACTTCAACACGACGAACCAGTTCGAGGACTGGATCGGCACGCTCGAGCTCGCCTGGCGGGTCGTCGCCGCCGACGCGGGCAACGACTACGGCCAGGCGCACGTCCTGCTGCGGCTGGCCACCGCGCACGACCGGCGCGGGCAGCTCGCCGAGGCGTTGGAACTCGCCGCCCAGGCCCTGCCCAAGTGGCGCCGCCTCGGCGACCCGCGCGGCGAAGCGGCGACGCTGTGCGCGCTCGCCATCCCCACCATGGAACTGGGCCGGCACGACCAGGCGATCGCCCACCTCGAGGCCGCGCTGGCCAAGTACGAGCAGACCGAAGACCGCCGGGGCGAAGCCCACGCGCTGGGCATGCTCGGCTACCTCAACGAACAGCACGGCAACCTCCAAGTCGCGGTGCGGCAACACGGATCCGCCGCGCGGATGCTGCGGGAGATCGGCCACGTCCAGGGCCTGGCGCACACGCTCAACAACCTCGGCTCCGTGCAGGAACGCCTCGGCCTGCTCACCGAGGCGCTGACCAGCTACACGGACGCGCACGCCCACGCCGCCGAAATCGGCGACCACTGCGTCGAGGCCTACGCGCTGAACAACCTCGGCAACGTGCACCGGCAACGCGGCCGGTACGCCGAAGCCGTCCGCTACCACGACAAGGCCCGGGAAGTGGCGGCGAACGTGCCGGACGCGGACCTGCGCACCCAGCTCTACCTCGACCGCGGCGCGACGGCGCTGGCCCGGGGCGCCCGGCAGGAAGCGCTCACCGCCGGCAAGTCCGCGCTGGACCTGGCCGACGGCAGCGGCAACCGCGCCTACCGGGCCCGGGCCCACCGCGGCGTCGCCGAGACGCTGCACGCGATGGGCAACCACAAAGGCGCCGTGACGCACTGGGCCGCGGCCGAGGCCGAGTTCGCCGCGCTCGACCTGCCCGAAGCCGGCGAGGTGCGCGAAGAACGTTCGGCGCTGGGCTGCGCCTGCCGGTCGTGAGTGGAAAACGGTCTTTGCCGACCTACGTTGTCAGTCGAGCCAACTCACGCACCGGAACGGCCAACTCAGGCACCGGAACGGCCAACTCACGCACCGGAACGGCCAACTCGCCGGCGGTGTGGGTGAGTTGGCCGTTCCCGCGGGTGAGTTGGCCGTTCCGGAGGGCTCAGCCGTGCCAGGGGTTGCCGTCGGTGGTGGGCGTCGGGGTCGGGGTGACGACCGGGGCGGCCGGCGCCCCGCCGTTGTCGTCCGCGTACGCGGTGGTGGAGCCGATCACCGGCAGCGCGGCGAGCGCGCAGATCGCGAGCACCGGACCACCGATTTTGGCCAGCTTCTTGAACATGGCGAATCCCTCCTCGGGAATGGTGATTTCGAGCGCTTCGTTGATTTCCTGCGCTCACCACCGAGGATTCGCTTCACCCCATTCAGCTACAAGGGGTTTCCTGTTTCATAAACGAACAGGAAACAGCCAGCGCGCCGGCCAGGAGCACACCCGCGGCCGTGACCAGCGCGATCGACGCCGTCGTCGCGGTCAGCGCGGCACCCAGGATGGCCACCCCGAGTGCCGCACCCGCCTGGCGGGACGCGTTCAACGCACCGCCCGCGACGCCGGTCAGCTCGGGTGGCGCCGCGGCGACCACCATCGCCAGCAGCGACGGGATGGCGAACGAGACTCCGAAGCCCAGCATGGCCAGCGCGACCACCGACAGGGCCGCCGACGTCGAGCACGCCTGGAGCAATGCGCCTCCGGACATCAGCACGAAACCCGATATCGCCGGAATTCGCGGACCGAACCGAGCCACCAGCCGACCGGTGAAAATCGGGTTGAACGCCGTCGGGATCGTCAGCGGCAGGAATGCCAGACCCGTCGTCGACGGCGGATAACCGCGGGTTTCCTGGAAATACAGCGACAGCACGAACAGCACCCCGGACAACCCGAAGTTCACGATCGCGCCGGCCGCCAGGCCGAGCGGGAACGCGCGGCCGTGGAACAGCCGCGCCGGGAGCATCGCCTCCGGGTGCCGCTGGGACCGCACGAACACCGCGGCCGCGGTGACGGTGAGCAGCAGGGCACCCCACGACCGCTCGATCAGCGCGTAGGTCAGTGTCGACAAAGCGACCACGGCCGACAGCTGCCCCACGACGTCGATGCGGCCGGGTCGCACCGGACTCGGCGGGGCCGACCGGGACAACACCCAGGCGATCGCGGCCACCGGGACGTTGACCAGGAAGATCGCCCGCCAGCCGAACGCCTCCGTCAGGAGACCGCCCAGCAGCGGGCCCGCCACCAGGCCGGTTCCGCTCACCGCGGCCCACACCCCCATCGCCTTCGCCCGCGCGGACGGCACCGGGTAGGCCGCCGCGATCAGCGACAGCGAAGCCGGGACGAGGAGGGCGCCCGCGACGCCGAGCAGGGCCCGGAGTGCGATCAGCATCGGCGCCGAGAACGACAGCGCCGACAAACCGGACAGTGCCGCGAACGAGATCAGCCCGGCCGAGAACACCCGGCGGGCGCCGAAGCGGTCCGACCACGCCCCCGCCGTGAGGAGAAAAGCCGCGAACGTCAGCGTGTAGCCGTTCGAAATCCATTGCTGCGCCGACAAAGAAGGCGAAAGGGCCGGAAGCGCGACCGTCACGATCGTCGTGTCCAGCATGACCAGGAAGTAACCCAGCGAAAGGCCGGTGAGGAGTCTTGCCACTCCGAAAGCCTGGACGCTCGGTGACATCGACGGAAGCAGGGAGTTACGATGGTGGCTATCGGGAACGCCGATGGGGGATGCCATGGAACTGCGCCACCTGCGCACCTTCCGCGTCGTGGCGCGGACGCTCAACTTCACCCACGCCGCCGCCGAGCTGCACTACGCGCAGTCCAGCGTCACCGAGCAGATCCAGGCCCTGGAGGCGGAACTCGGCTCGAAGCTGTTCGAACGCGGGCGGCGGCTGCGGCTCACCGGCGCCGGGCAACGGCTCGTCGGCTACGCGGACCAGGTGCTCGAACTCGTCGAGGAAGCCCGCGCCGCGGTCGACGAGGAGCGCGGTGAACCCGAAGGGGACCTGACCATCGGTGCCCTGGAAACGCTGTGCGCGCACCGGATCCCGGCCCTCTTCGGCGAGTACCGGACGCGGTGGCCGCGCGTGCGGGTCACCCTCCGGGAGGGCAGCCGCGGCGAGCTCTACCAGGCCGTGCAACGGTCCGAAATGGACGTTTGCTTCACCTTCGGCAACGCGCCCGCCGACCCGGCGCTCGCCAGTGCCTCGCTGGGCACCGAACCACTCGTCGTCATCGTCCCGCCGGGGCATCCCTTGACACAAAAGGAAGAGCTCCGGCCCACCGACCTCGACGGCGTCGGCTTCCTCGCGACGCCGCAAGGCTGCGGCTTCCGGGAGATGCTGGACCGGATCGACGGCCCCGTCGTCGAGGCGGAGGTCGGCAGCCTCGCCGCCCTCGCGCGGTGCGTGGCCGCCGGCCAGGGGTGCGGGCTCGTGCCCGCCCTCGTCGCCCGCGATGGCGCGATCGCCGTTCCCCTGGCCGGGGCGGCCACCGACATCACCATGACGTGGCGGCGGCGCGACGAGCACAAGCCGAGCGTCGCCGCGCTGCTCGCCACCGCCTACGCGTTGTCCAGCACGGACAGCAGCTCCTCCGGCAGCTCCAAGGTGAAGGCCGGGGCGATCGACTCGTAGTGCTCCCACGTGCGCGGCCCGATCAGCGGGATGACGCCGTGGTGCACCAGCCACGCCAGCGCCACCTGGTTGCCCGACGCACCCAGCGCCGACGCCACCTTCGCGACCGCGGCCAGACGCGCGTCCGAGTCCGGGCCCGCATAGGACCGCCAGACGGGAGTGGACTCCCGGTACGCGGCATCGTCGTAGATCCCGCGCAGCAGCGAGGAGTACGCGGCCAGCGAGACGTCCGGGTGCAGCGACAGCCAGTCCAGCAGCTCGGCGCCCGCGATCGAGGGGACGTCGGCGCCGGTGGGGCGCAGGTACGAGTGCTGGACCTGGACCGCGACCGGGGCCGCCCAGTCGTTGGCCAGCGCCAGGGACCGGATGCGCTCCAGGCGCCACGTCCGGACGTTGCTCCAGCCGATGTACCGCACCTTGCCGGCCCGCACCAGTCCGTCCAAAGCGGACAGTGTCTCCTCGAGCGGCACGGACCGGTCGTCGACGTGGACGTAGTAGAGGTCGATGTGGTCGGTGCCCAGCCGCCGCAGGCTGAGCTCCACCTCGCGCTCGATCACCGCCGCGCCCGCGCCTTCGAACGTGCGCTCCACCCCGGCCCAGTCCACCGTGCCGTCCGGATGCCGGGCGGCGCGCGCCGCCGGGAGGTCCGTGATGCCGGCCGACACCTTCGTCGCCAGGAAGACCCGGTCACGCCGGCCCTTCAGGAGCCGGCCGAGGAGTGTCTCGCTTTCGCCGCCGGTGGCGTCCGGGGCCCACCACGCGTAGCAGTTCGCCGTGTCCAGGAAGTCGCCGCCCGCGCCGAGGTAGGCGTCCAGGATGCGCTTCGACGTCGGTTCGTCGGTCGACGTGCCCATCAGCATGCAGCCCAGCGACACCTGGCTCACGTACTGGCCGGTCCGGCCCAGTTCCACCTTCTTCATGCCGACCACGCTAAGCCCGGATCGGTCCGGTACTACAGTCCAATATCGTGGCAGAATCACAGACCGATTGGGGCGTGCTCCTGGAACCGGCCGGGCCGGGCCCGAAGCACGAACAGCTGGCCAGGGCCTTGCGCAAGGCGATCCGGGACGGCGTCCTGACCGGCACCATTCCGCCGAGCCGCCGCCTCGCCGCCGACCTCGGGTGCTCGCGGTGGGTCGTCACGCAGGCCTACGCCCAGCTCGTCGCCGAGGGGTACCTGGCCGGGCGGACCGGGTCGGCCACCCGGGTCCGGCCGGTGGGCGACGCGGTGGCGGCGCCGGAACCGGCGCGCGCGGCGGCACCGCGGTACGACCTCGCTCCGGGCCTGCCCGACCTGCGGAACTTTCCCCGCCGGCCGTGGGCGGACGCGCTTCACGGAGTGCTCGCGAACACGCCACACCCGGACTTCGGGCTGCCCGAGCCGGGCGGCCACCCCCGGCTGCGGCGGGTCCTCGGCGAGTACCTCCGGCGCGTCCGCGGCGCCGCGCCCGGCACCGTGCTGGTCTGCGGCGGCGTCACCGACGGCGTGACCGGCGTCTGCCGCGCGCTGGTCGAGCGCGGCAGCACCCGGCTCGCGGTCGAGGATCCCGGGTGGACGCGGTTGTGGCGGCGGGCCGAAGGCGCCGGGATGACCGTCCACCCGGTGCCGGTCGACGACGAAGGCCTCGACGTCGGGCGGATTCCGGCGGGCGTCCGCGCCGTGCTCGTCACGCCCGCGCACCAGTTCCCCACCGGCTCGGTCCTGTCCCCGCGGCGGCGCGCCGAGCTGCTGACCTGGGCGCGGGACGTCGACGGCCTGATCCTGGAGGACGACTACGACGCCGAGTTCCGGTACGACCGGCGGCCGGTCGGGACCGTCCAGGGCACCGACCCGGGCCGGGTCGCGCTCTTCGGGTCGGTCAGCAAGACGCTCGGTCCCGCGCTCGGGCTCGGCTGGGTCGTGCTACCTCCACAGTGGACAGTGCGGGCGCACCCGCCACCCGTGCTCGACCAGCTCGCGCTGGCGGACTTCATCACCAGCGGCGGCTACGACCGGCACCTGCGGGCGGCACGGCTGCGGTACCGCGCGCGGCGCGACAAGCTCGTCGGCGCACTCGGGCCGGCGCGGCTCTCAGGGGTCGCGGCCGGGCTGCACCTCGTGCTCCACCTCGACCAGGACGCCGCGGCCGTCGTCCGGAAGGCGCGGGCGATCGGTGTCAAGGTAGCCGATCTCGACGGCTACCGGACGACGGCGGGCGACCCCGCGCTCGTCCTCGGCTACGGCAACCTCGCCGACTCCGGCATCGAAGCCGCCGCGCGGCTGCTCCGGCAAGCGATGACAACAGCTTGACCTGCTTGCCGCCTTCTCAAACGGCCGCCGATGTGAAAAGCTGCGGAACAGTCCGCTTCTGACAACGTTGTCACCTGGGAGGTGCGCGCCCCATGGGGTCGCCAAGCAGACGACTGATCGCCGCGGCCGCCGTCGGGTTCGTGGTCGCGGCCACGACCCAGGCCACCGCGCACGCCGCCGGGCCGGTCGATCCGGTGAGCCTGGTCAACCCGTTCGTCGGCACGCAGAACTTCGGGAACACGTTCCCCGGCGCCAGTGCGCCGTTCGGGATGGTGCAGGTCAGCCCGGACACCGGCGGCCAGGGTGGTTACGACTACCTGCAGAACGCGATCTACGGCTTCAGCCAGACGCACCTGTCCGGCGTCGGCTGCGGCGTGATGGGCGAACTGCCGATCATGCCGACCACCGGGGCCGTGGACAACGTTGACAAAGACGCCTACAAGTCCGCGTACCGCCACGACGACGAGCACGCCGAGCCGGGCTACTACCGCGTCGGCCTCGAGAAGTACGGGATCGACGCCGAGCTGACGGCGACCGCGCGCACCGGCTGGCAGCGCTACACGTTCCCGTCGACCGGGCAGGCGAACGTCCTGTTCAACACCGGTCAGGCCAACCAGTCCGTCAAGGACTCGGAGATCCACGTCGTCGGCGACCGGACCCTCGAAGGCCGCGTCCGCGCCGGCGGGTTCTGCGCCGGGCACGACGAGCACACCGTCTACTTCACCGCCACGTTCGACCGGCCGTTCAGCTCGTTCGGCACCTGGCGCGGCTCGACGCGCAGCGACGGCAGCCGGGACGCGGCGGGCACCGGTGGCAACGGCGCCTGGGCGAGCTTCGACGCGAGCACCGACCACGACGTCGTGCTGAAGGTCGGCCTGTCCTACACCGGTCTCGACGGTGCCCGGAAGAACCTCGCGGCGGAGACGTCGGACTACGACTTCGACGCCACCCGCGCCGCGCTGCACCGGCAGTGGGCCGATCGGCTCGGCGCGATCAAGATCGCCGGCGGCACGACCGAGCGGCAGACGGCGTTCTACACCGCGCTCTACCACGCGCAGCTACACCCGAACCTGGCCGGCGACACCGACGGCGCGTACACCGGCTTCGACGGCAAGGTGCACACCGCGAGCGGCTACACGCCGTACCAGAACTTCTCGCTGTGGGACACCTACCGGCCGCAGAACCAGCTGCTGGAAATGCTGGAGCCGCAGGTCGCGCGGGACGTCGCGCTGTCGGTCGTCGCCATCGGCCGCGACGGCGGGTGGCTGCCGCGCTGGGCGCTGGCCGAGAGCGAAACGAACATCATGACCGGCGACCCGGTGACGCCGTTCCTCGCCGAGGCGTGGTCGAAGGGCCTGCTCGCCGGGCACGAAGAAGAGGCGTACGCGCTGCTCAAGAAGAACGCGACGAGCACACCGCCCGCCGATTCGCCCTACAACGGCCGGTCCGGCGTCGGCTACTACAACGAGCGCGGGTACGTCCCGAGCGGGCTGGAACTCGGCAAGGACTGCGCGGCCAAGGGTGGCGACAACGACTGCGAGCACCCGGCGTCGGCGACGATGGAGTACGCCGCGGCGGACGCGTCGCTCGCGCTGATGGCCCGCGGGCTCGGCCACCAGGCGGACGCGCGGATGTTCGCCGACCGCGGCCAGTGGTACCGCAACCTGTGGGACTCCTCGATCCGGCAGTTCCGCCCGCGCACCACCGAGGGCACGTTCGTCACGCCGTACAACCCGGTCGACGCCGGCCACCAGTTCCACGAAGGCGGCGCCTACCAGTACCAGTGGCTCGTGCCGCAGGACCCGGCCGGGCTCGTCTCGCTGATGGGCGGGCGCACGTCGACCGAGAAGCGCCTGGACTCCTTCTTCTCCTACGGCAACCTGCTGAAGGACCCGGCGGGCACCGCGCGGAAGGACTGGATCGCCAGCCCGTACGACTACTACGGCAAGGCGACCTACAACCCGAACAACGAGCCGGATCTGCTCGCGCCCTACATGTACAACTGGGTCGGCGCGCCGGCGAAGACCGCGACCGTCGTCCGCGCGGCGATGACCCTGTTCACCACCGGCCCCGACGGCATGACCGGCAACGACGACCTCGGCACCATGTCGGCCTGGTACGTCTTCTCGTCGCTCGGCCTGTACCCGACGATGAGCGGCGCGAACTTCCTCGCGCTGTCGAGCCCGCAGTTCGAGTCGGCGACCGTCCGCATCGGACAGTACGGCTCGGCACAGGGCGGGACGCTCACGGTGTCGGCGCCGGGTGCGAGCGACGCGAACCGCTACATCCAGAGCGTGTCGCTCAACGGCCGGAACATCCGGCAGACGTCCCTGGACTGGGCTTCGCTGGCGCACGGCGGAACACTCTCGCACCAGCTCGGGACCCGGCCGTCGTCGTGGGGGACGTCTGTTTCCGCGGCACCGCCTTCGGTGAACAACGCGCCGGGCGACCAGCGGCGGCACGTCGACGCCTCGCTGCGGCAGACGTCCGTGGTGGTCCCGTCCGGCGCGGCGCGGCAGGTGCACCTCGACCTGGACGTGGTGGCCCAGAACCCGGGGCTGCAGCCGGTGACGGTTTCGGTCACGTCGCCGTGGAAGACGCAGGTCAAGCCCCTGCTCCTGGTTTGGTCCGGACGGCTGCCGGTGCCGGAATCCGTGCCGATCACGGTGAACGTGCCCGCGGGGGCCGCGCTGGGGACGTACCCGGTGCAGGTCAAGGTGTCCGGCTCGAACACGGTGACGCGTTCGGCCACCATCGAGGTCCGGACGCCGTCGGCGTGCGTGTCGCCGGGTGCGCAGTGCGCGGTGGAGCTCGGCCGCGACCGCAACCACGACGGCACGGCGACCGTGGCCTCCTCTTCGGAAGGCAACTTCGACGGCGGCGGCTGGAGCTACGACGCTGCCCTGCTCCCCTCACCGGGCCCGGTGGTGTGGGACGGCGTCACCTACGCGGCGCCGGACGCTTCCGGGACTTCGCCCAACTTCGTGGAGGCCCGCGGGCAGTCGCTGTTGCTGCCGGCCGGGCAGCACGCGACGCTGCGCATCGTCGGGGCGTCGCACAACGGGCCGGTGTCGACGACGGTGACGGCGCACTACACGGACGGGACGAGCGGCGACCTGGCCTTGACGTTCGGGGACTGGGCCGGGTCGGGGAGTCCGGTGGTGCTGGAGATGCCGCACCGGATCAAGGCGGGGAGCGGGGTCGATGGGCCGCCGGTCCGGCTGTTCGGGATTTCGGGCGCGCTGGACGGTGGGAAGACCGTGCAGTCGGTGAGCCTGCCGAACGATCCGCGGGTGGAGATCTACGCGCTCACCCTGGCGTGACGGTTCGGTTCGCCGGTTCCCCGGCGAACCGTTCCGCCAGGTCACGGCGAGGGTCGGACGCCCGGCTGCGGCGGGCGGTCGTGCTTGCGGAACTCCACCCACCGACGGCTCACATCGGCCCAGAGGTCCTGCTGCTCGACGTAGAACCGGTCGAGCCGATCCCGTTCGAGGTTCGCGGCCGGCGTGGTCACCAGGTAGTAGTCCATCTCGTCGCGCAGCCGGTTCATCCGGTACTGCGTTTCTTCCATGAGCAGCCAGCGCGAGCGCCAGGTGAAGAATGTTTCGAGGCCGGTCAACAGCGTGACCGCCGCGACCAGCGGCAACGCGATGGAAGCGCGTAGCGGAATCTCGGGGATGCCGAGCACGACAGTGGACAACGCGGTGAGCACCAACGCGGAGATCCGCACCCACGAAGCCGGCTTCTTGAACCGCTTCTTCCGCGAATCGATCCACTCGATGTCCGCAGACACAAGATCGCGGAAGCCGAGGAAGACCTCACGGAGCGGAAGGTCGGGCTGCCGCCCGACCAGGTCCAGGAAACCCTGTTCAGAGGCGAGTTCGGTCGGCGACGAAGTCCGGCGTCTGGGCCACATCCGGCCAGATTCTCGGACCCGCCGTCCGCACGGCAAGCGTCAGGCGACGATCCGGGGTTCGGACGCCAGCCGCGACAGGACGAAGGTCAGCCGGCGGGCCGCCACGTCCCACTCCTCCAGTGCGCTGCCGCGACCGAGGGCCGCCGTGCGCAACGAGCGCCGGAGCTCCGGGTCCGCGTACCAGCGGTGCAGGGCGTCCGCCAGCGCGAACGGGTCGTCCGGCGCGACGAGCAGACCCGGCATCTCGCCGTCCGCGTCGACGCCGAGTGCGTCGTGCACGCCGCCGACCTCGGCGGCCAGCACCGGGATGCCCCTGGCCAGGGCCTGGGCCACGAACATGCCGGACGTCGCCGCGCGGGCCGGGATGACCAGCAGGTCCGCCGCGTTGTAGGCCGCGCCGAGGTCGACCGCGTCGCCGGCGAGGGTGATCCGGCCGCCGAGGCCGAGGCGCTCGATCGACCAGCCGAGCTCCTCGACGAACGCCCGGTCCGTCTCGAGCGAGCCGGCGAACACGCACGACAGGGCCAGGTGGTCGACCTCGCCGAGGGCCTGGACCAGCACGTCATGGCCGTTGCGGCGGGTCACGTCACCCACGCAGAGCAGCCGGGACACGCCGTCCGCGCCCGCCGCGAGCGGGGCCGCGTCGGTGCCGGGCTTGGCGACGTAGACGCGGCCCGGGTCCAGGTCGTGGCGGTCGATCAGCAGCCGGGCGAGCCATGGGCTGGTCGCGACGACCATCCCGGCCATCCGCAGCGTCTCGCGCTCGCACGCGTCCAGCTCCGCGGCGTGTGCCGGGGTGAGACCGGGCTCGTCGGCCAGGGGCTGGTGCACCAGCACGGCCAGGCGCAGCCGCCGCGTGTGCGGGACGACGATCTCGGGCACGCCGGAGGCGATCATGCCGTCGAGCAGCACGACCGTCCGGTCCGGCAGCGCGGCGAGGGACCGCGCCAATCTCCGTCTCGACGTCGCGTCCGGCTCCGGCCAGTCGCCGGCGATCGGCAGCTCCAGCACCGGCTGCCCGACGGCGGGCAGGTTCTTGCACATCCGCTTGTCGTAGGTGTCGCTGCCCGGCGGTGCGGCCGGGAGGATGAACACCATCGGGTCGGCGGGCCTCACCGCGCACGCCGGAGCAGGTCGGGTTCGGAAACAGACACGGCTACCTCCAGCGTGGATCGACGGCGGTGACGGCTCATACGTCACACGCACCCCGAGCCGGGAAGGTTCAGCTCTGCGCGTCAATCATCCAGATTCCGTTCACCTGGACCATCGTGAAGGTGTCGTTTTCGGGCTTGGCCCCGTCGTAGGTGACGTGCGCCGTGACCTGGTTGAGCCCGACCTCCTTGACGCTGGACGCCTCCACCTTCCGGTACTGGCCCCAGAAGCTCTTGTACTTGTCGTACGTCTGGTTGCGCGACGCCCTGAACCGGTCGGTGAGCAGGTTCCACGCCGCCTGGGGATTCGCCGGGAGCAGCGCGTAGTAGTCGCTCAGCGCCTGGGCCGCCGTCTTCGACGAGGCCACCGTCGAGATCGTCGGCGATGCCGGCGCGGTCGAGGGCGCCGAGGACGGCGGAGAGGAGGGCGCGGGCGTCGACTGGGGCGTCGAGGGAGCCGCGGACGCCGAGGTGGCCGGCGTCTGCGACGGCGGCGGGGCGGCGACGTTGTCCTGCGGCGCCTTCTGCCGGACGACCAGCAAGATCGCCACGACGACCGCCACGCACAGCAGCGCCGCGCCCGCCCCGACCGCGATCAGGCCCTTGCGCGCGCCGGGCGACACCGCGGTGACCTCGCCCGCGGGCACGGTGACGGCGGCCGGCAGGACCGGCACCGCCGGCGGCTCGGTCTCGGGGATCGTCGCGGCGAGCACCGACTCGCCGGGCTCGACCTCCGGCAGCAGTGCCAGCAGCTCCTGCTCGACCTCGTCCATCGACGGGCGCTCGGCCGGCTCGGAGGCGAGCATCCGCAGCAGCAGCGGCGTCAGCCGGCCGGCCTTCTCCGGCGGCACGATCTCGCCGCTGGAGGCCTTGTAGAGCAAGGCGATCGGGTTGTCGGCCGTGCCGTAGGGCGACTGCCCCTCGACCGCGGCGTACAGCGTGGCGCCGAGGGAGAAGACGTCGGCGGCGTAGTCCGCGTCCTCGCCGCGGGCCACTTCGGGCGCGAGGTACGCGGGCGTGCCGGCGATCTCCCCGGTGGCCGTCAGCTTGACGTCACCGATCGCGCGCGAGATGCCGAAGTCGGTGATCTTCGCCGTGCCGTCCTCGGCGACCAGGATGTTGGCCGGCTTCACGTCGCGGTGCACGACCCCGGCGCGGTGCGCGCCGGCCAGCGCCGAGCTGATCTGCACGCCGACGCGGATGGCGTCGTCCACCGTCGCCGGCTCCTCGCCGAGCACGAGGGCCAGGCTCTTCGACGGCAGGTACTCCATCACCAGCCACGGCCGGTCCTCTTCCTCGAGGACGGCGAACACGGTGATCGCGTGGGAATGCTGCAGCCGCGCGGCGATCCGCGCCTCGCGCATCGCGCGGTTCTTCGCTTCCTGGGTGCGTTGCTCGTCGTGGTCGTGCGGCAGCAGGAGTTCCTTGATCGCCACGGTGCGGTCGAGCTTTTCGTCCTGGGCCCGCCACACCGTGCCCATCGCGCCGCCGCCGATCGGCTCGAGCAGCCGGTACCGATCGCGGATCCGGCGACTTTCCACGAGCATCCACCATTCTCCGAAGTGGCCCACGAGATCCGGTCAGCATGCCAGCCTGCGCGGCCGACCGGAACCAACGTAACCGAAAACCTTGCGCGGACAGTGCATTCCCGACGATGCAAAAGTGCGCTGTGGCGCCGCCCACGGTGTACCCGGGAATCCTAACGAACAACCCCATGGGCACGATCAAGCGCATCCACGATCTCCTTGCGCAGCCCGGCGCCGACGGCGATCGTCGCCGCGGAACCGACCTTGTGCTCGCTGCCGTCGCGGTCCACGACGGCGCCGCCGGCCTCACGCACGAGCAGCACGCCGGCCATGGTGTCCCAGGGATTGTTGGACAGGATCAGTGCGGCGTCGAGCTTTCCGTCCGCCACCCAGGCGAGGTCGATGGCCGCCGTGCCGAGCATCCGGATCTTCTGCGCCCGCGCGCCGAGGTCCGAAAGGAGCAGCAGCCGCGCCCGGTTCTTCTCCTCGGCGAGCTCGCCGATCGCGAAGTCCCCGACGGCGATCATCGCGTCGGACATCTCGGTCGCGGTGGAAGCGCCGACGCGCTTTCCGTTCGCGAAGGCACCTTCACCGCGCGCGGCGGTGTACGTGACGCCGAGGTACGGCAGCGTGATCGCGGCGACCGTGCTGTGTTCGCCGTCCACCAGCGCCAGGGAAATCCCGCAGAGTGGAATTCCGCGGGCGAAGTTCGCGGTCCCGTCGATCGGGTCGAGGGCCCACCAGCGGCCACCGGCGTCCCCGCTGCGGCCGCGCTCCTCGCCGAGGATCCCGATCTCCGGCGTCTCGGCGGCGAGGAACTCCCGCAGCGCGTCCTCGACCGCGGTGTCGACGTCGGTCACCAGGTCGCGATCGCCTTTCGCGGAAACGGAAAAACTCGGGCGCGACCTGACGATCTCCGTCGCTTTCGCCACGGCCTCGCGCGCGACGTCCAGTAGTGCGGCATGCTCGGTCATGCCACCAACATAGAGAAGGGGCGCGCCCATGACCGAGCTGTTCCCGCTCGCCACCACCGCCGACGAGCAGGAGCGGCGGGCGTCGGTCGCGGTCCTGCCGGTCGGCAGCTTCGAGCAGCACGGCGCGCACCTCCCGCTGGCCACCGACACGGTGATCGCCGCCACTCTCGCCCGCGCGGTGGCCGAGGCGTACCCCGTCCTCCACCTGCCGCCGATCACGATCTCGTGCTCGCACGAGCACGCGGGGTGGGCGGGCACGGTGAGCATTTCGGCCCGCACGCTGCACGCGGTGGTCACCGACGTCGCCGCGTCGCTGAAAGCGTCCGGCGTGGACCGGCTCGTGCTGGTCAACGGACACGGCGGCAACTACGTACTGTCCAATGTGGTCCAGGAGGCGGCGGGCGCGATGGCGCTGTTCCCCGGCGTCGCGGACTGGCAGGCGGCCCACACGGCGGCCGGCCTGCGGACGTCACTGGACGACGACATGCACGCGGGCGAGCTGGAGACGTCGATCCTGCTGCACGCCCACCCGCACCTGGTCCGCCCGGGACACGAGGAGGCCGACCACGTCACCGACCGGGAGCACCTGCTGACGCTGGGCCTGCGGGCGTACACGGAGTCGGGAGTGGTCGGCCGTCCTTCACTGGCGACTGCGGCGAAGGGGCACGTCGTGCTGGACACGCTGGTGCAGCGCTTCGCCGGCGTCCTCGAGGTGTTAGGCACGCCGCGAAGTTCGTGAAGGCCACCTTGAGGAACTACAAGTTCCTCAAGGTGGCCTTCACGAACTTGGGTGAGGTCACGAGCCGGCGAAGACCTGGTCCAGGTGCGGCAGCAGGTGGGCCATCCGCTCGGCCTTCGTCCGCAGGTACCGCAGGTTCTCCGGATTCGGCGGAACCAGCAGCGGGACCTGCTCGCTGATCCGGATTCCGTAGCGCGTGAGCTGCTCGACCTTCGCGGGGTTGTTCGACAGCAGCCGCACCGAGCGGACGCCGAGGTCGGTCAGGATGCCCGCCGCCGCGTGGTAGTCGCGGGCGTCGACCGGCAGGCCCTGTGCCACGTTGGCGTCGACCGTGTCGAGGCCCTCGTCCTGCTGCAGCCGCATCGCCTCGAGCTTCGCGAGCAGGCCGATCCCGCGGCCCTCGTGGCCCCGGACGTACACCAGCACGCCCGAGCCCTCCTCGACGATCCGGTCCAGCGCGGCCGCCAGCTGGTCGCCGCATTCGCAGTGCGTCGAGCCGAGGACGTCCCCGGTCAGGCACTCGCTGTGCACCCGGGTCAGGGCGCCGAGCGGCGACACGTCGCCGTAGACCAGCGCGAGCTGTTCGGTGCCGGTGCGGTCGAGGTACCCGACCGCGCGAAACGTTCCGTGCCGGGTCGGCAGCCGGGTTTCGACCACCCGCTCGACCACGGCCCGGCGCGGCAAATCTCCTACGATCTCGCTGGCCGTCATGGCCTCCACCTCTCTACCCCGTAGCTTTCACGGTCGTTCGTGCGGCACTTTCACGTGAAAGCGGCACCGGGCGAACCCCGGCGACACTCCGGACGAGCAGGACACCGGCGCCGGGCAGGCTCGCGACCAGCGTGAGCACGCCGTAGACCACGGCGACGGTGACACCTTGGGCGGCCCCCAGACCGGCCGCGCCGAAGAGCAGGGCGCAGACGCCCTCGCGCGGGCCGAAGCCACCGATGTTGAGCGGGAGGCCCATCGCGAGCAGCGCGAGGACCATCAAGGGCACGAGCTGCCACACCGGCGCGTCCACCCCGGCGACGCGGGCGGCGACGACGAACAGCGCCAGGTGCCCGGCCAGTGTCGCGACCGACAGGAAGCCCACGCTGGGCCAGGTCTCGCGGGTCAGCAGGCCCAGCCGGACGTCGGCGAGGGTGACGGCGAAGCCGCGGCGCCACTTCGACGGGCTGTGGATCCAGCGCCCGCCCAGCAGGCGGCCCACGACCAGCGCGGCGACGGCCGCCAGCACGACGACCACCCCGGCCACCACGACGACCTCGCGGAACGCCCCGGGCACGACCGACGGCGACGCCAGCACCACGGTGACCGCGGACGCGATCAGCACGACCTGGCCCGCGGTGCGTTCCAGGACGACGGCCCGCACGCCGCGCGGCACGTCCCCGCTGTCCCGGCCGTGCTGGACCGCGCGGTGGACGTCCCCGAGGACGCCGGCGGGCAGCACGCCGTTGAAGAACAGCGCGCGGTAGTAGTCGGCGACGGCAGAGCGCAGCGAAAGCCGCAGGCCGAGCCGGGTGGCGACGATCTGCCAGCGGCCCGCGCTGAACAGCGTCGTTGCGAAGCCGATGGCCAACGCGGCCAGCACGCCGGGCGCGCTGATCCGGCTGAGCCCGTCGAGGAAGGCGCCGCTGCCGAGCTGCCAGACGAGGACGGCGAGGATGCCGGCCGCGCCGAGGATCCGCAGCCAGGCCAGTGCGCGCTTCACGCCGCCACCTCCAGGTTCGGCGGCAGGACCAGCAGGTCGGCGTGGTGGATCACCGCGTACAGCTCGCCGGCCGCCGCCTGCTCGAGCCGTCGCTGCAGGTAGACGCCGGCGACCGGGCCCAGCTCCGGCAGCTGCTCGACGGCGGCGCCGACCCAGCCTTCGAGCCACTGCCGCTGCAGTTCGGCCTGGTCCGGTCCGAGCCGCCAGGCGGTCTCGGCGCGGCGGACCGTGGCGCCGAGCCGGCGGAACTCGGCCGCGGCGACGTCCACCGCGTTCGGGCCGAGCAGCCGGCGGCCGTCTTCGGTGACCCGGCGCTGGTGGGCGTTGAACGCCGCGGCCATCGCGGGGTCGAGCGGGTCGGCGGGCGAGAACTCCACCCTGCCGGTCACCGAGAGCATCAGCAGCGCCACGCACCCGGCCTCGACGATCGACGTGGCCAGTGCGGTGGTCTCGGCCCTGGTCAGCAGGTCGAGCAGGGCGGACGCGGTGACCAGCGACGTCCCGGCGAGGTCCTCGGCCCGCAGCGCGGTGATGTCGCGCTGCTCGGCGACGACGGTGACCGGGCTGCCGTCGAGCGCGGTGCCCGGAAGGCTCTCCTGCGCGTGGGTGAGCAGTTCGGTGTCGTGGTCGTGCAGGATCCAGCGCTGGGTACCGGGCAGGCGGGCGGCCAGCCAGCGGCCGAGCGAGCCGGTGCCGCAGCCGAGGTCGCGGATGACGACCTCCTCGCCGGTCGGCAGGTGGTCCTGCAGCGGGTCGAGGAGTCCGGTGGCGCGAGCCGCGGCGTCCGCGGGTTCGCGCAGGTAGAGCCAGTCAGGTGCGAACGCGGTCATGCCGCCGCCTCCTGTCGCGTGAGGATGTCGGCGATCCGGCGGGCGGTGTCGTCCCAGCCGGTCAGCGTCTCGCGGCGCAGCTTCGCCGACGTGCGCAGCCGCGTCCGCAGCGCCGGCTCGGTGAGCCAGCGGCGCAGGGCGGCGCCGAGCGCTTCGACGTCGTCACCGGGGACGAGCATCCCCGGCACCGAGCCGTCCGGTGCGACGCCGACCGTGTCGGGCAGCGCGTCGACGTCGGTGGTCAGCACCGGCACGCCGCGGGCGAGGGCCTCGGTGACGACCATGCCGAAGGTCTCGGCGCGCGAAGGCAGCACCAGGAGGTCGGCGGTGTGGTAGGTCGCGGCGAGCGCCTGGCCCGTGCGGGGCCCGGTGAGCCGGAAGCGGTCGCCGAGCCGGTGCTCGCGCAGCCGCTCGACGTACTTGGTCTCGCGGCGGATCCCGCCGACGCATTCGCAGGTCCAGCGCAGGTCGGCGACGGTCTCGAGGGCCTGGGCGAGCACGCCCTGGCCCTTGCGCGGGGTCACGTTGGCCACGCAGACCAGGCGGGACATCCCGTCGGTGCCGACGGCGAGCGGCGCCGGATCGACGCCCGGCGTCACCGAGTGCACGCGGTGCGGGGCCAGGCCGTGGTGGCTGATCAGCCGGCGCGCGGCCCACTCGCTGGTCGCGACGACCGAGCCGACGGCCCGCAGCGTCTCCCGCTCCAGCGCGTCGAGCTCGGCGGCCAGCGCGGGCGGCAGGCCGGTCTCGTCGGCCAGCGGCAGGTGCACCAGCACCGACACCGACAGCCGGCGCGCCTGCGGGACGACGACCTCGGGCACGCCGCAGGCGACCAGGCCGTCGAGCAGCACGGCCGAGCCGGTGGGCAGCGCGGAGAGCAGGTGGCCGAGGACCGCGCGGGCCTCGGTGTCCGGCCGCGGCCAGCTGCCGGAGACGGCGATCTCGTGCACGTCGAAACCGGCTTCGGCGAGCCGGTCGCACATCCGGCGGTCGTAGGTGTTGCCGCCGCTGGGGACGGACTTGTCGTCGACGTCCCCGGGGAGGATCACGTACAGACTGTTCACAGTGCACGCTCGTAACTCGCCCAGGCGATGTGCGATTCGTGCAGCGAGACGGTGAGGCCTTCGAGGCCGCGCGCGCCTTCGCCGAGGCGTCCGGCGTGGACGGCGTCGGCCAGGCGGTCGGCGATGACCTTCGCGAGGAACTCGGTCGAGGTGTTGATCCCCTTGAACTCCGGCTCGTCGTCGAGGTTGCGGTAGTTCAGGTCGCTCAGCACCGCCCCGAGCTCTTCCGTGGCCTTGCCGATGTCGACGACGATGTTGTCCTCGTCGAGGTCGGTGCGGCGGAAAGTTGCATCCACCAGGAAGGTCGCGCCGTGCAGACGTTGCGCGGGACCGAAGACTTCCCCGCGGAAGCTGTGGGCGACCATCACGTGGTCACGGACGGTGATGCTGAACACCAAGACCTCCGATGCGTTCGGGTGGACGTGGTCATTGCGGCTGATACATGACACGGAGGCACAGGGCGGAAAGTTCATTCGCGACCAGCCGGGGTAGCACGGAAGGAAGATCCTCAAACATGCATTCCCCGCTGACCAGCGCTTCGAACGCCGGATCGGCCAGCAAATCGAGCGCGACGCCGAGGCGCTCGGCGTAGCTGCGGTCCGGGCGCGCGACCGTCCCGACCTGACTGCCGCGGATCGCCAGGCGTCGCGAATGGAAGTTCTCGCCGAGCGGGACGCTGATCCGGCGGTCGCCGTACCAGGACAGCTCCACGACCTCCCCTTCCGGCGCGAGCAGCTCCAGGGCTTTGGCGAGGCCGTTCTCCGACGCGCTCGCGTGCACGACGAGGTCGCAGTCGCCGAGCGCCCGCTCCGGCGTGGCGAACTCGACGCCGAGCGCCGCGGCGATGTCCGCCTTGGCCGGATCGACGTCGACGAGCTGCACCCTGGTCGCCGGGAAGCCGGTGAGGAGCTTGGCGACGCTCGCGCCGACCATCCCGGCGCCGATGACGGCGATCCGGTCGCCGAGCCGCGGGCGCGCGTCCCACACGGCGTTCACCGCGGTCTCGACCGTGCCGGCGAGGATCGCCCGCCCGGGCGGGACGGACTCCGGGACCGGCGTCACCGCGGCCGCCGGGACGACGTACGCGGTCTGGTGCGGGTAGAGGCAGAAGACCGTCTTGCCCGCGAGGTGCGCCGGGCCGTGTTCGACGACGCCGACGTTGAGGTAGCCGTACTTGACCGGGCCGGGGAACTCGCCCTCTTGGAAGGGAGCGCGCATGACGCCGTGCTGGCTCGCTGGGACACCGCCGCGGAAGACGAGGGTTTCGGTGCCGCGGCTGACCCCGGAGCACAGGGTGCGGACGAGCACGTCGTCCGGCCCCGGCTCGGGCAGCCGCTCCTCGCGCAGCTGTCCCGAGCCGGGACTTTGAACCCAGAAAGCCTGTTCCACGTGTTTCTCCTCAGCGGGCGACCGGAGGCTGGTGTCGCCACCCTATGAGCAATTCGCGGAGTCGAGATGATCAAACAGGACCTTCTCCTGCGTTCGGTGGTCCCGGCGCCGGTGCTCGCCGCGGGGGTCTTCGCGGGCGGTTTCACGCCGCTCGCCTGGGCGACCGGAGCCGTCTACGCCCTTGCGCTGGTGCTGCTCACCGAGTGGGGGCTGCGCCGCAGCGGCCGCGGCGCCTTCGGGCCGGCGGACTGGATCACGTTCGCCCGCGCCCTCCTCGTCGGCTGCGCCGCGGCGCTGATCGCCGAGGGTGACTTTTCTCTCGGGTGGCTGGTCGGGCTGGTCGGCGTGGCGCTGCTGCTGGACGGGCTCGACGGCCAGGTGGCCCGGCGCACCGGGACGGCGTCGGAGTTCGGCGCGCGCTTCGACATGGAGGTCGACGCGTTTTTGATCTTGTTGCTGTGCATCCAGGTGTCCCGCGCGCTCGGGCTGTGGGTGCTGGCGATCGGCCTGATGCGGTACGCGTTCGTCGCCGCCTCGTGGACCATGTCCTGGCTGACCGCGCCGCTGTACCCGAGCATGGCGCGCAAGACGGTCGCAGCCGTGCAGGGCGTCGTGCTCGTGGTCGCGATCTCGGAGCTGCTGCCGCCGTCGGTGACGTTCGCCGCGGTCGCGGTCGCGCTGTCCTCGCTGGTGTGGTCGTTCGGCCGGGACGTCGTCTGGCTGGCCCGCCACCGCGTCGAGCACCGGCCGGCCCGGATCGTCACGATCACCCGCGCGTCCCTGCGCCGTCCCCTCGGCTACGGCCACAACCAGGCCGCCTGAGGGCACTTTCACGTGAAAGTGCCCGGGTGGGTCAGGAGCGGGCCCGGCGTTTGCCCTCGTGCATCGCGGCCACCCGGGCGATCGGGATCGTGTGCCCCTCCTCGACCAGGTCCGCGGGCAGCACGAACGGCTCCGGCATCTCCTCGGTCCACGGGTCACCGCCGCCCAGCAGGTCCGGGACCGTGTGCACGGTGAAGTCGGCCGGCTTGACGTCGTCGACGTCGGCCCAGCGGACCGGGAACGACACCGGCGCGCCCGGGCGGTGACGCGGGCTGTAGACCGAGACCACCGTTCCGCCGCCGGCCCGCGTCGAATCCAGGAACACCTTGCCTTCGCGGCGTTCGAGCACGAACTCCGTCGTGCCCAGCGCCGGGTCGATCCGCTCGGCCCGGGCCGCGACCGCGCGAGTGGCCGCGGCGATGTCCTCCGTCGGCTGTCCCGGCGCGAGCGGTACGAAGACGTGGACCCCCTTCGAGCCACTGGTCTTCACCGCGCCGTCGAGGCCGTCCTTGCGCAACGCCTCCCGCACCAGCTTCGCGGCGCCCACGGCCAGCGAAAACGGGGCGTCCGGGGGCGGGTCGAGGTCGAGGATCAGGTGCGTCGCCCCGTTCGCGGGCTCGCCGCGGTACAGCGAGGTGTGGTACTCGATCGCGCGCTGGTTGCCGAACCACAGCAGCGTGCGGAGGTCGTTGCAGAGCGCGTAGGTGACTTCGCGGCGCGAGCGGTCGGCCCACAGCGCCCGCCGCTCCACCCACTCCGGCGTGTACTTCGGCAGGTTCTTCTGCATGAACGGCCCCTGGCCGCGCAGCACCCGCACGACGCTCAGCAGCCGGTCGTGCAGCTCCGGCAGCATCCGGCCGGACACCGCTTCGAGGTAGTCCAGCAGCTCGCGCTTGGTGACCCCCGCGTCGGGGAAGACCTCCTGGTCGAGACTGCTCAGCTTGACGCCGTGCCGCTCTTCATCACCGCTCATCGGCCCACCCTCGCGTCCCCGCGAGAGGCGGTCAACTCCCAACGAGCGGACGTCCGGTCCGCAGCCGCCACCGGAGATCGAAGAGGCAGAGGTTGAACGGGAACCGCCGCAGCGGCCCGGGCAGGACGCGGACGACGCGGCCGAGCGCGGCGAGCAGCGCGGCGAACCGGCGCTGGTCGGCGGCGGTCCACGGCAGCCGCATCTCGTCGCGGAAGCGCTGCGGGAGGAACCCGGTGGTCACGAACCGGTGGAACCGGCGGCCGGGCACGGCGAACACCGGCGGCAGGAACTCCAGGTCGACGATCCGGGTGAGGTAGCGGCGGACCGTGTCGTCGACGCCGATCCCGGCCAGCCCGCCGGCCCAGTACTCCTCGAAGGCCACCCGGTCGCCGGGCCACATCTCGGGACGCACCTGCAGCGTGGTGCCGAGGGCGGCGGCCTCGGCGTAGAACCGCTCCGGCTCGCCGCCGACGAGAGCGAGGTAGACGTCTTCGAAGCCCTTGTACAGGCAGGCCGCGACCCACAGCTGCAGGTCGGTGTCGAAGGCGTCGTAGGCGACCGGGCTCGACGCGGTCGAGTGCACCTGCGCGTGGGCCCGGTTGACGCCCGCCCGGTAGGCCGCGCGCTCGGCGTCGGTGCCCATCGTCGCGACCGCCAGGTAGGTCAGCGTGGTCCGGGTCCGCTTCACCGGGTGGCGGAAGAGGTTGCCGCGGTCGACCCGGCTCTCCAGGACGCCGTGGCCGACGGGCGCGCGGGACAGCTGCATGATCACGTTCGCGCTGCCGGCCAGCAGCCCGGCGCCGATGACGGCGTCGCGGAGGGCGGTCTCGGTCATCGATCCAGGGAACGCTCCTGTTGACGACTCGTCAAGAGCGGTAAGCCGCCCGGGCGAACGCGATCAACGCGCGCGCGGCCGGGCTCAACGGCCCGTCCGTCCGCCAGGCCAGCGCCAGCATGCCCCGCAACCCCGGCCCGCGAAGGCCGACGATCCGCAGTTCCGCCTGGTGGTACCGGGCCAGCGACTCCGGCACGATCGCCACCCCGAGCCCGCGCGTCGCCAGCTGCACCAGCACGTTCGGGTCGGCCGCTTCGAACGCGATCCGCGGCGTCAGCCCCGCCCGCGCGAAGGCCGCGTCCAACGCCGTGCGCAGGCCCGTCCCCTTGGGCAGCGCCATCAGCGGCAGGCCGTCGAGCTCGGGAATGTCCACTTCGTCCCGTCCGGAGAAGGGACCTGACGGCGCGGTGACGGCCAGGAACGGCTCCTCGAGCAGCACTTGCGTCGCGATGCCGGGCGGCGGGGCCGTCGAGATGCCGACGACGGCGAGGTCGAGCCGTCCCTCGCGCAGCGCCGCCAGCATGGTGTCGGAGTCGGCCTCCGAGAGCGTGATTTCGACCGCCGGGTACCGCTCGTGGAAGCCGGCCAGCAGGTCGGGCAGCCCGACCGGGCCCACCGACGTCACCATGCCGATCGCGACCTGCCCGCGGACCAGCCCGGCGAGTTCCTCGACGGCTTCGCGCACCCCCCGCACCGCCGCGAGCGCGGCCCGGGCGTGCGGCAGGGCCGCGGCGCCGACGTCGGTGAGCCGGACCGTCCGGCCGGAGCGGTCCAGCAGCTCCTGCCCGAGCTCCCGCTCCAGGCGCTTGACCTGCGCACTCACTCCCGGCTGAGCGACGTGCAGCCGCTCCGCCGCGCGCGTGAAGTTGCCCTCCTCCGCCACGGCGACGAAGTACGCGAGCTGGTGCAGTTCCATAAGCACTGATTCTAGCGAGTAGACAAACCAGATCTTGGACTTCTGATCGACTCCGTCCGAAGCTGGAGGCAACGAACGAAAGGACCCGAGATGAACCTCCTCCACCCCGGTCAGGACGGGTACGCCGAAGAAGCCGCCGGATTCCAGACGTCGGTGCCCACCGCGCCCGCGGCCGTCGCCGCCGCCGAAAGCGCCGAGGACGTCGCCGCCGCGGTGCGCTACGCGGCCGAGCACGGGCTGACCGTCGCGGTCCAGGCCACCGGGCACGGCCTGACCGCGGGCACCGACGGCGTCCTGATCAGCACCCGACGGATGACCGGCGTCGAGATCGACGCCGGGGCCCGCACCGCCCGCGTCGAGGCGGGTGTCCGGTGGGAGGCCGTGATCCAAGCCGCCGGCGAGCACGGCTTGGCGCCGCTCAGCGGCTCGTCGCCGGACGTCGGCGTCGTCGGCTACACGCTCAGCGGCGGCTTCGGGCTGATGGCCCGCCGGTACGGCCGCGCCGCCGACCACGTCCGCGCCCTCGACGTCGTGACCGCCGACGGCGAACTCCGGCGCGTCGAGCCGGGTTCGGACCTGTTCTGGGCCCTGCGCGGGGGTCGCGACGCCTTCGGCATCGTGACGGCGATCGAGTTCGATCTCCTGCCGGTCGGCGACCTCTACGGTGGCAGCCTCACCTTCGGCAGCGCCGACGTGCCGGCCGTGCTGCGGGCCTGGCGGACGTGGTCGGCGGCCGCGCCGGACACGCTGACGACGTCACTGGCCATGATCCAGTACCCTGACCTGCCGATGGTGCCCGAGCCGGTGCGCGGCCGGCACGTCGCCCAGATCCGGATCGCCTACCTCGGCGAGGACGGCGACGACGTCGTCGCGCCGCTGCGGGCCGTCGCCCCCGCGCTGACGGACACGCTGCGCCGGCTGCCGTTCACCGAGTCGGGGTCGATCGCGGCCGAGCCGCGGCAGCCGCACGGCTACCACGGCACCAACGCGACCGTCTCCCAGCTGAACGACGCCATGCTCGACGCGATCGTCGAGCACGCGGGCCCCGGCGCGGCCGCGCCGCCGGTGCTGATCATCGACCGGCTGGGCGGCGCGCTCGCCCGGACCCCGGAGACGCCGGGCGTGGGCTGGGACTCCTCGGCCGAGTTCGTCGTCCGGGCGTTGTCGATGGTGGGCGACGACGGCGTCGCGGCGGTCCGGCGCGCGCACGCGAAGCTGTTCGACGCGCTGGCGCCGTGGACGACCGGCCGGTTGCTGCCGTTCGTCTACGGCGAGCACGCGCCGGAGGAGGTGGGGGAGAGCGTCTTTCCGGCCGCCGACCTGCGGCGGCTCCGGGAGCTGAAGCGCCGGTACGACGCCGGGAACGTCTTCCGGGCGGGGTGAGGCGGCGAACCGGCCCGGATCAGGCGGCCATATACTCGGGCCGCCTGATCACACTGATAGGGGAACCGTCTTGCGCACGATGAGCCACGAGGACTACCTCGGCATGCGGCGGTTCCCGGGGCTCGACGGCCTGCGCGCGCTCGCCGCCACGATGGTCATCTTCTTCCACTTCGGCGGGCCGAACTGGACGTGGCTGTCGGGCTGGGTCGGCGTCTACCTCTTCTTCGTGCTGTCCGGCTTCCTGATCACGACGCTGCTGCTGCGCGAGCAGGATCGCACCGGCCGGATCTCGCTGTCGAACTTCTACATCCGGCGCGTGTTCCGGATCCTGCCGCCGTACCTGGTGATCCTCGGCGGGATCGTCGCGTTCGTCATCCTGCGCGGCGAGTTCTACTCGCGCGACTTCCCGCAGGCGCTGAAGTACTACCTGACGTTCCTGAACGAGTTCCTGCCGGCGGCCACCACCGGCACGGACAACTTCTTCAGCGGCTCGTGGACGCTCGGCATCGAGGAGAAGTTCTACCTCGTCTGGCCGTTCCTGCTGGTCGCGATCGGGATCGGCGCGGCGAAGCGCAAGTTCCTGCTGGTCGGCGTGTCGATGATCGCGCTGCTGGCGCTGGTCCCGCTGACCACCGGCGGCTTCGTGCTGAACGAGTCGCAGACCGCGATCTACCGCTCGACGATCCACTACTTCATCCTGGCGGGCGGCTGCCTGCTGGCGATCCTGCTGCACTACCGCCGCGGGTACGCGCTGCTGAAGCCGCTGACGCACCCGCTGGCGGCGATCCCGATCTTCGCCGCGTTCGCGCTGCTGCACACGAACTTCGACGACCTGTGGCACGAGACCCGCAACAACCTCTGGCTGCTGGTGGCGTACGCGGCGCTGACGATGCTCCTGCTGATCGTGCTGGTGAGCCCGGGCCCGCTGCGCTGGCTGCTCAGCACGGCCCCGATGCGGTTCGTGGGCGAGCGCTCGTACTCGCTGTACCTGCTGCAGGGGCCGGTGCACTTCGCCGTCGTGCAGGCGGTGCCCGGGCTGGGTCAGCACCGGACGGTCTCGGCGCTGACGGTGTTCGTGGTCGGCCTGGCGATCGCGGACCTGATCCACCGCTGGGTCGAGAAGCCCCTGATCGAGGTCGGCAAGCGGCTGATCACCCGCAAGGAAGCCCGGCGCGCGGAGCGGCAGGAGGCCGAACGTCCTGCCGAAACGCGCGCCGAGCCCGAGCCTGCGCCGGTCGCGTCCTAGTACTGCAGGGCGAGATCTTTGTTCGTGCGGCCGAAGACAGCCTGCCAGGACAATCCTGGACGCCGGCCTGCCGGTCTGCCGCAGCTGGTCGTGAGTGGTAATTCGGGTTAGAACCCGAATTACCACTCACGACCACCACTAGCGCTCCAGGACCACGATCGGGATGAGCCGGTCGGTCTTCGTCTCGTACTCCGCGAAGCCCTCCGCGTGCGCCACCATGCCCGCGTACAGGCGGTCGCGCTCGGCGCGGTCGGCGATCACCGTGGCCGTCGCCTCGAACTTCTCCGCGCCGACCTCGACCGTGACCTTCGGGTTGGCCACCAGGTTGTGGTACCAGGCGGGGTTCTTCGGTGCGCCGCCCATGGACGCCGCGACGACGTAGCGGTCGCCGTCCGTGGTGTAGACGAGCGGGGAGAGGCGCTCCTCGCCGCTCTTCGCGCCGATGGTGGTGAGCAAGAGCACGTTCTTGCCCTCGAAGTAGTTGCCGACCTTGCCCTCGTTGGCGCGGAACTCCGCGACGACCTGCTTGTTGAAGTCGTTCATATCGGCTGGCGCGGTCATGGGATCCCCTGTTTCTGGCCGGTACGCTCGGCCGGGCGCGAGTAAGCTCACAAGTGTTTGCTTTGCAAACAAAGCTACCGACGGAAGGTGAGCGGTGTCAACGGAGGCCGGACCGAGTGTCGAGGACGGCGTGCGGCAGCTCCTGCTGCTCATGCCACGCCTGGTCGGCCGGGCGAAGCGCACGCCGGTGCCGGCCGAGCTGGACGGCTGCGCGCTGGCGCCGAGGCACCTTTCGCTGCTGTCCTACCTGCTCTTCGACGGCCCGATGACGGTCACCGAGCTCGCCACCCGCCTCCAGGTCGCGCCGACGACGGCGAGTCTGATGGTCGGCGACCTCAGCCGCCAGAGCCTGCTCAACCGCGACGAAGACCCGGCCGACCGCCGCCGCACGATCGTCAGCATCGCCGAGGACAAGCGCCCGGCGGTCGACGCCTGGCTCGCCCGGGGCGCTAAAGCCTGGAGCGACGCCCTGACGCCGTTGACCCCCGGCGAACGGCAGCTGGTGATCGCGACGCTGGAAGCCTACGAACGCGGCACCTGCGACGGACCGGCCTGCTAGCGCCCCAAGGCGGCCTTGGTTGCGTCTCACGCACCGAAGGCCGCTTGGGTTCATGGGGTGGTTGCAACACCGATGGTTGGAGGGTGTTGTGGCTGGTCGGGTAGGTCGGGTGCCGTTGTTGCGGGATGTGCGGGTGCGGTTTTGGGAGCAGGTGC